>NZ_JBHSIR010000036.1:0-152886 GCF_042653605.1 Pseudonocardia sp. GCM10023141
TCTCCGGCAACGACACGCCGCAACAAGATCCTTGACCAGCAGCCGCGACCGCTAACTGAACGGCTTTGGTGCTAGTGGGCGCGGGGTCCGGGTGATGGAGCGGGTCAGGGTCCGGCGCCAGAGCCAGACACCGAGCGGGAGCAGTACCGCAGCGGCGACGAGCCGGAACACCGCCTCGCCGGGCAACACGTAAACGCGAATGATCGCGCCGATGACCACCCCGGGAAGGGTGGCGGCGACGAGTTGGCGCGCCAGTGGCCCGCCGAGCTGTCCCTGTCGGCGGTAGCGCAACAGTGCCCCGGGGGTGGCGACCACGTTGAACAGCAGATTGGTAGGTGTCACCGCGGGGCTGGGGACGTGAAGAACGTCGAGTTGGATCGGGAGCAGGAACACGGCACCGGAGATGCCGACGGGCGCGGTCAGAACGGCGAGGGACAGCCCGGCGGTGAATCCGAGCACGATCAGCGTCGGGTCCACCGAGATCCCGTGCCGTCGTGCGGGGTAGTTGCGATGCGGGCAGTCAGGGATTGCCGGGCGGTGATCATTCCGATGTGGAGCGGCGCAGGGACTTGTCTGGGATCTCGACGACGACGTTGGTGGACTTGATGATGGCCACGGCGAGGGCGCCGGGTTCGAGCTGCAGTTCGGTAGCGGCTTCGGTGCTCATCAGCGACACGACGCGGTAGGGGCCGCACTGGATCTCGACCTGGGCCATGACGCGGTCGGCGGTCACGGAGGTGACCAGCCCGACGAGGCGGTTGCGTGCCGATCGGGACACACCGCTCGGGTCGGGGGCGGCGTGCGCGGTGTCGCGGGCGAACTCTGCGAGGGCGACGCCGTCGATGACGGCGCGGTTGGAGGCATCGCGGCGTGAGGGGAGCTTTCCCTGATCGACGTAGCGGCGGACGGTGTCGTCGCTGACGCCCAGCAGACCTGCTGCCTCGGAGATCCTGAACTGCTGCACCCGCGGATCGTAGGGCCACGGCAACTACAGATGGCCTCGGTAACGCTGTCCGGTGCCGCTGGCGTCATCAACTGTGACCGGTGCAGGCCGAATGGCGTGGTGGTGGGCAGCGAGCCAGGTGAAGGGCTGTATTGCTCCGGCGGGGGTGCGGTGATGCTCGCGGCGGGTCGCGATGACGTCGAACGATGAGCCAAGGACCGCACCGAGTTGCGTGGGGCTGTAGCGCGCGGTCGGAAGCCCGGAACAGGACCGGGGGCCGTCGTCGGCGAAGGTGGCGATGATGACCCGGGCATCGGGCCGCAATGCGGCGTGCAGGAGGTCGCGGTAGCGGGCCTGGTCTGCTGGGTCGGTCAGGAAGTGGAAGACCGCCCGGTCGTGCCACACCTGGTAGCGGCGCTGCGGTACCCAGCCCAGCAGATCGGCCACGACCCACGCGACACGCTCAGCCGCTGCAGCCCCGAGCCGGGCCCGGGTGTGGGCGAGACCGTCGTCGGACACGTCGAGCGCGGTCACATCACCGAACCCGCGCGCCAGCAGGGCATCGGCCAGTCGGGATGCGCCGGCCCCGACATCGATCACAGACATGCCCGGGTCGACACCAGCCGTGTCGAGCATCGCCAGCGAGGAGGTCGGGTCGGGTTCGTACCAGCTGACTTGGGTGTCGTCGAGACGCCCGTAGACCGCGTTCCAATGTGCGGCTCGTGTCCCGGCCTGCTCGGTCATGACGGTGTTCCGGTGTCCACCTGCGGGGCGACATGGGGGCCGGTGGGCGACGTGTCGGGTGGGGCGCTGTGTCCGAGATGGCGCAACACGTGGTCAGCGACGGCCATGAACCCGGCCAGTTCGGCGGGTGTGAGGTGACCTAGCAGCTGGTGGGCGGAGCTCTGGCGTTCCTGGGCCATCCGGTGCGCGGTTCGCGCGCCGAGATCGGTCAGTGTCACGAGGGTGGCGCGGCGATCGGTGGGATGCGGTCCCCGATGCGCCATTCCGGCCTGTTCGAGGGCATCGACCAGCGCGGTGACATGCCGCGGTGTGCATTGCAGCGCCTGGCTCAGTTGCCGCTGCACCATCGGCTCGCCAGAGGTGTGCAACACGAGGAGCGCTTCCGCGCGGGCTGGGGTGAGGCCGCGTTCGGTCAATGTCGAGGCCATCAGGTCGCCGACCTGCCCGGCCAGTTCGAACACCTTGTCCAGCACTGCCACCGGGTCCACCTGCACGCAGGAACAGTAACACTATGAACTGTGGTAATGATGTATTTAGCACATGAGTTGCCGACAACAATGAAGAGACGGTCAGATGACACAGCACGGCCCGTCCTCCGTGGCAACAGATCGACCGCGCCGCTTGTTCAGCCGCTTCTATGCCAGCGTGAGTGCACGCATGGAAAGCGAGGGGATGGCCGGGCTGCGCGAAGAGCTACTCGCAGGTCTTGTCGGCGACGTCGTCGAGATCGGTGCCGGCAACGGTCTGAACTTCGGTCACTACCCGGCCACGGTCAGCCAGGTCACCGCGATCGAGCCCGAGCCCTACCTGCGAGGTCTCGCCACCGACCGGGCAGCCCACGCCCCGGTCGCGGTCTCGGTCCGTGCCGGCCTGGCTGATCGGCTCCCGCTGCCTGATGACAGCGTCGATGCCGCGGTGCTGTGCCTGGTCATGTGCTCGCTGACAGATCGGGCCGCGGCGCTGGCTGAGGTCGGTCGGGTGCTGCGTCCGGGCGGGGTCCTGCGGTTTCTCGAACACACGATCGCCGAGACCCGCGGGCTGCGCATCGCACAGTGGGTCGCCGATGCGACGTTCTGGCCCTTGCTGGCGGGGGGATGCCACACCGCCACCGATCCGGCCGCCGCGATCACGGCCGCAGGATTCACCATCACCGACGTCCGGCGGCTGCGGTTCCCGGAGAGCCGGTTCACCCAGCCGTCCAGCCCGCACGTCCTGGGCACGGCCCGCATCTCCCCGAGCTGACCACGGCCGGCGGCCGTCTCGTGGCCCAGCCCTGTCGGCGACGTTGTCCGCCGAGGTGCGATTGGCCGTGGGGTCTGTTAGCAGGGTTGGTGGTCGGTGATCTGCCATGCCACCCGGTACGCCGGTGTGACGCCGGTCTGGCCCGTACCGCGGTGCCCGCAGGCCGTGCTCGTCGAACAACAGGGCGCAGCTCGCGGTGGGCTCGGTGACCGCGATCGCGATCCGGCGCATCAGATCCTGGGGTCTGCACGGATCGCCGGGTCGGGTGCCGGTGGAGCGACGCCGCCCGGTGGCTCGGTCGACGGCGTCGACCACGGCGAAGACCTCTTGGGCCATCAGCGGCGAAATGTTGGTGTAGTTCAGTGCGCAGGCCTCGACCAGTCCGGCGAGGGCGAGGCTGACGTCGCCGCGGTGGGCGTCGATGTGGCCGTCGTGCTTGGCGACCTGGAGCAGTACCTCCGCGGCCACTCTGATCTCCGCGCTGGCCGCGCGGGCGTCCGCGGCGAGGTGTTCGGCACGGGTGTAGGGCGAGGTCATGCCACCCGATTGGTTGCTCTCCCGGCCTACGTGCGTCTAGCCTTACCGTTCGTGTCAGCTTACGGAGATGGTGGGTTGGGTCTGCTCGGGGATCCGACCCGGCGCGCCATCTTCGAGTTGCTCGCCCGACGGCCGTGTTCGGTGCAGGAGTTGGCTGACCGGTTACCGGTCAGCCGGCCGGCGGTGTCTCAGCATCTGCGTGTGCTCAAAGACGGTGGTTTGGTCGTCAGCCATGCCGAGGGCAACCGTCGGATCTACCGCCTCAACCCCGACGGTGTCACCGCGCTGCGGACCTGGCTGGACGGCGTCTGGAGCGACGCACTGACGGGTTTTCACAAGGTTGCCGAGGCGGCCGTCGACGAATCCCGATCCGCGCACCTCGATCTCACAGGGGAGACCTCATGACCACCACGGCACCCATTCCGCCGATCACCGGAACCGTGACCGTCGCGCTGCCGCTCGATAAGGCGTTCGGCGTGTTCACCAGCTCGATCAACTCCTGGTGGCCGCATCAGTTCCATATCGGCGCTGCCGAGGTGGCCGAGGTGGTCCTGGAGTCCGGCGAGGGCGGGCGTTGGTATGAGCGCGGTGTCGACGGCGTCGAGTGCGACTGGGGTCGGGTGCTGGCCTGGGAGCCGCCGAACCGGCTGGTGTTCACCTGGCAGATCAACGGGATGTGGCAGTTCGACCCCGACCCCACCCATGCCAGCGAGATCGAGGCCACCTTCGCCGCGGACGGCCCCGACCAGACCACCGTCACCGTGGAACACCGCTACTTCGAGCGACTCGAAGGCGGCCAGGCCATCAACGACGCGATCCGCGGCGGCGGTGGCTGGGAGCTGCTGCTCGACGGGTTCGCCAAGTCCGTGGCCGATCAATCGTGACCGCGGCCGTCGACGCGACAGCCCTCGCCCACGACGAGCGGGCCGAGCTCGCCGCGCTCCTCGCTGGCCTGACCCCTGAGCAGTGGAGAGCACCGACCCTGTGCACGAAATGGCGGGTCCGCGATGTGGTCGCGCATATGTTCAGCTACGAAGAGCTCGGCATGGGTGCGCTGATCGGGCGCTTCATTGCCGGTGGGCTTAACGCCGATCGGGTGAACGCCGCTGGTGTCGCCCGTTTCGCCGACCACACCCCCGACGATCTCTTGGCGCGGGTCAAGCAGCACCTGGAGCCCAGCGGGCTCCCGGCCAAGTTCGGTGGTCGGATCGCGCTGACCGATGGGCTGATCCATCAGCAGGACATCCGCCGCTCGCTCGGTTTGCCCCGGGAGATCCCTGCCGACCGCATGCTCTGCGCGCTGCCGTTCGCCTGCACCGCGCGCCCGATCGGCGCGAGCAAACGCGTGGAGGGCCTCACGCTCACTGCGACCGACCTGGACTGGACCACCGGCACCGGGCCTAATGTCGAGGGTTCCGCGGAGGCCTTGATCATGGCTGTTGCCGGCCGTCGAGAGGCGCTTGCGGAGCTGTCTGGTCCCGGTCAACCGATCCTGGCCGATCGCATTGGAGCCTGACAGTGCTGAGTCGATCCGCATCGTGGGGTGGGCGTCGATGTCGTCGAGCTCGGGTCAGCGGCGTCGCTGGTCAGGTCCCCTCGGAGGCAATGATTGGCTGGCCGCGGCGCGCACGTGAGCGCGGGTGACGGGGCTACCCGCCGGATCTGCCCACAGACGTCACGGTGCGAGCTCTGCGTAGCAGTGACTGGACGGCAGTGCGTCTGGGTCGCCGATATCGACGGGCGCGTCGTCGGGTGGGCCGCCATCCGCGCCACGTCCGCTCGTGCGGTCTATGCCGGGGTCGGTGAGAGCTCGATCTACGTCGGTGACGGGTACCGCGGTCGAGGAGCCGGAAAGGCCTTGATCCACCAGCAGGTCACCGTCGCGGATGACGCCGGGATGTGGACGTTGCAGACCGGGATC
Organism: Pseudonocardia sp. GCM10023141; assembly: GCF_042653605.1. NCBI lineage: Bacteria > Bacillati > Actinomycetota > Actinomycetes > Pseudonocardiales > Pseudonocardiaceae > Pseudonocardia > Pseudonocardia sp. GCM10023141. The sequence continues at coordinate 5,388 of NZ_JBHSIR010000036.1, forward strand.
TTCCCGGAGAACCGGGCCAGCATCGTGCTGCACCGCTTCGCCGGGTACCGCACCCTCGGCGTACGAGAACGTATCGGACGCCACTACGGCATCTGGCGTGACACCGTCTTCCTCGAACGCCGCCGCGCCGAGGACACGCCCACGGCGTGAGAACTGGCCCACCCAGCCGGGATCCTGCCCTCGCCCGCGCGTTCTTCACAACGCGAACACGTGCACCGCCAGGCTGTGCACCATTGAGCGTGTCGGCGTGTGCAACCCAGGCCAAACTGGGTATCCCGCCACACAGAGATTCCCCTGAGGTTGATCACTGGGCGAGGCAGCGATGAATCGGCCCACAGGAGATTCCAGCGGGACTGTGCCGATTCTCGGCTGCGACGTGACTTCGGCCGCCTGATCTGCTCGCCTGCGCCGTCCAGGCCTGGTCCGCGCCGCAGAACGGCGTGGCCGAGGATCGTGCTGCCTGTGCGGGTGTCGGGGGCGCGGTTGCGGATCCAGGGCGCCGGTCATCGGTGCGGAGTCGGGCTGGGTGAGCGCTACGGCGGGTCGTCGGCGGCGAAGGTGACGCCGTGGCGGTGTGCGACCCGTTCGAGTAGGGGCGCGAGGTCCTGCATCGATCGCCCGGGCGGGATGGAGGCGACGATGTCGGCGAACAGGCGCCCCGCTGCATCGGTGAGGGTGAAGGCGAGAAATCTCGCCGTCGGTGTCGTCACCTCGAACGCGTGGGCGGCGCCATCGGGAATGGTGATCGTGGCCCCGGGTTCGAGTTCGTGATGCTCGCCCTCGACGTGCACCGTCATGGTTCCGGCGAGCAGGTAGAACGCTTTGGCCCACGGGGTGCGCAGCATCGGAACGGCTGGCCCGCGCGGTGCATCGACCTCGAACAGCTCGTAGGCGCCACCGGTGTCCTCGGCGCTGACCTTGACGGTGTGGATGCCGTCGAAGGTGTCCAGGGCGATGCCCTTCCCTGGCCCGGTATATCGCGCTGCCATGGCGACTACTCCTCTGCTCTGTTACGGCATTCGAATGCAGTTCGGGCATGTTGCGGGGCGGGGGCCGTGAGCTGGGAGGCCAGTGTGGGGACTCCGTCACCGGTCAGGTGGGGCAAGGTCGCGGTGCGCCCGGCGAGCAACGCCACGATCGCGGCGATGGGTCCCCGGACCTCAGCACCCTCGCCGGCGGCCCAGTTCACGTCGGTGGCGCGCAGCCGGAACCCGCGCAGGTTCCTGCGGGCGTGGAACGGGAAGCCGATCCGCCACAGGTGCTGCGCCGCGGCCTGTGCCGCTTCGGCGGGCATATCGCGTCGTCGGCGAAGAGGGATCGCGATGTCCTGGCCGTGGACCAGCACGTCCATCAGCGCGTCGGCCAACTTCTGGCCCGGGGCGAGTCGGCGCGCCCCGACTATCGCCCGTAGCTCGGTGACGAGGTCCTCGACCGGTCGGGTCGCATGGCGGATGGCTGTGTCGTGGATCATCTGGTTGAAGCTGCCACGGGCACGGACCATCTCGACGATCACGGTTGCGGCGCCGGTGCGCGGTCCGAGCACGAGATGCGCCGCGACGTCGCGGACGGTCCAGCCGGCACACAGCGACGGCTGTGCCCATTCTGCGGCCGTCAGCTCCTCGAGCAGGTCGGCCAGCTCTGCTCGTTGCTCGTCGAGCGCGTGCCACATCGCGTCACGATCCATCCCAACCCCCAAGTTTGGTACGTTAGGCTGATCACTTTAGTCAGTTGTTCGTACTAGTGCAAGGGAGTGTCGTGACCCACGGCAGCACTGCAGACACGCTCAACCTGGGCCTGTTGCTGTTCATCCCCTACCGTGCCGCGGAAGACCGCGTGTTCGCGGCGCTCGCCGAGGCGGGCTACGGCGACATCACCCGGGCGCAAGCACGGGTGTTCCAACGCATCGGTGCCAGCGGCAGCCGACTGACCGAGCTCGCCGACGCCGCGCAGGTCACCAAACAGACCGCCGGCTTCCTGGTAGACCAACTCGAACGCGCCGGCTACGTCGAGCGCACTCCCGATCCCACCGACGCCCGCGCCCGGCTGGTGCGCCTCACCGAGCGCGGCGCCTCGACCATACCCGTAGGCGAGAAGGTTCTTGCCGACGTCGAGGCCGAGTGGCGTGCGCACCTCGGATCGCGGCGGATGGCGCAACTGCGCGATACCCTCACCCGCCTCCGCGAGATCACCGACCCGCACACGTAGACATCGAAGAAAAGGCGACCATCGGCGACGGGGCCATGTGTCAACGGCGCGCTGAGACTGGATCTGGATCTGTCCCACTTTGCGTGATCGACTTGGGCTCGTCTAGGTGTGTCGCGCAGGTCTCGTGATCACGGAGGGGTGATCATCGCTGCTGGTGTGGTGATCAGTGTGGTGTTCGGGTGCTGCTGGCGCACCTGGCGGGATGTCGTGATCGAGCGGATCCGACCTCAGCTAGCGAGGCTTCTGGGCGCGGATGATCGCCGCCGCAGCGTGGGTGTGGACGCGGTGGGTCTCGATGATTTCGACGTCGATCAGGCCGGCATCGGCGAGGGCTTGTTCGAACTGGTCGCGGGTCAGGGCGCCGGCGATGCAGCCGGTCCATTGCTGCATGTCGATGCGGGTGGTGTCGTCCATGTCGGGGTCGGCGATGACATCGGAGACGGCGAACCGGCCACCCGGTCGCAGCACCCGCGCGGCCTCACGCAGGACCGCGGTCTTGTCCCCGGCGAGGTTGATCACGCAGTTGGAGATGACGACGTCGACGGTCGCGTCGGGCAGCGGGATGTCTTCGAGGTACCCCTGCAGGAACTCGACGTTGTCGACCCCGGCCTCGGCGGCGTTGCGCCGGGCAAGCACGAGCATCTCGGTGGTCATGTCCAGCCCGATCGCCCGGCCACCCGGGGCGACCCGGCGAGCGGAGATCAGGACATCAGCACCGGCGCCGGAACCCAGGTCCAACACGGTCTCGCCGGGGTGCAGGTCCGCGACAGCGGTCGGGACCCCGCAGCCCAGCGATGCTGCCACGGCTTCCTCGGGTGCACCCGCGGCTTCGGTCGGGGCGTAGAGCTGGGCCCCGAACACGGGCTCGCTGTGCTCGTCGGTCGTGGACACCGGGGCCGGCCCGCTGCACGATGCAGCTTCGAGCGTGCGGGCTTCGGCGTACTCGCCTGCTGCGGAGCGGGTCGCGGCGGCGGCGTAGCGGGCCCGTACGGCTTCGCGCAGGTCATCGGTGTCGGTCACGATCAGCTCCCGTTTCGAAGGATCGAGGGGTCGGCCCCGGATCAGGGGCGCAGGTGGTTCAGGCGTTGGCCGGGACAAGCTCGGCGAGCAAAGCCCGGACGCGGGCGTCGATGTCGTCGCGAATGGGCCGGATCTCCTCGATGGTCTTGCCCGCCGGGTCGGCGAGGTCCCAGTCGAGGTAGCTCTTACCCGGGAAGATCGGGCATGCGTCCCCACACCCCATGGTGATCACGACATCGGCGGCCTGGACCGCATCGGTGGTCAACCGCTTGGGGAACTCCTGGGACAGGTCCAGCCCGATCTCGGCCATCACCTCGCGCACAGCGGGGTTGATGGTGTCAGCGGGCGCGGAGCCGGCGGAGGTCACGGTCACGGTGCCGGCGGCGTGGTGGTGCAGCAGCGCGGCGGCCATCTGCGAGCGACCGGCGTTGTGCACACACACGAACAGCACCTCGGGGATAGCGGTCATCGGTCGTGGTCTCCAGTCTCAGGCGGTAGGGGTGGTGGGGAGGAGTTCGTCGAGCAGGGCGCGGACGCGGCGTCCGATCTCGTCGCGGATCGGGCGCACACCGCTGACAGTGAGGCCGTCGGGGTCGTCGAGGACCCATTCCTCGTAGCGCTTGCCGGGGAACACCGGGCAGGCGTCCCCACAGCCCATGGTGATCACCACGTCCGCAGCCCGAACGACCTCATCGGTCCAGGGCTTGGGGTACTCGGCGGCGATGTCGATCCCACGCTCGGCCATCGCCGCCACCGCAGCGGCGTTGACGGTCTCGCCAGGCTCCGACCCGCCCGACCAGGCAACCGCGCGGTCACCAGCGAGGTGGGTGAAGAACCCGAGCGCCATCTGGGAACGCCCCGCGTTGTGAGTGCACAGAAACAGCACCACCGGCGTGCCGACCAGGGCTTTGCCCTCCACCTTCGCCAGCGCGCGCAGGCGCTGGCGAGCGAACTTCTCGGCCAGTAGCGGGAGGAAGTTGAGTACGACGGCGCGGCCGGCGAACTCGTCATAGGAGGAGTGCAGGAACCGCTCGATCGTCTCGCTGCCGAAAGTGCCGTCGAACTCCCGGGCCAGATGCCCGGCAGCGGTTTTGAGGGCGACGTGTTGGTCGATGGACAGGGTGTCGCGGTGCCACGTACTGGTCATGGCGGCCTACTTCCTCGAAGGATCGGCGTGCGCGAACAGGGGTGGTCAAGTGGGGGTGCGGGTTGTCCAGCGGCGGCGGGCGGCGAGGGACACGTAGACCAGCGCGACCAGGACGGGGACCTCGATCAGCGGGCCGACGACCCCGGCCAGCGCCTGCCCGGAGGTGACTCCGAAGGTCGCGATCGCAACCGCGATGGCGAGCTCGAAGTTGTTGCCCGCCGCGGTGAACGCGAGGGTGGTGGTGCGCTCGTACGACAAGCCAATGGCGCGGCCGAAGGCGTAGGACCCGGCCCACATGATCGCGAAGTAGGCCAGCAGTGGCAGTGCGATGCGGGCGACGTCCCAGGGCCGCGAGGTGATCGCGTCGCCTTGGAGGGCGAAGAGGATGACGATGGTGAACAGCAGCCCGTAGAGCGCGAACGGCCCGATCCGCGGCAGGAACCTGGATTCGTACCAATCCCGGCCCTTCGCTCGCTCCCCGAGACGACGCGACAGGTAGCCGGCGACCAGCGGAACCCCGAGGAAGATCAGCACCGAGGCAGCGATCTGCCACGGCGAGACGGTGAGGTCGGTCTGGGGCAGGCCGAGCCAGCCGGGCAGGACGTCGAGGTAGAACCAGCCCAGCGCGGCGAACGCGATGACCTGGAACGCGGAGTTGAGGGCGACCAGCACGGCGGCGGCCTCGCGGTCTCCGCAGGCGAGGTCGTTCCAGATGATGACCATGGCGATGCAGCGCGCCAATCCGACGATGATCAGCCCGGTGCGGTACTCGGGCAGGTCGGGCAGCAGCAGCCAGGCGAGGGCGAACATCAGCGCCGGGCCGAGTACCCAGTTGAGGATCAGCGACGAGATCAGGAGTTTGCGGTCGCCGGTGACGGTGTCGAGGCGGTCGTAGCGGACCTTCGCCAGCACCGGGTACATCATCACCAGCAGCCCGAGCGCGATCGGGAACGAGACGCCGTCGATGGAGATCGCGTCCAGTGCAGCGCCCAGGCCGGGGACCAGCCGGCCGCCGAGCAGTCCGACCACCATGGCGGCGATGATCCACACCGGCAGGAACCGGTCGAGCGTGGAGAGCTTCGCGACCACACCCGCCTCGCCACCAGTCCCAGGCGCGGCCGGGTCGGAGGTGGTGGAGTTCTCGGTGCTCATGCCGGCAGCGCCGGGGCGTCGTCGAGGACCAGCACCGCGGAGAGCTGCCGCAGGGCGTCGGGCAGGACCCGGTAGTAGATCCACGTGCCGCGCCGCTCGCCCGCGATGAGGCCGGCCTCGCGGAGCACCTTCAGGTGGTGGGAGATGGTCGGGCCGGACAGGTCGAACACGTCGGTCAGGTCGCACACGCACGCCTCGCCACCTTCGTGGGAGGCGATCAGCGACATCAGGCGCAGCCGGACCGGGTCGCCCATCGCCTTGAACAGCCGCGCCAACTCGACCGACTGATCAGCGGTCAAGGGTTCGCGGGCCAGCGGTGAGCAGCACCCGACGACGTCGGTGAGCTCGATCAGCATCCGCTCCTGATTCGACATGCGTCTACCTTGACAGGCATCAAACCAGAGTGCAACCTCTGTCTCGACGGTCATCGAAACAGGGAGTGGATCTCATGTCACGTGTTCAGTTGGCGTTGCGGGTGTCGGACCTCGAAGCGTCGATCACGTTCTACGAGTCCCTGTTCGGCGTTGCGCCGGCGAAGCGCCGGCCCGGCTACGCCAACTTCGCGATCGTCGAGCCGCCGCTCAAGCTCGTCCTGATCGAGGGTGAGGCCGACCAGCCCACCGTCATGGATCACCTCGGGGTAGAGGTCGAAACCACCGACGAGGTCAACGCCGCCACCACCCGGCTCTCGGAGCTGGGGCTGTTCACCGCGGTGCAGAACGACACCACCTGTTGCTACGCCGTGCAGGACAAGGTGTGGGTCCACGGCCCCGGTCAGGAGCCGTGGGAGGTCTACACCGTCAAGGCTGACGCCCCCGACGACACCGGCATCCGCCCGGCCAACCAGCCCGACGCCGGAGTCTGTTGCGCGGGACCCGCGGGCGCCGAAGCGGCGCTCAGCAGCTGCTGCTGACAGCGGGAGGAACGCGGCGTCGGAGCAGTGCCCGGATCAGTATCGGTGCACCGACCGCGGCGGGAAGTAGCCACAGCGCGAACGTCGGCAACTGGTCCCACAGTGGAAGTCGGGGCCCGTTGTCGACGTAGAACGCGGTCAGCATGCTGATGTAGGCGACGCCCATCCCGGTGATGTGGACGCCGAGTCGGGCCGGGTGCGCCCACCGCACGGCACTGAGCCCGGCGGCTGCGGCGCCGAGGGCGACGACACCCAGGGCTGCGAGGTGCCAGCGGTGCGGCCAGTCCACCGCGGCCAGCACCGGCGCCGTGAGGCCCAATCCGAGCAAGCCGAGCAGGAAGGTGCGGCCGAAGCGGCGATGGCGACGGCTGCCTTTGCGGCTGAGCATCGCGGCGACCCCGCATCCGGCCGCGACGATCCCGCAGCCGACATGCACCACGATGAGAAGCCCTATCCATGCAGGGAGGGTCATGCCGCCGCCTCAGAGATGTAGCGTTCCTACGTATAGCGATGCTACGCCTGGACGTGCACAGCCCACCGTTGTGGACGTGGACTCCGCTGGAAAGGAGTAGCGTCGCTACGTATGCGGGCGGAGGCGTTAAAGGGGCACCTGGATGGCTTACTGCTAGCCGCGTTGGAGCAGGGCCCGCTGCACGGCTACGCAGTAATCGAACGGTTGCGTGCCGGCAGCGAGGGGCGGATCGACCTACCGACCGGCACGGTATATCCGGCGTTGCACCGGCTGGAGCGGGCCGGTCTGGTCCGCAGCCAGTGGTCGTCGGGTTCGGGCCGGCGGCGGCGCAGCTACGAGCTCACACCGGGCGGGATCGCTGCACTGGACACCACCCGCAGCGGGTGGGAGGAGTTCTCGACCGCGGTGTCGGCGCTGCTGCGGAGGCGGCCGTGGCCGGTCATGACGTAGCCGGGCGCCAGATCGAGACCTACCTGACCGCGGTGTCCGCGGGGTTGGTCGGGCCGCCGGCGGCGTGCACGGCGATCCTCGACGAGCTGCGCGACGGACTCCACGAGGCCACGAGATGTCGCCGCGAACGGGGCGTGTCCTCGGAAGCTGCCGTCGCTGCCGCGCTGCGCGAGTTCGGTCCGCCCGCGGTGGTGGCAGCGTCGTTCACCGGCGAGCTGGCCACGGGTCGCGCCCGCCGCGTTATCGCTGCCTATCTACTCACCGGTCCGATCGTCGGGTCGGCATGGTTGCTGATGCTGGCGCCCGCGCAGTGGCGGCAAGGGGCGGCGACCATGTCCGTGGCGAGCTTGTGGGCGGCGGTACCGGTCGCTCCGGCGATCGGCATCGCCGTCGGAGTCGGCCTGGTCGTGCTGGTCGCGACCCGTCGCCCACATCGCCGGCTCGGACAGCTGGTCGGCCATGGCCTTCCTGGGGCGATGATCGTGATCGGGTCGGCCGTGCTGGGTGATCTAGTCATGATCATCGCGGCTACCTGTTCGACAACGGTTCTGGCCAATTCCCCCACGCTGGCCATCCTCGCCGTCAGCGTGAGTGCCGCCCGCCTCTGCTGCGCGCAGACGGCTGGTGCCCGATGTCTGCGGAGCTGGCGCAGCCTCGGTGACCAGTAGTCACGCCGGCACTGCCGATCTGAGCCGATCCGGTCCGATCCGGTCGACCTCGGCGGCGCGTTCTGCCAGTCGCGAGGTCCCTTGCGGCATCGCGTCTTCTATTCCTCGTGGTGCGGCCCCGGTGGGTGCGCGAGGATGCCGAATCATGATCGGACGCCGACACCACGTGGTCATCGACTGCCCTGATCCAGCCGCGTTGGCCACCTTCTGCTCCGACTTGCTCGGGCTCCCGGTGACCTACCGGTCAGATGACTTCGTCGTGATCGCCGACGACGACACCACATCAGGATTCGCCTTCCAACGCGCTCCCGATCACCAGCCGCCGTGCTGGCTCGACCCGTCGCGTCCACAGCAGTTCCACCTCGACGTCATGGTCGAGGATCTCGACACCGCTGGCACTCAGGTCCTGGCCATCGGGGCTCGACTGCTACCGGATGGCAACCATGTCTATGCCGACCCGGCCGGTCACCCGTTCTGTCTGATCCGGCGCCCCGGGTGGGCCCCACCGATCAATACTGCCGGAGCCTGATCCGACACTGCGGCAGTCGCACCGCCGCAGCCGGCGGATCTGGCCTGGGACCAGGCTATGCCGGGGGCGTTGAAGCGGTACCCCGGCGGCTTGCTGCTCGTCGCGTTGGACACGACCCGGACGGGGTGGGACATGTGTTTGACGGCGGTGTCGGCGTGGTGGTCGACGTCGCAACTGCCCAAACCCGGTGCCGCCGAGCACGGCCCGGCCCGGCCGCGCCAGCCGGACCCGGCCCTCGAGCGACCCCGGGGCCTGATCTCGTAGCCCGGTACGGCCCGGACCGTATCGACGGCACGTACAGCGGAAGATCAGCCACGCAGTCCTGCGACAGCACCGCACCGTCTGTCATCGGCACGGGGACGTCCCAGTCGATCCGCATCCCGTCCACCGCCTCGGACCGCTGCACGATCCCCGTCTCGACACCCGCTGCGCCCATGACCACCGCCGAGGCCGGCGTGCACGAGTCGTCGATCTATCGGCGGTGGGGCACGCGGGAGAACCTGATGGTCGAGGCACTACTGGAGGACGCCGCCGAGCTGGCCCCGATCCCCGACACAGGCTCGGTCCGCGACGACTTGATCATCTACATCACCCAGCTCGTCGCCTTCCTCAACAGCGACATCGGCGACACCCTCGACCGCTCACTCGCCTCCGGCGGCGACGACCCCCCGACCCGCCAGGTCCGCGACCACTACTGGCTCACCCGCTTCCGCCAGTCCACCCAGATCATCCAGCGAGCTATCAGCCGCGGCGAGCTGCCGGAGTACGCGGACCCGCGCCGGGCCATCGAAATGCTCGTCGGCCCGCTGCATATGAAGGTCCTGCTCACCCGCGAGCCACTCGACCCCGCCCTCCCCGAACAGCTGGTCGACACGCTCCTGCACGGACTCATGCCACGACCCTGACGCTGACAACGTCGATGAGCTCAGGGTCGCAGGCCGAGTTCAGTCAACCAACCGCGCTACCAGCTACACCGGCCCCGATGGCGCGCGGCTCTGCAGCCGCAACGATCGTGACGTGTCGCGGTCCTACCCGGAGGTCGCCTGCCTGGACCTGCTCGCCGGCCTGGTCCTCGACGGCGAGATCGTGGCCTTGGATGAGCGGGGCAGGCCGGATTTCGGGTTGTTGCAGCACCGCATGCACGTCGCGACCGGCGCCGGTTGTTGACCGAGTTGCGGCTGGAGCGGCCGGGAGTGACGGTCCCGGCGAACTTCACCGACACCCCCGGATCTCTGGTGATGGCCGCCGCCCAGCAGCAAGGCTTGGAAGGTGTGGTGGCCAAACGGCTGTCGTCGCCCTATCTGTCGCCGGGGCGCCGGTCCTGAGCCTGGATCAAATCACCGATCCGACACACCGCCGAGGTCATCATCGCCGGGTGGGCGCCCAGCAGCGGCAACGCCAACGTCCTGGGCGCACTCCTGCTGGCAGCACACGACGAGACGGGCTGCTGGTACATGTCGGGGCCCTCGGGACCGGGTTCACCGACACTGCCCGCCGCCAGCTCCTGGAGCTCCTGGGCCCGTTGCACCGCGACACCCCACTGTTCCCCGGCGCGTTCCGTCGAGCTCGGGGCTGGCCCGGTCGGGCACCGAGCCGCGGTCAGGTGCACTGGGTGGAACCGGGGTGTCCACGTCGACTGTGCCGTCGGGTTGTGGGGTGAGGGTGAGGGAGTCGGATTCGATCCGGTTGTAGCGCTCGGGTTCGGTGACGGTCGCGCCGAGGGCGCGCAGGGCGGTGGTGCAGCAGCACGACCAGGCCGGCGAGCAACGCCGCGATGATCGAGTGTTCCCGGAGCCGGCGCGGCAGGAACAGGGAGCCGAGGAGCCGGATGACGACTGTGGTGCCGAGCGCGGTGGCGAGTACGAGCCCGGGCGAGCCCGCCAGCGCCCACAGCAGCACGCCGGCCCCGAACGCGATACCGGCAAGCACTCCAGGCCGAGCTGGGCGCAGATCCCAGCCGCGGCGGCGTCCCGGTGGTGGTGGTGGAGACGGGGGGATCACGATCACGACGCTGACCCGCGCGGCGGCGGTTGTGGGCGTATCCCGTGACGGCCGTTCGCATCTGTTGACGAACCCGGGGCTGGCTCCAGTGTCGGCGGCCGAGGGCGGGTGTCACCTCTTGGGCCATCAACGGGGAGATGTTGGTGTGGTTCAACGCGCACGCCTCGACCGGATCTGGCCCGTATTTCGTGATCGAGTTGACCCTGGGGAGGTTCATCTGGCGAGCAGGACTCGCGCAGGAGGTCGAAGTTCGCCCGGCCGTACATCTGTTGCTCCGACGGCGCTGATGGCCACCCGTGTCCGCGCGGTCCCCATCACGCGGAGGCGCGCAGTACCAACTCGGTGCCGACGACGACCGAGGGCGCGTCGGAGCCGTCGCCGGCGGCGATGAGGTCGAGGAGCATCGACACCGCCCGCTTGCCGATCTCGCCGAACTCCACCCGCACCGTGCTCAGCGGTGGTTCGGCCCGTGCGGCTAGCGGGTCGTCGTCGAAGCCGATGACCCGTACGTCGTCCGGCACGCGTCGGCCTGCGGCCGCCAGAGCGCGGAGGGCGCCGATCGCGATGGTGTCGCTGGCCGCGAAGACGCCGTCGACGTGCGGATCTCGCTGCAGGAGCAGGTTCATCGCGTGCTCGCCGGAGTCGGGATAGCGGAAGTCCCCCTCGGCGACCAGCGCCGGGTCGAGGTCGCGCCCCGCCGCCCGGAGTGCCGCGACGTAGCCTGCGTACCGCTCGCGGGAGTCGAGGAACTCCGCCGAGCCCGTGATCATCGCGGTCCGCTCGCTGCCGGTGGCGATGAGGTGATCGACGGCAGCCCGGCTGCCGCCCTCGTTGTCGATGGTCACGCACGAGCTACCCGTCCATCCCTGCGGCCGGCCGGCCAGCACGACGGGTAGGCGCGCTCGTTGGACCTGCCACGGCGAGGGACCGTCGGGCACCGAGGAGATCAGCACGACGCCGTCGACGACGTGGCGGGCGAGGTAGGAATCGAGGCGGTCGAGATCGTCGCCGAACGCGAGGACGAGCTGCCGGTCCCGCGCCGCCGCCTCGTTCGAGATCCCGCGCAGCACTCCGTGCAGGTAGGTGTACCCGCCGACGACGATCTCCTCGCTGGTGATGACGACGGCGATGGCATCGGTGCGGCGCGTGACCAGGGATCGAGCGGCGGCGTTCGGGACGTAGCCGATCTTCGCGATGGCAGTCTCGACGGCCTGTCGGGCGACTCCGGACACGAGCGGTGAGCCGGTGATGACCCGCGAGACGGTGCTGCGTCCGACGCCCGCCAACTTCGCCACGTCCTCGATCGTCGGTCGGGAGGACATCATCGGCGTTCCCCTGTTCGGGTCGGGCGTTGATCGGCATTCCGGCTGTGCGTGCTGGTCAACGCCGACAGTGTGTTCACGCATGACGACTCTAGCTGGGACGTGGTCGGGCTCTCCGCACCATTGATTGGGAACGAACCCATCATTGACATGGCAGGTAGAAGGTCTCCATCATACATGTCTGGGAACGTACCCACACGGGTTCGAAGCGGCGACCAGCGCGATGATGGAGCTGGCTCGTCGACGTCCACCGGGAAGCGCGGCGCGAGGGCGCGCGTGTTTCTGAGAGCCAGGAGCTGTCAATGCTGACACGACGTAAACTGCTCACCGCCGTCGCGACCTCGGCCGTCGCACTGCAACTCGTCGCGTGTTCTGGCGGCGGTTCGGCCGCTAGCGTCGATCCGAACGCCCCGGTGACGATCACCGTCGGGGATCGGCCGACCGCGGACAACGTCGCGGATCTCAAGCAGTACGACGACACGGTTGCCGAGTTCATGAAGGCCAACCCGAACATCAAGGTGGAGACCTCGGAGACGGCCTGGCAGGCGCAGACCTTCCAGGCGCAGGTCGCCGGCGGCACGCTGCCCACCGTCCTGAAGGTCGCGTTCACCGAGCCGGCGTTGTTGATCGCCAACAAGCAGCTGCCCGATCTGACCGACCCGCTCAAGCAGTCGGGGATCCTGGATCAGCTCAACCCGGCCCTGCTCAAGAACGTCACTCGCGACGGGCGCATCTACGCGGTGCCGATCTACGCCTACACCATGGGGCTGATCTACAACCGTGATCTCTTCGCCCGGGCCGGCCTCGATCCGAACAAGCCGCCGACCACCTGGGACGAGGTGCGCACCGCTGCGCGGGAGATCACCCAGAAGACGGGTGCGACCGGGTTCGCGCAGCTGTCGACGAAGAACCAGGGTGGGTGGACGTTCACGAACATGGTGTACGGCCTGGGTGGCCAGATCGAGTCCGAGGACGGCAAGACGCCACTGCTGAGCAGCGATCAGGTGAAGCAGGGCCTCCAACTGATCAAGGACATGCGCTGGTCCGACAACTCCCTCGGCAGCCAGTACCTCTACGACGCTGACGGTGCCAACCAGGACTTCGCGGCCGGGAAGGTCGGCATGATGGTTCATCTGCCGGACGTCTACAACGACCTGGTGCGCAAGTTCGGGATGAAGCCCGAGTCCGTGGGTGTGGGGCCGTCGCCGCAGGCCGGCGCGAAGCAGGACGGTGTCCTCGTCGGTGGCAACGTGAGCATCATCAGCATCAAGGCGACACCGGCCCAGCAAGCAGCTGCGCTGAAGTACATCCAGTTCTCCGAGTTCCGGCAGTACAGCGACCAGTCCGTCGCCGTCGCCAAGGCGAAGGCCACGGTCGCCGATGGGAAGTTCGTCGGCATTCCGGGCGTGACGCCGCTGAACCAGGCCGAGTACGACACATGGCAGTCGTGGCTCGCCCCCGTTCGCAACGTCTCCGAGCAGGCGTTCAAGCCGTACGGGGACTCGCTCACCACGATGCCGCTGCTGGCCGAGCCGCCGAACAAGACCCAGGAGGTCTACAAGGCCCTCGACACCGTCGTGCAGAAGACGCTGACCGATCCGTCAGCGGATCCGGCGGCGCTGCTGAACGAGGCCAACTCCACCGTCGCCGCCAAGCTGGGGCGGTGAGTCGGGACCGTGACTGACCTGAATGTGCGGCAGCGACCTGTGGCACACCGACTCTCCGAGCCGCCGGGGGGACCGGGCAGCGGGTGGGTCGCCAGGTTCCAGTCCTGGCGTCGCACGACCGGGCCGGCGGCCATCCTGTTCGCCATCCCGATCGTGCTCATCTTCGCCTACTTCTCCTGGGGTCCGATCGTCCAGGGGCTGTTGATGAGCCTCCAGAAGACGAATCTGGTGGGGCCGGCCGAGTGGGTCGGGATCGACAACTTCAGCTACGTGCTGTCGGACCCGCTCTTGCCGACAGCAGCGTTGAACACGGCCTGGTTCGCACTACTGGCACTCATCGTCGGGTTCCCGGCGCCGATCTTCCTCGCGGTCTTCATGAACGAGCTGAAGAAGTCGGGCTGGATCTACAGCGTGCTGGCCTACCTGCCTGCTGTGGTTCCACCGGTCGCCGCGATCCTGCTCTGGAAGATCTTCTACGACCCGGGCGCGACGGGCATCTTCAACACCATATTGGGAGTGGTCGGGCTCGGGCCGTTCCCCTGGCTGAACTCGACGGTGATGGCGATGCCTTCGATCGTCATCGAGGCGACCTGGGCAGGGGCGGGGTCCACGGCGATCATCTACCTGGCGGCGCTCACGTCGGTGCAGACCGATCTCTACGAAGCTGCTGAGATCGACGGTGCCGGAATCTGGCGCAAGGTGTGGAACATCACGGTCCCGCAGCTGCGAAGCATCATCCTCGTGATGATGCTGCTCCAACTGATCGGCACGTTCCAGTTGTTCACCGAACCATGGCTGTTCACCGGCGGCGGCCCCGACAATGCGACCCTGACCATCATGTTGATGGTCTACCAGTACGCATTCGTGAACGGTGATTTCGGCGCCGCAGCGGCATTGAGCCTGGTCCTTGCCGTGTTCTTGTGCGTGCTTTCCGGGCTGTACCAGATGGCAACGAAGCGGTGGGGGGACTGACGTGGCGAAGGCAGCAGCAGGACGGGATGAATCCGTCGAGCGCGGTCTGCTCTCGGACCAGGATCGGGCGAACCCGCGGATCCGGCTCGGCCTGAGTGTCATGCAGGTGATCGTCTTGATCGGCCTCGTGGTGGCCGGTTTGGGACCGATCCTGTGGTCGGCGAAGGCGGCCATCTCATACCCGAACGACATCATCGCCGCACCATTGTCGTTCTGGCCGTCGGGCATCCGGCTGCAGAACCTCGCCGATGCGTGGGACCGCATCCAGATCGGCACCGCGCTGTTCAACACGATGGTGATGGGCATCGGCTGCACCGTGGTCGCCCTCGTGGTCGCCATCACCGGCGGCTACGTCCTGAGCATCCTGAAACCCCGCTGGTCCAAGGTGCTCAGCGGTGCTGTACTGGCAACGCTGTTCCTGCCGGCGGTGATCACCCTGGTCCCGCTCTACCAGACGGTGCTGGACATGCCGCTGCTGAACGTGTCACTGCTGAACACGTTCTGGGCGTTGTGGCTGCCGGCGGGGGCCAGCGCCTTCAACGTCATGATCACGAAGCGGTTCTTCGACGGCATCCCGCCCTCACTGGTCGAAGCAGCCCGGATCGACGGCGCCGGACCCCTGCGGATCCTGCTGCTGATCATCCTGCCGCTGTCGCGACCGATCGTCGGTGTGATGGCTCTGTTGTCGCTGATCGGGGCGTTCAAGGACTACCTGTGGCCGCTGCTGGTCATGCCGGATCCGGCTGTTCAGCCGGTCTCGGTAGCGCTTCCTGCCCGCACCGCCTCCGCCGACCTCGGAGTCGGACTGGCCGGTGTGTTCCTGACCATCGTGATCCCGGTCGTACTGTTCCTGATCTTCCAGCGGCAGTTCCTGCGCGGTGTGGCACTGACCGGGGGTGTGAAGGGGTGAGCAGCAGTGCGGGCGGCGCCAGATCCCCCCGGTTGGCATCGTCGCCCGTCGTCGCCCCGACGATGCGGATCGCGGTGACCGGTGCCGCCGGCATCCTCGGCCGGCGGGTGATCGAGCGGGCGTCGGCGGCCGGTCACGACGTCGTGGCTGTCGACCTGCCCGACGCCGTCCCGGGGGACGGCGTCGGCCGGGTCGACTGGCGAGCGGCAGACGTCATCGATCTCGACGCGGTACGGGCCGCGCTGACCGGCACGGACGTCGTGGTGCACCTGGGCGCCCTGACCTCTCCGTACCACCCGGAACCGATCGTCCACCGGACCAATGTGAACGGCACGCACAACGTGCTGGTGGCGGCAGAGGAGTTGCAGCTCGCAGCGGTGTGCCTCGCATCGAGCGTCAACGCGATCGGCGGTGCCTTCAGCTACAGCCCGCGCTACGACGAGTTCCCGATCACCGAGGACCACCCCTCCTACTGCGAGGACTCCTACAGCCTGTCGAAGCTGATCCTGGAGCAGCAGTCGGCGGCGTTCGCGCGCCGCCGCCCGCACGTGCCGTTCACAGCGCTGCGGCTGCACGCGCTCCACGACGACTACGACACCGCGGCGAGGTCCTGCCAGGACGAGGTCGACTACCGGCATCTGTGGGGATGGACCGCGGTGGACCAGGCGGCCGCCGCCTGCCTGCTCGCGGTTCGCCGCCGGGCGCCCGGTCATGCAGTGGCCAACATCGTGGCCGCCCGCACGGCCAGCGCCACGCCCTCGGCCGAGCTGGCCGACAAGTGGTTCCCGGAGGTGCCGCGGCGGCAGCCACTCGTCGGAAACGCCGGCTTCTACACCACGGACGCCGCGCAGCGACTGCTCGGCTGGGACGCCCACGACGAGCACCCGGCCTGACCCCGCCGTCTCTGCGGCCCGCGCTCGTGCAAAGACGCGCCGGCAAGACGAACCCGCGTCGTGGCCGGCATCCACCCGATGACGGCCGCGTGCTGACCCACGACCGAAATCCACCAATGAACCCGAACACGAGTGTTCCCCACGGGCCGAGCGCTCAGCGGAGGAAGTGCGCAGATGAAGATCACTGACGTGTCCGTCGTCGTCACCAGTCCAGGGCGCAACTTCGTCACCCTGAAGATCGGGACCGACGAGGGTGTCACCGGTCTCGGCGACGCGACCCTCAACGGGCGCGAGCTCGCCGTCGCGTCCTACCTGCGCGACCACGTCGTTCCCCTGCTGCTCGGCACGGACCCCCATCGCATCGAGGACACCTGGCAGCTGCTCTACCGTGGCGCCTACTGGCGGCGCGGCCCGGTGACGATGGCCGCGATCAGCGCGGTCGACGTCGCGCTGTGGGACATCAAGGGCAAGGTCGCCGGCCTGCCGCTCTACCAGCTGCTCGGGGGTGCCAGCCGCGACCGCGTGGCGACCTATGGCCACGCGAGCGGCCGCGACCTGCCGCAGCTGTTCGACTCCATCAGAGAGCGCCTGGCCCATGGCTACCCCGCGATCCGCGTGCAGAGCGGCGTGCCCGGCCTGCACCGGGTCTACGCCACACCCACCGCGCCTGATGCCGCACCGGACCCGGCGAACGGATTCGCGCTGCCGGCCGTCGAGGACTGGGACACCGGCGCCTACCTGCGGCACCTGCCCAGGGTGTTCGAGGCGGTCCGCGCCGAGTTCGGGCCCGACCTGCCGCTGCTACACGACTCCCACCACCGGCTCACCCCGCTACAGGCGGCACGGCTGGGCAAAGCCCTCGAACCCTACGACCTGTTCTGGCTCGAGGACTGCACACCTGCCGAGAACCAGGAGGGGTTGCGACTGGTCCGCCGGCACACGACCACGCCGCTGGCGATCGGCGAGGTCTTCAACACCGTCTTCGACTTCCAGACCTTGATCTCCGAGCAGCTCATCGACTACGTCCGCGCCTCGGTGACCCACTTCGGCGGCATCTCACCACTGCGCAAGCTCCTCGACTTCGCCGCGATGCACCAGATCAAGAGCGCGATGCACGGCCCGGAGGACGTCTCACCCGTCGGTACCGCCGCCGCGATCCACCTCGATCTCGCCGTGCACAACTTCGGCATCCAGGAGTACTCCGGCCATTCCCCGCTCGCCCACCGGGTCTTCCCGCACTCCTACACCTTCACCGACGGTTTCCTGCACCCCGGAGACGCACCCGGGATCGGCGTGGACATCGACGAGGAGATCGCCGCCGCCCACCCCTACCAACAGTCCTACCTGCCGGTGAACCGGCTTCTCGACGGAACTGTGCACGACTGGTAGTCGGCAGCTTCCGACTGTGTCGCAGGAGTGCTGAGGAATCTCGTACTCCTGCGTGCTTCAAATCTGCGCGTCCCCCGCGCGCAGAAACACTGGACCGTAAACAACGATCCCGGGAAAGGCGCTTCCATGAAACCCTCCAGGAAACTGTTGACAGGTGGGCTGGCCATAGCGTTCGCCGCGATGGCCGCGTTCACCTCCTCAGCAGCGGCTGACCCCGCGCTCCCCGCAAAGCCGCCGGCCAGCCATCCCGTGTGGAAGCCCGAGTGGAAGGACAACTTCAACGGCCGCGCCGGGGCGCCGCCGTCCGCGAAGGACTGGAAGTTCGAGATCGGAACGGGTTTCGGGACCGGGGAGATCGAGCACACCACCGACGATCCGGCGAACATCGGCCTCGACGGCAAGGGCAACCTCGCCATCACGGCATTGCGGGACGCCGGCGGAAAGTGGACGTCGGCCCGGATCAACACCAAGCGCGAGGACTTCCAGGCGCCTGAGGGTGGAATGCTGAAGGTCGAGGGACGCATCCGCATTCCCGACGTCACCGGCGAGAAGGCGCTGGGCTACTGGCCGGCCTTCTGGATGCTCGGCGCCGGACTCCGGCACGGCCAGACCTGGCCGGGCGTCGGGGAGTACGACATCCTGGAGAACGTCAACGGCGCCAACACCCTGTGGGGCACCCTGCACTGCGGGACCTTCCCCGGCGGGATCTGCAACGAACCGAACGGCATCGGTGGCAGCACCCCGTGCCCCGAGACGTCCCCCTGTCCCGGCCAGTTCCACACCTACACCTTCATCCTCGACAAGAGGATTGCCCCCCAAGAGATGCGCTGGTACCTCGACGGTCGCCTGTACCACACGGTGCGTGCCGATCAGGTCGACGCGGCCACGTGGAACAACGCGACCGGGCACTCCGGGTCGTTCATCATCCTGAACCTGGCCATGGGAGGCGGCTTCCCTGACGGCGTCGCGGGACATCCGACCCCGACGCCCGCGACCGAACCCGGCCACTCGTTGCTCGTCGACTACGTCTCGGTCGAGACGGCGAAGATGCGCCCCTGACCGGGCCGTGCACGAGCAGTCGCCCGTGATCGCCAACGCTCACCGCGCACAGCCGGCGAATGCGCAGTAGTCAAGCGGCAACGTGCTGACCGCAGGTACCAACAAGAGATGACTCGATGCGGGCGACTTGGTGTCTCGGGAAGCGATTGTCGCGTCTCCCGGTAACCCGGCCGTCCCCGGGCCCACGCGACATTGCTTGACACCCGCGGCAACCATCGCGGAATCAGGTGACCGGCCATTACAGGAAAATCATGATCAATCTCCCGGAACGCCCTCCAACTGAGATGGATCCTATCCGTCCGTTCCCTGGATCGGCGCCTCGCGCACGGACCGATCAGCAGGTGCGCGGCGACCATTGGTGCATCACAGTGCTCGACGCCGGACTGTTCCGCATCGAGTGGTCCGACGATGGCGAATTCGAGGACCGCGCCTCGACCTTCGCACTGCGCCGCGATCTGGACCCAGTGCCCGGTCATGTGGAACGCGACGACACCGGGGTTGTCATCACCACCGAGCGCGCTCGCGTGCACTATGACGGCCACCCGTTCTCCAGTCACGGCCTCCTCGTCGAGTGCCTCGGAGCCGACGGCGGTCAATGGCGGTACGGCGACGTTGCCGGCGACCTCGGCGGTACCACACGCACCCTTGACGGGGTCGACGGCCCTATCCGCCTCGAGCCCGGGGTCATCGCGCGTGGAGGCGTCGCAGTGATCGACGACACCGACTCGTTCCTGTTCGACGACGATGGCTGGATCGCTACTCGCCGACCCGGCCGCCGCGACCTTTATGTGTTCGCCTACGGGCGCGACTTCACGGCGGCGATCTCAGCGTTCTACGCGGTTTCCGGGATGCCCACGCTGCTACCACGATGGGCGCTCGGAAATTGGTGGAGTCGATACCACCCGTACACGGCTGACTCCTACCTCGCCCTGATGGACCGATTCCGCGCCGAAGCACTGCCGTTCGCAGTCGCAGTGATCGACATGGACTGGCACCGTGTCGAGTCGGTTCCGCCGGAGTTCGGAACCGGCTGGACCGGGTACTCGTGGGACCCTGCGCTGTTCCCGGATCCGCGCGGCTTCCTTCGCGCGCTGCACGAGCGCGGGCTGCACGCTGCCTTGAATCTGCATCCCGCTGATGGAGTCCGGGCATACGAGGATGCATATCCAAAGATGGCACGCGCTGTTGGCACCGATCCTGGAACGGGCGAGACGGTGGCGTTCGATCCGACGGATCCAGAGTTTCTTCACGCGTACTTCACGTCGTTGCATCGCCCGCTCGAAGCCGACGGCGTGGACTTCTGGTGGATCGACTGGCAACAAGGGCGCCACTCGAACATGCCCGGGGTCGACCCACTCTGGCTGCTCAACCATTTCCACCACTTGGACGCCTCGCGCAACGGTGGGCCCGGCATGTTGTTCTCCCGGTACGCCGGGCCCGGCAGCCACCGCTACGCAGTCGGATTCTCTGGTGACACCATCATCTCGTGGAATTCACTGGCGTTCCAGCCTGAATTCACCGCGACTGCCTCCAATATCGGATACTGCTGGTGGAGCCACGATATCGGCGGTCACGACCACGGGATCTGCGATGACCAGCTTGCAACGAGATGGCTGCAGTTCGGAGTGTTCTCGCCGATCCTTAGAATGCATTCCGGTGCGAATCCGTTCATCCGAAAGGAGCCTTGGGAATTCGATGCTGAGCACCGGTCCGCGATGAGCGAATCACTGCGATTTCGCCACCGGCTCGTGCCTTACCTCCACACGATGAATCACCGCGCGGCAGCGGGAACGCCTTTGGTGCGGCCGATGTATCACGTAGAACCGCGCCGTCCAGAGGCATTCGATGTGCCGAATCAGTACGCGTTCGGGACCGAACTGGTTGTCGTGCCGATCAGTGAGCCGAACAGCCCCGAATCGCTTCGCGGCCGAGCCCGAGCATGGCTTCCTCCTGGAATCTGGACCGACATCTTCACCGGCACCGTCTACCACGGCGACCGCTCGGTTGAGCTGCACCGCACCACGGCGTCCATCCCCGTGCTGCTCCGCAACGGCGGCATCCTCCCGCTCGCCGCACTGACCAGCCTCGACGCCAGCCGTAACCCCTCTGCGATCGAGGTGCTCGTGGCGCCGGCGGCGGCCGGCGAATTCGTACTCGCAGAAGACGACGAGGATGACCTCGTGCCCGGCGTCGATGGCGGTCCTGCCGCACGCACGACCCTGCGATGGGATCCCGCCCCCAGCGCGGATCCCCACACCGGTGAATTCCGGATTGGACCCGCCACAGGCCGCCCTGGAGTGGTGCCCGCGGTACGCGAGTGGACTGTCACATTTCTGGCGCAGCGACCGGACGGACCGGTCACCGTCGACGGTCAACCGGTCGCCATCAAGGGCGTCGACGGTCGCTGGAGCGTGACCACGTCGGCTGGATCACGCGAGGCGATCGTCATCCGCATTGCGGGTGGGCCGCTGCGCCGCAACAACAATCACCTGGAGACGATCCGTGAGCTCCTCGAACGGGCCCAGATCGCCAACCAGCTGAAGATCGCAGCCTGGGGCATCGTCAACAGGTCACGACCTGACGCGGAACGCATTGCCGAACTCGCCGCCCTTGCGCTGCCGGCTGCGGTCCACAACGCCGTGATCGAACTACTCGGCGCGGCCGGCGGCTGACCCGGGGAGAACCGCAGGCGTGTCGATGGCCCACCGCGCGATCGCGGGTACCGGGCCACCCGAGGACCCAGCGCTACCGGACTATCCGGAGGTCATCGCCGCTGCTGCGGAGACCGTCCAGACGGTGGCCACCGAGATCATCGCCGACCTGACCCGCCCGAGACGAGCGAAGCGCCGACGGCAGCGGCTCCGGCGCGAGCCGCAGTTCGACGCCGAACCCGGACGAGCAGCGGTGGGCCAGGACCGACCAGCTCGTCTGCCCATTCTGTCGTCGACCGGCCCGCCCCGTGCAGCCCGCGTACTGGCGGATGGCAGGCGACCCCGTCCCCGCCTGGTCACACCCCGACCGCGAGCCCCTGTGCCCGGTCCTGACCGACGACGGCCTGCGCCCAGCACTGCCCGTCCCGCGCAGCACCCCGAACGGCTCGCCATCCCGAGGTGAAGGACGGCCCGATGAACCGCGCATGGTACAGCGACCCACTGCGACAGCATGAGCGCTACGTCATGCCCGCGTACGTCCGCAGCAACATCCGGCACCGACCTGCCGCCGATGACGGCCCGGGCTGGAATCACGCCCGCGGCGTCCTGATCGAGGCCTGCCGAGCGACTGGGGCGCGACCTGTCGAACTCCACGTCTCTGAGTCCATCGACGCGCAACTGACGACCAGCGTCTTGCGCGCCACGATCCGATTGCCGGGCCGGCTACTCGTCGAGGTCAGCACGGTCTCGTCGCGACCGTGTGCGCCCAAGTCTGCGTCTGCCCGCACGTGGTCCATCGCGGTCGACGGCAAGCAGCTGACCGGCGAGGACCGAGCGCTTCCACCCTGCCCCGCCGACGTCGCAGCCCTCGTCCGCCGCGCTGTCGACGCAAGCCGGGAGCAACGACGTGCCCAGCGCGCGATACGACGCGCAGCGCTGATCCGGTCACCGCTTCGCCCCCGTCCGCCACAGCCACGCGAGCAACGCGGTCACGGCCACACCTAGCGGTCACAGGTCAGCCGGCTCGTCGGCGTGGTGCTTGTCGAGCAACACGACGAGTCGATCGAGGGTCGGCGCTACCTCTATCTCCGGCGTCGATCGATCCGCGGCCCGCGTCCGGTCGAGTGTGAGGTGGTAGGGACGCGGCGCCAGGCTGGAGCCCGCCGAGTGGGCCGAGTGGACGGGGTCGTTGTCACTCAGGTGAGTCGGTGGGCCGACGGCGGAGGGCTTCGCGGGCTTCCCGCAGGGCGTAGTAGACGATCACCAGCCCAGCGAATGGGTCGGCCCACCACCAGCCCAGCGTGGCGTTGAGGACGAGCCCGAGCAGCACCGCGCCTGCGAGATAGGCGTCGATCAGGGTGACCCGGCCCTCGGCGGTGAGCACAGGGTTGCCCAACGCGGCGCCGGTGCGGGCCTTCCCGGCGGCGAGCGCGAGCATCACGAGGAAGGTCAGCGCGGTCCAGACGATGCCCAACAGGGATGGCCCGGGCCGGCCGCCGATGGCGAAGGTGTAGCTGACCTGCGAAACCAGGTAGATCACCAGCAGCGCGAACCCGAACCCGATCAGTCGGATGGCCCGATGTTCGCGGTCGGGACGGGTGGTGTCGGCGAGTTGCCAGAGCACCACGGTGGAGGCGCCGATCTCGATCAGCGAGTCCAGACCGAACCCGGCCAACGCGACCGACCCGGCGGAGATCGCCCCCACGGTGAGGACGACCACGCCGATCAGGTTCCAGCCCAGTGTGGCGTGCTCCAGCCGGCGCCCGCGACGCAAGAGCCCGGCCTCGGTCGTGGTCACACACTCCAGTGTGTCTCTGAAGCTGACGACTCGCGAGGACGCCTTGCGGCGTGTCGCCTGGCGTGGTGCGGACAAGGATCAAGACACCGATCCGGCACCCCGCCGAGGTCACCCATGGGGTGGAGCCGCGGCTGGTCGGGGAGATCGAGTACCGGTCGTTGGGCCCCGACGGCGCGTTCCGCCACCCCTTGTGACGAGGGCTGCGCCCGGACCGGGAGCCCGGCGAGAGAGCACCGCCCGGAGACGGATCGCTAGCGAAGGGGTGCGCCAGCCTTCGCCGATGTGCGGGCGAAGGGGCCTATCCGCGCTCGGCTGCGCTGGTCGGAGCGATGGCAAGGACCTGCTCGAGGACCGGTCGGATCGCGGCGTTCTCCACGGTGTAGAAGATGAAGGTTCCGTCGCGGCGGTTCTCCACGAGACCGGCCAGGCGCAGCTTGCTCAGGTGCTGGCTGACGGCGGTGGGGGTGGCCCCGATGAGGTCGGCCAAGCACGCCACGGAGTTCTCGCCCTGCAGCAGTGCCCAGAGGATCTTGACGCGGGTCGGGTCCGACAGCATCCGCAGCAGGTCCGCGGCACGTCGGACCTCGATCTCGGTCGGCATCTCGAAGCCGGCTATCGACTCGTGCACCCCGGCACGATAACGCACCTGAACGCCTGCGCGGATACGCAGTTATCCAATCGTTAATGTGCGCCTTCATACCTTCATGATTGCGTATGTATGTTGGTGCGATGCGCGCTCTGATGGGGGTTCCCGAGGTTCGGTGGTCGGCTGTCTCGTTGGTGGCGTTCCTCGTTGCGGTGGTGTTGGGACTGGTGGGAGCGCCGTGGTTGCTGGTGGTCGCCGCGTACCTGGTCTGTTGTGTCGCGGGCGGGTGGGAGCCGGCGTGGGCGGGTCTGCGCGCGTTGGGTGAGCGGAAGCTCGATGTCGACCTGTTGATGGTGGTCGCGGCGATCGCCGCCGCGGCGATCGGTCAGTGGTTCGACGGTGGTCTGCTGATGGTCATCTTCGCGACCTCCGGCGCGCTGGAGGCGGTCATGACCGCCCGCACCCGGGCCGGCATCACCGCGCTGCTCGATATCGCGCCCGAGACCGCCACCGTGCTCGTCAACGGTGTGGAACGGGAGATCCCGGCCGTTGAGCTCGTCGCCGGTCAGGAGGTCGTGATGCGGCCCGGGGAACGCATCCCCGGTGACGGGCGGGTCACCGAGGGGACCTCCGAGGTCGACACGGCCGCGTTGACCGGTGAGCCGGTCCCGGTCCGCCGTAGCGTCGGAGACGAGGTGCTGGCCGGCACGGTGAATGGCACCGGGGTGTTGCGGGTGCTGGTGGTACGCGATGCGGCCGACAGCGTGGTCGCGGGCATCGCTGCCCAGGTCGAACGGGCCGCGGCAACCAAGTCGGATCGGCAGTTGTTCATCGAGCGGGTGGAGCAGCGCTACTCGATCGTGGTCGTCGCCGCGACGCTGGCCCTGCTGGCGGTGCCACTGCTGCTCGGCGCGGACTTCACCTCGACCCTGCTGCGCGCGATGACATTCATGATCGTCGCATCGCCGTGCGCGATCGTGCTGGCGACCATGCCGCCCCTGCTGGCCGCGATCGCGGTGGCCGGGCGCCGAGGTGTCCTGGTCAAGGACGCCACCGTCATGGAGGCCCTGGCCGAGATCGATACGGTCGTGCTGGACAAGACCGGCACGCTGACCACCGGCCGACCACAGGTCATCACCACCGTCCCCATCACCAGTCACGACGGTCCCGCCGCCAACGTCGATATCGACGCCGTGTTAGCCGTCGCTGCTGCCGCTGAGGCCGGCAGCGAACACGTCCTGGGCCAGGCCGTCCGTCGGCACGCGCTGGACCGCGGGCTCGTCGTGCCCGACGCGGCCGATTTCGCGGCCATCCCCGGCGAAGGGGTGCGCGCGCGGGTGGGCACGGCACACGTCCTCGTGGGGCGCCCCGAGATCCTTCCCACCCGCAACACCGTCGTCGACACCATCGTCAATGCCCTGCAAAACGACGGGCAGACCGCCGTCGTGGTGGTCATCAACGACGCAGCCGTCGCCGTCATCGGGCTGGCCGACGAACCCCGCGCCGGTGCCGCAGACGCCGTGTCGGCGCTCCGGCAGGTCGTCGACGACGAACCCGAGATCCTCACCGGCGACGCGGACCGACCCGCGCAGATCCTCGCCGACCGCGTCGGTATCCGACGCGTCCACTCCGGCCTCCTGCCCGCAGGCAAGGTCGATCACGTGCAGGCCCGGCAAGCCCACGGCCGGCATGTTCTTGCCGCGGGAGACGGGCTCAACGACTCCCCCCTGTTGGCCTGCGCCGATGTGGGCCTGGTCGTCGGAGAAGGAGCAGGAGCCCTGACCGTGGAAGCCGCCGACGGTGTCCTGACCCGAGACCCTCTCGCCAACCTGGCACCGATGATCAAACTTGCCCGACGAGCCCGCCGGATCTCCCGAGCCAACCTCGCTTTCGCCGCGACCGTGATCGTTGGGCTCGTCGGCTGGGACCTGCTCGATACCCTCCCTCTCGCGCTCGGCGTCGCCGGCCACGAGCTGTCCACCGTCATCGTCTGCCTCAACGGACTGCGACTCCTGGCCGGAGCCCGCCACACACAGTCCCGGAAGCAGACGGCATCCACGAGCACGACGCACCCCACGCCGATCGCTGACACAGCCGCTCCACACCACGCTGCCGGCCTCAACCCGGCGGCAAGGACCCGCAACGCGTGAAGTTCAGTTGACTAGCCGCGCCATCAGGTGTCCTGTCGGCATGTCGGTCGCGCGGACGGGTGCCGGCATAGAGTTCGTCGACGAGGGCGCGATTGCTCTGCTCGACCGCCCCGCGACGCAGTTTGAGCGTCGGGGTGAGCTCGCCGGAGTCGCCGGTCCAGGCCCGCGGCAGGATGGCATGAGCTCGGACCTTCTCGGCCTTGCCGAGGTTCTGGTTCGCGGTGTCGAGCGCAGTCTCGAGCAGTGCGCGGGTTCTCGGGTCGGCGACGACCTCCTCGGGGTCGCCGTGGACGCCGCGAAGGGCGAGCTCGGCGAGGTCGGGAACCACGAGGGCGACGAGGAAGGGCCGTCCGTCGCCGATGACGAGTACCTGGTCGATCAGGGGTGACTCGGCGAGGATGTCCTCGATCCGGCTGGGCGAGATGTTCTCCCCGCCGGCGGTGATGATGAGGTCCTTCTTCCGGCCCGTGACCGTGAGGAGCTCGCCTCGCCACTCCCCGAGGTCCCCGGTGCGGAACCAGCCATCGGCGAACGAGTCCGCTGTCGCCTGCGGATCGTCGCGGTAGCCGCGGGCGAGGTGGGGGCCGTGCACCAGGATCTCGCCGTCGCCGGCGAGCCGGACGGCGGTGCCGGGGAGCGGGCGACCGACCGTGCCGGCCCTGTCCCGGTAGGCGTCGTCCGGCCCGGTGTAGGTCGCGACGGCGGTGGTCTCGCTCAGGCCCCAGAGGTCGTGCAGGGGGAGCCCTACCGAGGCGAAGAACTCGTGTGTCGAGGGCGGTAGCGGCGCCGACCCCGTGACCAGCCACTGCGCGCCGTCGAGCCCGAACCGGGTGGCCAGCTGCTCGTGCGTGGCGCCGTCGCGGAGCATGGCGCGCATCAGCCGTTCGATGCGCTGCCAGATCCGGGGGACGGAGGTGAACAGCCGCGGCCGTACGCGCTGGAGGACGTCGAACAGGGTGGTCGGGTCGGCCACGGTCGTCACGCTCGCCCCGCCGATCAACGCGGCGTAGTGGCCGATCACCCGGTCGACGATGTGCGCGTGGGGGAGATAGGAGACCGTCGCGCCGCCGTCCAGGCGGACGATGGAGTCCAGGGCGCGGAGCTGGAAGACGATCGCGGCGTGGGTGAGCTCCACGCCCTTCGGCTTCCCGGTCGTGCCCGAGGTGAAGATCAGGGTCGCGACGTCGTCCGGCCTCGGCTCGTGGGGAACGAACGTGGGATCGGTCGGCAGGTGATCCAGCTCGTCGACGGTCACGACCGGGACGCCGGCCGGGATGTGGTCGTCGCGCAGCAGCTCGGGATCGGCGACGACGAGACGGGCGCACGCCCGGGTGATGAGCTCAGCGGACTCCCGCGGGGGCGCTGTGACGTACAGGGAGAACGGAGCCGCGCCCACCAGTAGCGCCGCGAGGTCACTGAGCTGCCACTCCGGCCGGTTCCCGATCAGGAGTGCGACGGTGTCCCCGGGACGGACCCCGAGGGCGCTGAACGCGGACGCGAGTCGCGCCGCCTTCTCGGCGTACTCGCGCCGGGTCCAGCGCACCGAGCCGTCGCCCGAGCTGAGGGCGACGGCGTCCGGCCGGGCGGTGACGTGTGCGGCGAAGGCGGAGACAACGGTGTCCGGCATCCCTCGGACGCTAGGTCCGTCGGATCCCACCCGCGATAGGCCCGGCCGCCACCGCACGGTGGTGCCCCGGACCGTGGTCGGACGTCGGCGCCGCCTCCAGCCTGGGGAGGTGCCTCATTCCGTCGTTCTCGCCCAGCGTCCGCGCGGCCGGGTCCGCGGCTCCGACTTCGCGCAGGTCCAGGTCCCCCGACAGCCCTGCCCGGAGGGCGGGGTCCGGGCACGGACCCGCCACCTCAGCATCGACCCGGCCATCCGGGGCTGGCTCGACGACCGCCCGAGCTACCTGCCGCCGGTCGGTCTGGGCGAGGTCGTCCGCTCGCTCGGTATCGCAGTGGTCGATGAGTCCCGGCACCCGGACTTCGTTCCGGGGGACGTGGTCCGCGGGTTCACCGGGTGGCAGGAGGAGGTGCTGATCGAGGACCCGAAGGGGTGGGACCGGCTGCCAGACGCGTCGACCGCCCGGCTCGGCATCCTCGGCATGACGGGCCTGACCGCGTGGGTGGGCATGGGGGACATCTGCTCGCCGCGGGCCGGGGAGACGGTGTTCGTGTCCGCCGCCGCGGGCGCGGTCGGCTCGGCCGCCGTCCAGCTGGCCCGACTCGCGGGGGCGCGCGTCGTCGCGAGTGCGGGCGGGCCGCGCAAGTGCGCGCTGCTCACCGACGAGCTCGGCGTCGACGCGGTCGTCGACCACCGGGCCGACGACTGGGCGGACCAGCTCCGCGACGCGACGCCGGACGGGGTCGACGCGCTGTTCGAGAACGTCGGGGGCCCGATGATGGAAGCCGTCCTGGACCGGATGAACAACCGCGGCCGGATCGCGTTGTGCGGGCTGATCGCCGGGTACAACGACGTCGTCCGGCCTCCGGGGCCGCGGAACTTCGGCCTGCTGGTGACGAAGCGCATCCGGGCGGAGGGGTTCATCGTGGTCGACCACGCCGACCGCGCGGCGCGGTGCGAGGCCGAACTCGGCACGCAGGTCGAGACGGGCCGGCTGCGCGCGTTCGAGACCGTGGTGGAGGGCTTCGACAGCGTCGTCCCGACGTTCGTCGGGTCGATCCACGGCGGCCACGTGGGGAAGCTCGTGGTCAGCCTCGGGTGAGGGGTGCGAGCTCCACCGCGACCCGCAGTACGGCCGACCTCGGATCCAACGGGACCGGGAGCAGCGCCGCGATCCGCTCCAGCCGTTTCACGACCGTGTTGGGATGCACGGTGAGCCTGCGTGCCGCGTGGGTCGGGCTGCCCAGCTCGGCCAGCCAGATCCGGAGGGTCTGCAGGAGGTCGGAGTGGGCGGGGTCGGCGAGGGCACCCAGCCGGGCGGTTGCCCAGGGCGCGGCGAGTCCGGGGGTGCCGTCGGCCAGGGCGAGCACCACGACGTCGTCGAACCGGACCACGGGGCCGTCGACCCAGCGCGTCGCGAGCTTGCACGTCTCGGCAGCCTCCCGGTGCGAGGCCCGAAACCCGGCGAGGCCCGGGTGCGAGCTGCCGAGGGCGAGGCGCAATCCCGAGGTGCCGGACACCCAGGCCTCGACGTCGCCGCCCGAGAACCAGCCGTGGATGGCCGTGGGGCCGTCCGGAACCGCGACGAGCTGACGGGGACGGGCGACGGCGCGGAGCCGGGCGACGGCGCGGTCGAGCTCGGCGGAGGTGGCATGTGATCCCCAGATCACGAAGGCGGTGTGGGCGTCGGCGAAGCGGTAGCCCAGACGTGCCTCGGCAGCGGTGCTGTCCGCGGTCCCCGCGAGCACGTCGACGATCACCGCCCGCAGGTCGGAGGCGTCGCGCTGACGCAGGAGCTCGCACTCCTGGACGTAGGCCGCGGTCGCGGCGGCGCAGGCGGTGCGCAGGTAGCGGAAGAGCCGGTCCAGCACGGTCTCGAGGGCGTCAGCCCGGCGGGCGTCGGACACTCCGCTCTCGCGCAGGTGCGCCGCGAAGGTCGCGACGATCACGTCTGCGGCGGCGTCGTAGGCGAGCACCAGGTCGGCCAGGTCGGTCTCGGCTCTGGCGAGATGGCGGGCCCAGCGCTCCGCGGGCCGGCCCAGCTGCACATCCACCCTGGGTGTCGCGGACTGAGCGGCGTCCCGCAGGAGCGGCATGTGGGAGTCCAGAGCCTCGCGGAGAAGCCGCACGTCCGCATCGTCGCGCACCACGGAGGGCGTGGCGGCGACGACGGCGGCGAACATGTCGTCGACGATGCGGGCGACGCGCTGGTCGAGCCAGGTGACGAACTCCGCAACGGGTGGGTCCGACGGCGTCGTCGACCTGGCTCCGGTCCCGGAGTTCGGCATGGGCGCATCGTAGGGTCGCCCGCGGTCCGGTCGGGTGTGGCGAGACCACACCGGGCGGTGTGCGCCGGACGCGTCGCGGGGATCCTGCGGCGTCCCCCACGCTCGACCCATGACCGACACCACCGCGCTCATCGACGAGAGCGGACGCGCGCAGGAGCCACTGCGGCTCGCCGTCACGCTCGACGACCCGTTCATGTGGAGAGGGGCCGGCTTCCCTCCCGGCTACGACCCCGACATCGTGCTCGGCCGACTGTGCGACGCGTTCGAGCAGTACCGGGTCCCCGAGGTGTACGCCTTCACGTCGACCGCGCCGGTCGACGACCACCCGGACTGGCTCAAGGCGCTGGACCACTGGACCGACCGCGGCCACCACGTCGCGGCGCACACCCACAGCCACGCCAGCCTCAACTGGACCGACGCCGCGTCGTACATCGCCGACCTCGACCGCAACGTCGACATTCTCGAACCGTGGTTGGCGAAGGCCCCCACCCGGTACTTCCGCTACGCCTTCGACATGTGGGGCGACACGCGGGACAAGACCGACCACGTGCAGACCCACCTCGTCCGCCGCGCCCTGCTGCCCGCGCCGATCACCCACTGGTTCTACGACGTGCAGTTCCTCGTGGCCTACCTGCGAACCCTGGTCACAGGCGACACCGAGGCCGCGGCATGGGTGCGGCGGCGCTTCGCCGAGACGGCGGTCGACGCCCTGCGCAACCAGGCCGCTGCCGCCCAGGAGGTGTTCGGACGGCAGCCTCCGCACATCGCGCTCATCCACGGGACCCCGATCGCCGCCGACGCCTACGCCGAGGTCCTCGCCGCCTACGCGGCCGCCGGCGTCCAGTTCGTCACCCTCGAGGAGGCGATGAGCGACCCGGCAAACCAGATCGTGCCCCCGACCGTGACCCGGTACTTCCGCAACTCCACCCAGAAGTGGGCCGAGCACACCGGGATCGGGGTGGCCGACACGCCCCCGCGGATCCTGAACGAGGTGCAGCGCTGCTGCCCCGTTGCGGGGATGACCGAGTCCGACCTGCTCGGCCCGGCGCTCGTCGCCGCAGCGCAGGCCGTCGGCTCCGAGCCCGTGACCACCGACCTGGACTGGAACCCGGCGGTGGACGCGTGACGAAGGACCTGTTCGACATCGGCGGCCGGACGGTCGTCGTCACCGGTGGGACCCGGGGGATCGGTGCGATGGCCGCCGAGGGCCTGCTCCACGCCGGGGCCCGGGTCCTGGTGACCTCCCGCAAGGCCGACGCCTGCCGCGCCGCGGGCGAACGGCTCGGCTGCCCCGCGGTGCCCGCGGATGTCAGCACGGCCGACGGGGTCGCCGCGGTCGTCGGCGCCGTGGACGCGGAGTTCGACGGATCCCTCGACGTGCTGGTCAACAACGCGGGCCTGACCTGGGGCGCCCCGCTCGACGCCTTCCCACGCAAAGGGTGGGACCGCGTGCTGAGCACCAACGTGGTCGGCCTGTTCGAACTCACCACGGCGCTGCTACCCGCGCTGCGCCGTGCGGCGAGCGCCGAGCACCCGGCACGGGTGGTGAACATCGGCTCGGTCGACGGGCTGCGGGTACCGGTGTTCGAGAACTACTCCTACTCGGCGAGCAAGGCCGCTGTGCACATGATGACCCGCCACCTCGCCGCAGTCCTCGCGCGGGACGGCGTACTCGTCAACGCGGTCGCCCCGGGCGCGTTTCCGAGTGACATGACGGCCGCTGCGCTCGCGTCGGATTCCGGTCGAGCGCTGATCGAGCAGACCATTCCCCTTCGGCGGCTCGGCTCTGCCGACGACATCATCGGCGCCATCCGCTATCTCGCCTCGCCCGCCGGGTCCTATCTCACCGGTGTCGTTCTACCCGTGGACGGTGGCATCGCAGGATGCACTGCCTGATTCGCGTGCGGACGCCGGGCTTCAGGTGATGATCGCGCGCTTCCAGTCAGCCGGGGTGGCCTCCTTCGTGGCCTCAAACGTGGGCGCAGCGATGCCCTCGGTGTGCACCGTGAGCACGTTGACGTGCACGGATGTACTCGGTGCGCATGGCGTACCCGATGACGGAAATACCCGTAATGCATAGGTCTGGGGTTCGACTCCCCATCCGAGCCGCGGCGTCTCGCACCGTGTGATCTCCGACGTGCGTGTACGCCTCGGTCGTGCGGGCGTCGGAGTGACCCAGGATGTGCCGGACCGCCCGGATGTGGACCCCCTGCTCGATCAATAGCTTTGCGGCGGTGTGCCGACCGTCATGGACGCGAACGCGTCGCACCATTGCTGCTTCGAGCAACGTCGACCACTCCGCCCAGCCGGCGCGGGGATCGATCGGACGGCCGTTCGGCTGGCCGAAGATCAGATCCCATTCCTCCCAGACCGACCCGGCGAGCAGCCGCTCTACGTTCTGCGCTGCACGCTGCTCACGCAGTGCCGCCACGAGTTCTACGGGGAAGGTGACGACTCGTCGGGACTTGCGCTTCGGCCGGCGGAAGACCATGCAGCCACGCCGATCAGAGCAGCTACGGGCGTGTCCGATACATCCCTTCGGGCACGGCGGCGGGCACCTCTTGTGCACTGCGCGGCCGCGCGGACCCTTCTTGAGGGCAGCAACCGACGTGGAACGTGGGTCAGTCGCCTCATGCCCCCGGGTTTGCTGCTCCCGCTGATCGCGGCAAGGGCGCGGCGACTCCTTCCGTCAACGCTGCGAGCCGCGAGCGACGCATTTTCTCCGCCGCGACCCGCACCCTGTGCGAGGCACGCAACGGCGACGACATCGGCGGGGCCAGAAGCTAGAGACCTGTCAGCTTCTCCGCATCCACACCTACACCGTCAGGTGTCCCTGCCGACAACGGGCCGTGGCTGGCCACCAGGCGCACTGTCCCCTCCGTAAGCCGGTAGGAGAGTCCGGCCACTGCACAGCGGCCCTCGTTGACTTCGACCGCAAGTAGCGATGAGCGTCCGAGAAGGTACGCGGCAGTCCGTTTGATGTGCTCATCCACGAACTCGTCCACCGTGTGCAAACCCGCGGCGCGGCCGGCGAGCACGCTGGGCATCACGCGATCCACCACGTCTCCCAGGTAGCCCGCTGGGGTGGAACCCGATCGGTCGGCCTCGGCAGCGGCGGTGACGGCGCCGCAGGAGTCGTGGCCCAGCACCACCACCAGCGGCACGCCGAGCATCGCGACGCCGTATTCGATGCTGCCGATCACCTCGGGACCCGATACGTGACCGGCGGTGCGTACAACGAACAAGTCGCCCAGGCCTCGATCAAAGATGATCTCGGCGGCCAACCGTGAGTCGGAACATCCGAACAGCACAGCGAAGGGTCGCTGCGCGGGTGCGAGCGCCTCCCGGTGGTCGGCGTCCTGGTTCGGGTGTGAACGCTCCCCGCGC
Organism: Pseudonocardia sp. GCM10023141; assembly: GCF_042653605.1. Lineage (NCBI taxonomy): Bacteria > Bacillati > Actinomycetota > Actinomycetes > Pseudonocardiales > Pseudonocardiaceae > Pseudonocardia > Pseudonocardia sp. GCM10023141. Next base: position 38,641 of record NZ_JBHSIR010000036.1, read on the forward strand.
ACGAAGCGGTAGTTGCCTTCCATCAACTCGAGGAAGGCTTCAGCCGGTGATGACGGGAAATCGCGCATAGCGCTGATTGTCCACTAGTATTCGAGCGGTATTGCGTGATCTTCGTCTGGTGTGGCGGGTCCGGGCAGGCTGCTCGGGTCCGGTGTGGCGGTTCGCTCGGGTTGAGTCGCGGCATCGGGCCGCGGGTTCCTCTTCGACTGTTCGCTGAGTTGCCCCCGAAGAACTGCTGGATCACCGCCGAGCACGCCGGTGCCGCGATCCCACGGCTGCAACGCCCGCTCAACCGGGCTGGTGCGTGTCGCGTTTGTCGTGTGCCACAAGTCGGCGGCCACCGAGCAGTTGCAGCGAGATGGCGCTGGCGGGTTCGCGAGTCGAACTCGTCGACTTGGGAGGCCACAACGGCATGGCGTGCCGCCGCAGCAGGTTCGCTGCCATTCGCTGTCCGGAGGATGATCTCTTCCTCGTCGAGGAGGTAGTTGACTGGCTGCGCGGAGGGTGGTGCTGCCTCGATGAACGCGACGCGACCGATCACGCCGCCGGAGGGGCGAACGACCCCATGACGGGAGCCATGCGGGCAACTTGGAGCCGGCCGCGAGACGAGACCGGACCGATGATCGACTCCCCTCGGCGGGGTCGCGGCGCGACGGGGACGACGCGCTCATCCTCGTTGCGGAACGGCATCAGGCCGCACTTGATCGCCCCTGCCGACGTTGCGTGTGTCGTAGAGCACATCATCGGCTCGTGTCGCCGTGCTCGAGGCTCCACGGGCCGGGCCATAGTGACGACGTCCCTACGGTAGGCAGAACGAAGGAGGGTTCCCATGTTCGCACGGGTCAACATCATTTTCGGCAAGCCAGACAAGGTCGAGAACGGAATCGCCCAGCTCGAGGAGTTCGATCGCCTGGCGGTCGAGTCGACGGTCGGCAACCGTGGGCTGACAACGCTCGTTGACCGTGATGCTGGTGTCATCGTGGCGCTGTCCTACTGGGATGAGCCTGCCCACTCCTCGGAGGCCGCACTGACCCGTGCCCGCGAGAGTGCGGTCGCCGCCGCTGACGGGAATTTGGTCGTCGAAACCTACGAGGTGGCGACGCGGAAGAGCGCGTCGGCCCTGGAGCCAGGCTCCGTGGTGCGGCTGACGCGGGTCCAGATCGAGTCGGCACGGATCGCCGAGGGGCTGACGTTCGTCCGCGACGAGGTTCTGCCGCCGTTGCAGGCCGGTACCGGATTCCGCGGTGCTGAGGTACTGATCGATCGGGACTCGGGCACCGGGTTGTTCCTGACGGGATGGACCGCCGAGTCTGACGCGGTGAACACCGACAAGATCATCGGCGATCTGCGTGAGGTCGCCGCGACGCGGGTCGGTGCGACGTTCCCGCGCACCGAAACCTATGCCGTGGTTCGCAGCTCCACCCGCACCACGATCACCTGAGCGACCCGATCGACCGCTGACCCAGTCCAGCGCTCAGCTTCCCCCCGTCCCGGTTGGGACCCGGCGGTGCACTAGGCTTCAAGAGTTGCCGATGTTTGCAATTGCACTTTTCGGGATCCTGTTGCGGGGTCGCGCAGTGTCCCGTGCTCGTCGGGTGTTGGAAGAGATGGGGTCTGGGATGAATGCCGAAGACTTCGCCGAGGAGGATCACCGGGCGGCTGCACCCGCCGGGCCAGGCGTTCGCTGTTCGAGTGGACCTAGGGCATTTATGACTTCTATAGTTGTGAAGGTCTGCAAATCTCGGCCGGACGAGGTCCGGCGAGCGGGTGGCGAGGCACGGGCGCGGAGGTCCAGGTGGGCAGCGAAAGCGATGCGGCGGCGCGGCGTGTCTGCATGGTGGGCACCGAAGCTGGCGCCGCGGGAGCTCGCCGATGAGTCGCCCGCTCTATCAGCTGAAGGCGGAGTTCTTCAAGACGCTGGGCCACCCGGTACGTATCCGAGTGTTGGAGCTGCTCAGCGTCCGCGAGCATGCAGTGTCGGAGTTGCTGGTCGCGACCCAGGTCGAACCAGCGAGCCTGTCGCAGCAGTTGGCCGTCCTGCGCCGAGCCGGGTTGGTAACCACGCGCAAGGAGGGCTCCACGGTGCACTACTCGGTGACCAGCCCGCAGGTGTCCGAGCTGATGGCGGTGGCGCGCGCCATCTTGACGGGCATGCTGTCGGGACAGATCGAGTTGCTGCAGGACCTGCGCACGTCCTGATCTCGAAAGGGTCAGGCCGGCCACCGTCAGTGTCGCGCCGGGATGAGGCTGGGGGCCGCTTGAGCCTGGTCCGGCCGGGCCTGCCTCAGCTGCGGTCAGCCCGTCATGTGATCCCACCTTCCGCTGGTGGGGTAACCGCTTCCACAGCAACGATTCACCTGTCGTGCTGAGCTTGTGGCGCAAGATCCGCCGGACCGGCCGGGTGGCAGAACCAGCGCCACCGGCCTCCTCGGGTCCGCGACCGGTGGCGGCAGCGGAGCTGGCCGGGTCGGTGCAGGTCCGCCACGTCGATGCCGGTTCGTGCAACGGGTGTGAGGTGGAAATCGCCTCAGCCTTCGGGCCGGTGTATGACGCCGAGCGGTACGGGGCGCGGCTGGTGGCGTCGCCGCGGCACGCGGATGTGCTGCTGGTGACTGGTGTGGTCACCCGCAACATGGCGGAGCCGCTGCGCCGCACCTTTGACGCCGTGCCCGAGCGACGGCTGGTCGTGGCGGTCGGGGACTGCGCCCGCAACTGTGGTGTGTTCGCTGGCGCTTACGGGGTGGTGGGCGCGGTCGGTGATGTCGTCCCGGTGGACCTCGAGGTGCCTGGCTGTCCGCCGCGTCCGGACGCGATCGTTGCCGCGCTGCGGACGCTGACCGGCCGATGAACCTGGTCGCACTAGGTCTCGGCTCGGCGCTGGTTCTCGGGGTGGCCGCGCTGCTGGCCGCGCTGCTGACCATGCGGGCCGCGCGCCCGGTCGTGGTCGGCGTGCTGACATCTGGGGCTGGGGTGCTCGGCGCCATCGCCGGGGTTGCTGCGATGGGCGGGCAGACATTGTCGGTGCAGCTGCCTGGCCTGCTACCGCTGTCGGGTGTCGTGGTCGCGGTGGACGCACTGGGCGGGGTCTTCATAGCCGTGAGCGGCGCGGTCGCTGCGGTCGCTGCGATCTACGGGATCGGGTACTCACGACCCGGTGTCGCGGGCGGTCACGGCTTGGACGGTCGTGGTGTGCAGGCGGTGCTGCCGCTGTTCGTGGTGTCGCTGCTGCTGGTGCCGGCCGCCGGGAGTGTGGCCACGCTGCTGGTGTGCTGGGAGCTGATGGCGCTGACCTCGCTGCTGCTGGTCGTCGCCGAGCACCGCCGCCGTGCCGCGGTGGCGTCGGCGGGGCGTTGGTATGCGGTGATGACCCATCTCGGGTTCGTCGCGATCCTGATCGGGCTGCTGGTGCTGGCCGCCCCGGCCTCGGGTGACTCCTACGTGCAGGTGCGGGCAGCAGCCGCCACGTTGTCGCCGGTCACGGCGGGTCTGGTGTTCGTATTGTGCGTGATCGGATTCGGTTCGAAGGCCGGGATCGTGCCACTGCACGCGTGGCTGCCTCGGGCCCACCCGGAGGCTCCCAGCCATGTGTCGGCGCTGATGTCGGCCGCGATGGTGAACCTGGGGGTGTACGGGATCATCCGGGTCGGTCTCGACCTGATGGGCGCCCTCACGGGTGGCGGCACCCAGTGGTGGTGGCTGCTTGCTCTGGCGTTGGGGGCGATCTCGGCGGTCTACGGGATCCTGCAGGCCGTCATCAGCACCGATCTGAAACGGATGTTGGCGTACTCCACGACCGAGAACATGGGTTTGGCGCTGATCGGGGTCGGGGCCAGCGGATTGTTCGCCTCGACCGGGCGTCCAGTGCTGGCGGCGCTCGCGTTGACGGCCGCGCTGTTGCACGTGCTGGGCCACGCCGCGTTCAAATCGCTGCTGTTTCTCGCGGCCGGGTCGGTGGTGCACGCCACCGGCACCCGCGACCTGGACGCGTTGGGTGGGCTGCGCCCGGTGATGCCGGTGACCACCGCGGCGTTCGGGCTCGGCGCGCTGGCGGCGTCCGCGCTGCCACCGGGTACCGCCTTCGTCAGCGAGTGGGTCCTGCTGCAGGCCTTGATCCACGGGTTGCCGGCACAGGGAGTGGCCACATCGATCGTGCTCCCGGTCGCGGTCGCGGCGGTCGCGCTCACCGCCGGCCTCGCGGTCGCGACGTTCGTCAAAGCGTTCGGGGTGGGCTTTCTGGCCCGCCCGCGCAGCGACGCGGCAGCGCACGCTCACGAGAGCTCACCAAGCATGCTGCTCGCGTTGGCCGTGGCCGGGCTGGGTTGCGTCGGGCTGGCCATCGCGCCCACCACGTTCCTTCCGGTGCTGGGCCGGATAGCCGGTCAGCTCGTCGGGTCGGGTCCACCGGTGAGCGGAGCGCTCACCGCGGAGTTGGTCGGGATCTCCGGGTCGCTGTCGCCGGTGTTGCTCGTCGTCGCACTCCTAGTCGCGACAGTGCTGGTGATGGTGCTGGTGGTAGCGGTGCCGCGGCTGTTGATCGCGCCGAGGACCAGGCGCAGCAGGGCACGGCGCGCGGCCCGGTTGTGGGATTGCGGTGCGGGCCCGTTGTCGGAGCGGATGGAATACACCGCGACCTCGTTCGCGGAACCGTTGCAGCGGGTGTTCGACAACGTGCTGCAGCCCGACCAGGACATCGATGTCACCCACCTGCGGGAATCGGCTTACCTGGTGGCGTCGGTGGCCTACCGGCGCCGTGTGCCCGATCGGGTCGAGCGGCGCTTCTACCAGCCGGTGCTTGCCGCGGCCGAGGTGTGGGGACGGGCCGGGCGCAGGCTCGCGACCGGCAGCGTGCACCGCTACCTGGGCTACGGCTTCTACACCCTGTGCGCGCTGCTGATCCTGTTGGTGGTGACCCGGTGACCCTGCTCGGAACGCTCGGTGGCGCGCTGCAGGGCGTACTCATCATCGTCGGCTCCCCGCTGTTGCTGGGGCTGATGCGCCAGATCAAGGCACGCACCGAAGGACGGGTCGGGCCGGGGGTTCTGCAGCCGTGGCGGGACCTGCGCAAACTGGCGCGCAAGCAGCCGATCACCCCGCGCGGCACCAGTGAGATGTTCCGGGTGGCACCGGTGTTGCTGGTCGCCATGACGCTGGTGGTGGCGGTGATCGCCCCGTTTGTCACCACCGCGTCCGCGCTGCCCGCGGTGGCTGACCTGTTCGTGGTCATCGCGCTGCTCGTGCACGGCACGGTGGTGCTGGCCCTGGCCGGGATCGACACCGGCACCGCGTTCGGTGGGATGGGTGCCAGCCGCGAGATGACCATCCTGGCGCTGGTCGAGCCGACCGCGCTGGTGGCGATCTTCGCACTGTCGGTGCGGGTGGGATCGACGAACCTGTCGGCGATCGTCAGCTCCAGCCTGGCCGAGCCGGCGCGGGTGCTGTCCCCGGCGAGCCTGCTGGCCGCGGTCGCGCTGATCGTGGTGGTCGTCGCCGAGACCGGGCGGCTGCCGGTGGACAACCCGTCCACGCACCTGGAGCTGACCATGGTGCACGAGGCGATGGTCCTCGAGTACGCCGGACCGGACCTCGCCCTGATCGAGCTCGGCTCCGCGATGCGCCTGTCGGTCTATCTGGGGCTATTGGCCAACCTGTTCCTGCCATGGGGCATCGCCACCGACCTCGGCGTGCTCGCCATCGTCGTCGGGATCGCTGCGCTGATCATCAAGGTCTCGGTGCTCGCAGCGGCACTGGCCTACGCCGAGGTGTTCCTGGCCAAGGTCCGGTTGTTCCGGGTGCCGGAACTGCTGGCCGGGTCGTTCCTGCTCGCGCTGCTCGCCGTGACCTCGTCCTACTTCCTCTCATGACCGTCCAGCTCCTGAGAACGGGGAGGACATGACCGAGGCGCTGTACGTGCAGCTGCTCAACCTCGCTGCGGGTGCGCTGCTGCTGACCGCGGTCCTGGTGCTGTGGCGCCGGGAACTGTCGGTGATCATCCGGGTGTTCGCGCTGCAAGGTGTCGCGCTGGCCGGGCTCGTCGCCGTCCTCGCCGCACACGAGGAGTCGATCGAGCTGGGCGCGCTAGCGCTGGGTGTGCTGGTGCTGCGGGCCGGGGTGTTGCCCGGGTTCCTGCGCCGCGCCCTGGCCGCGTCCGGCGCCGAACGCAGCGAGACCCGGCCATTGGTCAACGTCGCCGCGTCGCTGCTGGCCGCAGCCGTGCTGACCCTGCTGGCCATGGCGGTGTCGCAACCACTGGTGGCGCTGGCACCCTCCCCGGCGACCCAGGCCGTCCCAATCGGCACTGCCGTGGTGCTGATCGGATTCTTCGTCCTGGTCACCCGCCGGCGCGCGCTCTCGCAGCTGGTGGGGTTCCTGCTGATGGACAACGGCATCACCGCAGTCGGGTTCCTCACCACGGCCGGGATCGGGCTGGTCGTCGAGGTGGGGGTGGCCCTGGACGTGCTGCTGGTGGTGCTGGTGCTGCAGATCCTCACCGGGCGGATGCGGCAGGTGTTCGGCGGAACCGACCTGGACGAGCTGCGGGAGCTGCACGACTGATGACACCCCTCCTCCCGACACCACTGCTCGCGACGCCACTGCTCGCGTTCGCCCCGATCGTCGTTCCCGCCGTGGGCGCGGCCATCTACGCGCTGCTCGGGTGGCGCCGTGTGACGGTGTGGGTCGGGACCGGTAGCGCCATCTTGGTGTTGCTTGCCGCGATCGGCCTCACACCCCACGTGCTGGGCCCCGATCGCGGTGGCGAGGGTGTCACGGTGGTCGGGTTGCTGCTGGTGGATCCGCTCAGTGTGTTCATGCTGACAGTGATCGGAGCAGTAGCGGTGCTCACCGCGCTCGCCACCCCGGCCTACCTGCACACCGAGATCACCGCAGGGCGGGCGAGTGCCCGCACTGCCGCGCGTCACAGCATGCTCGTGCAAGCCTTTCTCGCGGCGATGGCGCTGGCCGTGCTGGCCGCTGACCTCGGTGTGGTGTGGGTGGCGATCGAGGCCACCACCATCATCACCGCGTTCCTGGTCGGTCAGCACCACACCCGTACCGCGGTCGAGGCCGCGTGGAAGTACGTCGTGATCTGCTCGGCCGGGATCGCGCTCGCGCTACTCGGCGTCGTGCTGCTCAACTTCGCCTCCCTGCACACCGGCACCGGTGCTGGGCTGAGTTGGAGCGGTCTCACCGCCGCCGCGACGCACCTCGACCCCGGGGTCACCCGCATTGCGGTGGTGATGCTCGTGATCGGGTTCGGCACCAAGGCCGGGCTGGCGCCGTTGCACGCCTGGCTGCCCGACGCGCACAGCCAAGCTCCCGCCCCGGTGTCGGCGCTGATGTCAGGGGTGCTGCTCGCGGTGGCGTTCTCCACGATCCTGCGGATCAAGGTGATCGCCGACATCGCTCTCGGGCCGGGGTTCACCCGGGCGTTGCTGATAGCCGCCGCGCTCGCCTCCCTCCTGGTGGCCGCGTCACTATTGCTGGCCCAGCGGGACTACAAACGGATGCTGGCCTATTCCAGCATCGAACACATGGGGCTGCTCGCGCTCGGCGCGGCAGTGGGCGGACCGGTGGCGATGGCCGCGGTTCTGCTGCACGTTCTGGGGCACGCTCTGGTGAAGAGCGTGTTGTTCCTGGGAGCCGGCCGGCTGCTGCAGAGCAGCGGGACCACCCAGATAGATCGGGTTCAGGGACTCGCGAGTCGCCAACCGGCGCTGGCGGGCTGTCTCGGGCTCGGGGTTCTTGCGCTGATCGGGTTACCTCCGTTCAGCATCTTCGCCAGTGAACTGGGCATCGTGCGTGCCGGGTTCAGCAGTGCCTTCCCCGCCCTCGGATGGGCCACCGCGGTCGCGCTGCTCATCGTCATCGTCATCGCCGCCGCCATGATCGGGCACACCAGCCGGATGCTGCTCGGCGACACCGCCGCCAGGGCCAACGACTTCGCCGCGAGGCCTGACGACACCGCTGGTGAGCCTCACGATGCTGCGGTGAAGCCGAGGGTCTGGGTGGAGGGCCCCGGCGCCGCGGCCGCGCCGATCCTGCTACCGCGTTCGGTCACCGCTGCGCTGGTGTTGGGGTTGGCGGTCGCGGCGGCGCTCGGGGTCAGTACCGGCCCGCTGTCCACGCTGCTCACCGCGGCAGCCCACACCGTGTCCGGAGCACCATGACCAGCGTCCCCACCGGCGGGCCCCTGGCCCGCACCCGGTCTGTCGCCCTGGATCCCGACGAGCTTCCGGCCCGTGCCGCGACCCTGCTCGCCACCGGGCACCGCGTTGCGTTGGTCGCTGGGCACGATGACCGGACCCGCGGCGGGGGGCTGCGCGCGGTCTACCTGTTCACCCGCGCCGCCGAGGCGGCACCGCACGAGGAGCGGGCACCGCGGGAAGAGACGGCGCGGGAGTCTCGGGTGGAGCTGCATGTCGGGCTCGATCCGGCCGCGCCGCGTGTGCCGAGCCTGGCGGGCATGTCTTTTCCGGCCGGCCGGTTCGAACGCGAGATGCGCGACCTGTTCGGCATCACCCCGATCGATCACCCGCTTCCCCAACGGCTGGTACGCCACTTCCACTGGCCACAGGGCTGGTACCCGATGCTGTCCGACGCCGGCGAGCCACCCGCGTTCGGCAACGTGGACGGCCCATATCCGTTCCGCACCGTGGAAGGCCCCGGCGTCTATGAGATCCCGGTCGGCCCGGTGCATGCCGGCATGATCGAACCTGGCCATTTCCGGTTCTCCGTGGTCGGCGAGACCATCCTCAACCTCAAAGCGCGACTGTGGTTCGTCCACCGCGGCATCGAGAAACTCTTCCAGAACCGTGCCCCCGAGCACGGTGTGGAACTGGCCGAACGCATCAGCGGCGACACCTCCGTCGGGCACACCCTCGCGTTCTGTCAGGCCATCGAGGACGCCCGGTCGATGCCGGTGACCGAGGACGTCGCACGCCGACGCGCAGTGCTGCTCGAGCTCGAACGGCTCTACAACCACATCACCGACATCGGTGCGCTGTGCAACGACGTTGCTCACCCCATTCTCAACACCCACGCCCAGCGCATCCGCGAACAACTCTTGCGGATCAACGACCAGGTCACGGGGCACCGACTGCTGCGTGGCGCGATCCGCCCCGGTGCCACGGTCCTGCGCGCGCTGCCCGACCCGAACATGCTCGCGACCATCGCCGCCGACGTCGCCGAGATCGTCGACCTCGCTCTCGAGCACAGCGTGGTCCGTGACCGCTTCGCGGGAACCGCTGTACTGACCACGGAGCAAGCCCGCGACATCGGCGCCCTGGGCTACGTCGCCCGGGCCAGCGGCCTCGCCGTCGACGCCCGCCACGACCACCCCGCGCTGAGCGCCCGGTTCCCCCGCCTCACCCACACCCATACCGGCGGCGACGTGCTGGCCCGCTTCGCGGCCCGCGCCGAGGAGATCAACTACTCCGTCAGCATTCTCACCACGCTCACCGCACACCTCGGCGGCGACCTGGGCACAGCAGCAGCACCGCAGCCCCACCCGCTCATCCCGCCCCTCGCCGAGGCCGGGATGTCGGGTGTCGGGATCGTCGAGGGCTGGCGCGGCACGATCGTGCACCGCGTCGAAATCGGTCCCGACGACCGGTTGACCCGGGTCAAGGTCGTCGATCCGAGCTTCCTGAACTGGCCGGCACTACCGGTCGCGTTGGCCGACACGATCGTCCCGGACTTCCCGCTGGTCAACAAGAGTTTCAACCTCTCCTACGCCGGCAACGACCTGTAGCCAACCCGAACCCCGCGAGACCAGGAATCTCGCACGCGGACACCCACACCGAAGACTTGCAGGAGTTTGCACATGCACAGACTGTTGATCGCAGCGGTTCGTTGCCGGCCGACCGACGCCGGCACGGGCACTGCCGCCGCCACCACTTCCACCGCCACCGCCGCGACTGCCGCTGCTGGGCACCGGACGTGTCGACGTCTCGAACCCACGCCGTGAATCTTCGTGGCGCGACCGGCGGCGACGCATCTGGGAACGCTGAGTCCCCGGCGCTGCGTCACATCCTGGTCGTCGGCGACGGCACCGCACCCGGGCCCGACGTGCCCCACCTGAACACCACCAACCCGCCCGCGTCGCCGGCCCAGGTGCTGCAGGCCGCGCTGGCCGCTGACGCCACCCTCATCCGACAACTGGCCGGGATTCCCACCACGGTCCAGACCGCCACCGACGCGGATACCGCGCACGAGTTCGCGGCGAAGATCCTGCAGCTCCCCGACTCGGCTGCTGCGATCTACCTGACCCGCACGGACCTGTCACGAGCGCGCACCGTGCAACGCCTAGTGGAACAGGCAGGTGGAGCGCCGGTACTCACCGCCGAGGACGCCACCGCGATCGCTCTGACCGCAGCAGCCCTGCTCTACCTGCGCCGGCTGGGTCGCGACCCCTACCGCAGCAGGATCCTGATCGCCGAAGCCCTCCGCATGCCCATCCTGTCCCCGATGTTGGTCGCCAGCGGATTTCCCGACATCTCCCTGTGGAACGCCCCCGACGCAGCCTGGTTCCCGCTGCACCGCGCCGCTCGTGACGCCGACGTCGTGATCGACCTGTTCCGGGAGGACCCACCCGGCGACCCCGCCGGAGCTACCCGGGCGGAGACCACCGAGTTCGACCTCGACCGTCCCGAAGGATCGGTCATCACCCTCCATGGCCTCGAACCCCGCACGCTCATCGCGCCCGGGCTGCTCCGCGCCGTTGCCGAGCACCCCGCTGGAGCAGTGCCTCTCGGGCTGGGCATCTACCAGATGTGCGCCGAAGCAGTAGCGCGCGCCATGCCGCCGCGACGTCGTCCGGACGACCCTTCCATCGGTGGCCCGATCCCCACCGTGGCCGCCCAGTCGATCGCTGCCGCGGTCGCCCACTCCATCCACGTCGCGCTCACCGCGGAAGATCCCGACAATTGGCCGCCCCCGCAGTTCCAGTGGCGTCCCCACCCGGGCGGATGACGAACGCCCTGACCACCATTTGCGTCCTGGCACACACCACCGACCCAAGACTTGCACAATTTCGTAAGTGCAGACATTATTGTGTTCTGGCGTCGTGGAAGGGATGGCAGTCGTGATCGGAGAGCTGCACGCACAGATCAAGACGGTCCAACACAACCTCGGGCTCGCCACCGAAGCCGGTCTGCCCTATGAGGCAACCCTGCATCGCGCCCGACTGGAGGACCTGGTTGAGATGGCCACCCGCCACGGCATCGATGTCAGCGCTTGGGTCGACCGCTCGCTGCTGACGTCACCGGCCGAGGGCGGATCGCGGTGAAGCGAAGCAGCCCCCAGGACTCCTCCCTGCCGGGCTCCGCAGCGCAGCGATCCGACACTGATCCGCCGCTGAGCACGCTGCCCCCGCCGACCGAGGCCCTCGTGGCCGAGCCACTCCCTGCACTCCTGCAAGAGGCCGGTCTCGGTGAGATGACGACCAGATCCGCAGCGACATCCACCCGGGCCAGCTCCACCATGGCGCCCAGGCGGGTGCCGCGACGGAAAGCGGCGAGGACACGCGGCCAGGGCATCGCGGTGGACGCGGCGGCGTGCTGGACGCAGCTGGACCGCGATCCGACCCGGGACGCGCAGGTCCAGCGGCGGGCACCCCCCCTTCGCCCGACATCTCCCGCCCCGGGCACGACCCGTTCTTCGTGAGCGCCGCAGCCCCCGCCGACGTAGCCCCCACCGCCGCTGCCCAGCGCGTGGCGGTGGTCAGCGACGCGAGCGATTTTCACCGAGAACCCGGATCGACCCTGTTGACCGGGTTGCTGGGCACGGCGTCACTGCTGCGCGAGCACACCGGGATCGCCGCGACCGCGCTGCTGGTCACGGCCGAGGACGCCGACGAGCTGATCGCTGAACTCCGTCGCGTCGCAGTCGACTTCTCCGGGGTCTACCTCACCCTCACGAACCCAGCCCGAGCTGCTGCTGCACAGGTTGCGCTGGCCGGCACCTCCACGGTGATCACCGACCGGCAGACCACCGCGATCGCGCTAACTGCCGCGATGTTGAGCAGCCTGGACCGCCGGGGAATTCCTCCCGCAGCGGGGCATGTGGTGATCGTGGGTGCAGAACACAACCCGCTGCTGGTCGCGCTCGCGGCCGCGGCCGGGATCGGCGAGATCGACCGATGGGGCCTCGATGACGCGCACAACTTCCCGTTATCGACGCTGACTCGCCGCGGCGCGCTGGTCATCGATCTGATCGGCGCCACGCAACCCTGCGGCGAGGCCACTGCTGCAGCGACCTCACGCACCCCGATCATCGCTGTCGACGACCCCACCACCGCGCTGCTGGCCCTGCCGTACCTGCTGACCATGGCTCACCAACGTGGCCACCCACCGGCCCTCCCCGAGTGCCTGGCCTGTGCACACGCCTTGGCGCAACACAACCCACCCGGCCAACTCCCGCCCGCACTGTCAGATCCCGCTCGGTCGGCTTCGGCGGTGTCGGATCCGGCCTCGCAGCGGTAGCCGACCCCGTGCTCATCCACCGCGATCAGCACCTCCACCCGAATCGATGACGACGGACGTGAGCGATGACGCTCGCGTTCGTGAGGAGACACACCCATGACCGCAGTACCCATTCCCGGGCTCGACCCGGCACCAACCACCCACCGCAAGCTGCTGCGGTGGGTGCGCGAGATCGCCGAGCTGACCACCCCCGATGAGGTGCTGTGGTGTGACGGGTCTGCGGTGGAGTGGCAGCGGCTGACCCGCGAACTCGTGGACGCCGGCACGTTCGTGCGCTTGGCGCAGGATCGCAAACCCAACTCGTTCTGGTGCGCGTCCGACCCGGCCGACGTGGCCAGGGTCGAGGACAGCACCTACATCTGCTCGACCGACGAGGCCGACGCCGGGCCGACGAACAACTGGATGGAGCCGGCCGCGATGAAGCAGCGGCTGACCGAGCTCTACCGCGGATGCATGCGCGGTCGCACCCTGTACGTGCTGCCCTTCTGCATGGGCCCGCTCACCGCGGCAGAACCCAAGCTCGGGGTACAGATCACCGACTCCGCCTACGTCGTGGTCTCGATGCACATCATGACGCGGATGGGCACGGCAGCCCTGGACCTGTTCGGCGGCGGTGACGCTGTTGAGGCCGAGTTCGTGCCGGCACTGCATTCCGTCGGTGCCCCGCTGCAACCCGGCCAGCCCGACGTGGCGTGGCCGTGCAACACCACCAAGTACATCACCCACTTCCCCGAGACCCGCGAGATCTGGAGCTACGGATCCGGCTACGGCGGCAACGCGTTGCTGGGTAAGAAGTGCTACTCGTTGCGGATCGCCTCGGTGATGGCGCGCGACGAGGGCTGGCTCGCCGAGCACATGCTCATCCTGAAACTCACCTCACCGCAGCAGAAGGTCCACTTCATCGCCGCAGCGTTCCCGTCGGCATGCGGCAAGACCAACCTGGCGATGCTGCGACCCACCATCCCCGGCTGGAGAGTCGAAACGCTCGGCGACGACATCGCCTGGATGCGGTTCGGCCCCGACGGGCGCCTCTACGCGGTCAACCCCGAATACGGCTTCTTCGGTGTCGCCCCGGGCACCGGTGAGCACACCAACCCGCACGCCATGACCACCCTGGCCCGCGGCAACTCGATCTTCACCAATGTCGCGCTCACCGACGAGAACGACGTGTGGTGGGAAGGCGCCACCGCCACCCCACCGCAGCACCTGCTGAGCTGGAAAGGCCAGGAGTGGTCCCCGGCCAGCGACGAGCCCGCGGCGCACCCCAACTCCCGCTACTGCACCCCGGTCGCCCAATGCCCGATCCTCGCCCCGGAGTGGGACGATCCGCAGGGCGTGCCGATCTCGGCGATCTTCTTCGGTGGCCGCCGCGCGACGACCGTGCCGCTGATCACCGAGGCCCGTGACTGGCAGCATGGCACGTTCCTGGGCGCCACTCTGTCCTCGGAGACCACCGCCGCCGCCACCGGGCAGGTCGGTGTCGTACGGCGGGACCCGATGGCGATGCTGCCCTTCATCGGCTACCACGTGGGGGACTACCTGCAGCACTGGATCGACACCGGCAAGAACGCCGACGCCGCCGCCCTGCCGAAGATCTTCTACGTCAACTGGTTCCGCCGCGGCGAGGACGGCCGGTTCCTGTGGCCAGGGTTCGGCGAGAACTCCCGAGTGCTGGCCTGGGCGATCGCCCGCATCGAAGGCACTGGTGACGCGCTCGAGACACCGATCGGCTTGGTCCCCACCGCCGAGGCACTCGACCTCGAGGGTCTCAACGTGCCCGCGGCGGACCTGCGCGCCGCCCTGGCCGTCGACAGCCAGCAGTGGCGAGCGGAGCTACCCCTGATCGAGCAATGGTTCGCCACCCTCGGCGACAAGCTGCCCGGCGTGCTGCGCGACGAGCTCGACCACCTGCGCCACCGCCTCGGCTGAGCAGCAGTCCCCAGCGGTGGGTTCCGGCCGAGAACAGCCCCGCCGCCTCGGCCGGACCCCACTCCACCCCCTGCGTTGAGCCCATCCGTCGAGAGAGAAGCGGCGATGACCGACATCGAGCGGCACACCTACGACGTCGTGGTCATCGGCGGCGGCTCCGGGCTTCGTGCCGCGATCGAGGCCCGCGCCCACGGCAAACGGACCGCCATCATCTCCAGATCGCGGCTCAACGGCCTCGACGACGGGGCCCGCACCGTCACCGTCGGCGGCGACCGGAAGTTCAACCCCGCCTGGCACCTCGCCCTGGATCCGCGCAACATGCTGCTTGTCTCCCAACGCGTCGCCACAGCAGCACTGGCGCGCATCGAGAGCCGCAGCGGGCACACCCGCACGGCTACCCCGCGATGGACGCCCCGACTGGCGACACCGACTCCTGGTGCGCACCGACCTGCTCGAACTCTTCGGACCGGCCGCGCTGGCCAAGTACTACACGCCCACCGAACTGGCCGAGCCCCACACCGCCTGCGGCCGGTCAGGGGCCCCGTCGTGACCTCAACGATGCGGCGTGGCCCGGTCCTTCTCCCATCGGTGCGGCGGCCGGAAGGTGCTGCTCGCGAAGGACCTGACGGCCATCGCGAGCAGCGATCTCGTCACCGCGTTCAGTCCGTCCCCGCCGGTCGCCGCGCACGACGCCGCCGATCAGGGCATGTCCGACGCTGCCGCAATCCTCGCTGGCCGACCGTAGCCGCCGATGCAGTGAAGCCGCAGCGATACCCACTGCGGCTGAGCAGGGCCCGGGCCCAGGAGCACGCCCCGCGATCCAGCAATCCGCTGTCCTCAGCAAGTTTCAGAACAGGAGCCCGACATCCATGGCGAAGATCACGGTTGAGGGCACCGTCGTCGAACTCGACGGCGACGAGATGACCCGCATCATCTGGCAGCTCATCAAGGACATGTTGATCCGCCCGCACCTGAACGTGAATCTGGAGTACTACGACCTCGGCATCGACTCGCGTGACGCGACCGACGACCAGATCACGATCGACGCCGCGAACGCCATCGCTCGCCACGGCGTGGGTATCAAATGTGCCACGATCACCCCCGACGAGGCCCGCGTCGAAGAGTTCGGCCTGAAGGAGATGTGGCGATCCCCGAACGGGACGATCCGCAACATCCTCGGCGGTGTGATCTTCCGCGAACCGATCATCATCTCGACCATCCCACGCCTGGTACCAGGCTGGACCAAGCCGATCATCCTGGGCCGACACGCCTACGGCGACCAGTACCGGGCCACCGACTTCACCTTCCCCGACGCGGGCACCCTCACCCTCACCTTCACCCCCGCCGACGGTTCAACCCCGATCGAGCACGAGGTCTTCCGGGCCCCCAGTGCCGGCGTCGCCATGGCCATGTACAACCTCGACGACTCCATCCGGGACTTCGCCCGCGCATCCCTGACCTACGGCCTCAGTCGCGGCTACCCCGTCTACCTCTCCACGAAGAACACGATTCTCAAGGCCTACGACGGCCGGTTCAAAGACCTGTTCGCTGACGTGTACGCCACCGAGTTCAAAGACAGGTTCGCTGCCGCCGGCATCACCTACGAACACCGGCTCATCGACGACATGGTTGCCGCCTCACTCAAATGGGAGGGCGGCTACATCTGGGCCTGCAAGAACTACGACGGCGACGTCCAGTCCGACACCGTCGCCCAGGGCTTCGGGTCACTCGGCCTGATGACCTCAGTACTCATCACCCCCGACGGCAAAACCATGGAGGCCGAAGCCGCGCACGGCACCGTCACCCGCCACTTCCGCCAGTACCAGAAGGGCCTACCGACCTCGACCAACCCGATCGCCTCGATCTACGCCTGGACCCGAGGCCTCGCCCACCGCGGCAAGCTGGACAACAACACCGAACTCCTCGGCTTCGCCGAAACACTCGAGAACGTCGTCATCCATACCGTGGAGGGGGGCAACATGACCAAGGACCTGTCGCTGCTGATCAACCCGACGGCGCCGTACAGCAGCACCGAGGAGTTCCTCTCGACGTTGGCCGAGAATCTGCAGAAGGCGCTCGCCTGATGCCGTGCGCCTCCCGATCGCGCACCACTGACGGCAGTCACGGAGCGCGCTACTGCCTCCCCCGGTTCGGCTCCGGACCAACAAGAGATTGTCGCGTCCTGCCATGACACCGCAACGGCCGAATCCCTTCCTGTGGCTCTGGTACGCGCTCGGCGGTCGACTACCAACCCGCCACAAGACCTGGGTGCTCTACGACACCACGTGCCGGACCTGGCAAGCACGGCACCTAGCGCGGGCCTTCGTTCAGATGAGCCTGATCGCACCGCCGGTGCTGCTGATCGTTCCGGGACCACGATGGGTTCCGCTAGTCGGGATTCTGCTGGGCTGGCTCGTCGCACTGCAGTTCGCGGTGTTCAACATGCACCTGTCCGTCGAGCATCGCGTCCGACAAGCCGGCTACCCATCGGGCACCGCACAAGCGCAGCGTGACGCTGCCCGATCCGACGAGCGTGCCGCCGCCGAGGCCCGCTACGTCGCGCGATATCGACGCGACGAGACCTGACGTGCCCGTGTACTCGGTGGGCTCGTGATTAGCCCTGGGCGGTGCGCCCTGGGCGGGCAAGGGTCTGGCGGCAGCGCTTGCGGGGTGCCGGCGGCGATGATGCAGCCGCCGGCCATGATCAGGATGCGATCGGCGAGCTCGCCGGCTTCGATCAGATCGTGCGTGGTGATCAGGACCGTCGAGCCGCGATCCTTGCCGACTCCCTTGATGAGATCGAGGAACTCGCGTCGGGCACCTGGATCGAGGCCGGCGGTCGGCTCATCAGGGAACAGGATTTCGGGACTGCCGACGAGCCCGATCGCGATGTCGAGCCGTCGCCGGTGTCCACCGGACAGAGTGTGAATGCGTGCATCGGCCAGGTCGGTGAGACCCAGTGACCGCATCGGATCGGCCACCTCCCACGGTCTCGACGCCTCGGCAGCGGCGAAGGGTCGTAGAGCGAGCTCTGGTAGGCCAGCAACTCATCCACCCGCCACTTGGGGTGATCACGCCACGACTGCAACACGATGCCGATCCCGCCACATCGAAGTCCACACCGGCCAAGACGTCCTTGTTCCCGTAGCGCATCCGCAGCGCCCGGCACTCGATCACCCGATTCACCGGTCTCGCCCGTTTCGCTCGGAGCGGTCGGTGCTACGCGCCGCAGCGATGCTCAGTCCGCGACCGGCCAGGACAAGCTGGTTGGCGCTGATCAGGGCCGGGCCGTCGCCGGTGGTCAGCCTGGCGCCGCGTTCGAACCATCCCGACGAACGTCGAGGATGGCGTTGGTTCGTCCAAGCGATGGGAATCCGTTCATCCGCCAGAGTCGCTGCAGCTCCCCATATCGTCAATGTAGGTTGACAGCAAACGCGTGTCAACTCAGGTTGACAGGAGGTGGTCGGGCTCCGGGAGTCGCGCCGATCGGAGATCCTCCGCTTCAGCGCCCCACCGGTAGTGCTGCGGGCCGGCGGATCAGGTGAACTCGACCCACGCGTCGGTGGAGTCGTCGGGCTGGAGCAGGGTGTAGTGGGAGTCGTGGTCTCCGCTGCGGCTGGTGATGGCCATGCTGGTCTCGCCGGTCCAGTCGTAGGTCATGCGGACGGTGAAGGTGCCCATCTTGGTGGGCCTGCCGATCTGGTAGATGTCGTAGGTGGCGTTGATGATGCCGATGTTGCCGGCCCTGTACTGGACCTCGAACCCCTGGGTGCCGCCCTCGTCCATGGTGCTGCCGTCGACCGGCATGCCTTCGTTGTCGCCGGTAGCGCTGACCAGCTTCATGGTGCATGCCGAGAACTCGTTCTTGATGGTGAAGTGCTTGCTGATCTGCGGTGCCGGCGTGAGGTGACCGGGCCCGGACGGGCTGCTGGCCGCGGTGGTCTGGGCGGTCAGCGCGACGGGGGCGGTTGTCGTGGTGGGGGTGGCGGCCTGGGCGCTGGTGGCGGCGAAGCCGGCGAGCAGTCCGGCGATGGCGAGAGTGGATGCGCCGCGGACGATGGCGTTGGTGATCATGGCTGGTGGCTCCTCGGTGGGGCGCGGACTCGGTGTCTGCGATGTCCCCAACTCTCGCGCTGGCCTGCGAGCGCATCTGTCCACGTGCTGGTCGATGCGCCGGGTGAGGCTGTTGTCCCCCGATCGACCGACACGCCTGTGCGGGTCGCGAGCGCCCACTGGCCCATGATCCAATCCGACGGTGTGCAGGTCAGGGGTGCAGCGTCAGATCAGCCGGCACCGTCATCGACGCGGTACGCCAACCGATACCCGCTGTGGAACCCGACAGAGCCACGGGTACAGCGCAGGAGGGTCGAGAGACCGGTGGCCGCGCGCACGACTTGGCGAACGCAAGCCGTCACGCCGCCCGGTCGGCGGCGTGACGGTCGGTGCTGAAGCGCTGAACTCCGAGATCACACCCGGAGCCCGTGACGTGGCTCAGGCGTTGACGGCGTTCGACACGTTCTGCCAGTTGTCGAGATCGGCGAGGCGAGCCTGGAGAGCGGCGCGCATGTCCGTGGCGCTGGCGGAGCCGAGCGCCAGGCGCAGTGGGGGCTGTTCGCGGTGTGATCGGGACGCCCGCCGCAGGCGGGGCCACGGCATCGGATGTCGACGCCGCCGATGCTAGGGAGCTGCGGGACGCACTGATCACCGTGCTGCTGGCGCACTCCGGCGACGACGCTGTCGCCGGCGAGGCCCAGTCCGACGCGGAGACCTTCCTGTGGTCGATTGCCGAACGGTTCCCGCTGACGTCAGTCGTTACGGCGAGGGGCGCGAACCTGGTCTCGCGCCAGGCGGGGGTTCCGCATCTGATGGGGACGGTGCTGGCAGCGGTCGTCGAGTCGGCGTTGAGCGGCGACTGGGCGCGGGTGAAGGCCTGCCGGAATCCGCCATGTCACACGGGGTTCTTCGATCACAGCCGCAACAGAACGGCCGGGTTCTGCTCGTCCGGATGCCGGTCGCAGGCGTCGATGCGCGCCTACCGCGCGCGACGCAAGGCCGGTCCGAACGATCCCGCCGAATCCTGACCAACCCCAATTCTCGGTCCTGCTCATGCGGTCGAGCTGCAGGCCAGCGCCGGCTCGATGTGAGTAGTGGTTCGTGGTCGTGCGGATGACGCCGGAGACCGCGGCGTCAGTCGATGCGCTCGGCCATGGACACGACGATCCCCTCCGGGCCGCGTACGTAGGCCATGCGCCAGATGTGCTCGTACTCGCCGATGCCGCCGACCAGGCTGTATCCGTCCGCGGCCAGCTGATCGACGGTGGTCCGGAGGTCACCGACCTCGAAGGCCACGTTGCGCAGCCCGAGCTCGTTGGCCATCGCGCTCGGTGATCCCGGCTCGTGGTCGGGTCGGACGAAGCTCGACAGCTCCAGCGTGGTTCCTCCCCCGGGCGGTCGCAGCATGACGATCTCGGTGCGGGAGTCGGGGATCCCGATGACCGTGTCGAGGAACTTGCCGTCCACGACCATGCGCGTACCCGCGACTTCGAGGCCTAGGCCGACGAAGAACGCTGTCACGGTGTCGAGGTCTGCGACGGTGATGCCGACGTGGTCGAAGCGTCGTACGTGTGGCACGGGTCGGTCCTCCAGCGCTCGTGGTGAGTGGTGTCGTCTCGTCAGCGCGGGTTGTCGGCGCGCCACGCGAGGTAGTCGGCGACCGCCTTCGCGATGTCGAAGGTCGGGGTGAAGCCGGTGTCGGCGGTGAGCCGGCCGATGTCGAGGTAGGGGTCGGTGCCCGGGCCGTGCTGCCGGCCCGGACGGAGATCGAGCTGCAGTCCGGGGACGAGTGCTTCGAGGGCTGCGCCGATCTCACCGTTGGTGACCGGGCGACCGCCGGAGACGTTGTAGGTGTCGTGACGCAGGTTCGGTGCTGTCATCAGCAGGGCGATCGCGCGTCCGGCGTCGGGGGCGTAGCAGCAGTCGCCACCGTCGTCGGCGTGCACGGGCGGCGGCTGCTCGCCGCGGAGCACGGTGCTGATGTAGGTCACGATGCCCTCGAACGGGGAGCAGGGATCGAACAGCGGTCCCCAGATGCTCCCGATGCGCAGCACGATGGGCTGGACACCGCTGCCGGCGAGGCTGTGTGTCGTGAGCGGTTCGACGGCCTTCTTGAAGGCGACGATCAGGTGCGGGAGCGCCGTCGAGGGCAGGTCGAGCCCCTCGTGCCACGGGATCTCGGATCGTCCGATGTAGACGCCCAGGCTGCTGGCGGCGGCGAATCTGCGGACGCCCCACGTACGGGCCGCGTCGAGCGCGTTGAGCAGGCCGATCGTGTCGCGGCGGAAGAAGTCCACCGGGTCCTCGTCGGGGATGGTGCCGGCGAGATGGACGATGTCCGTGATGTCGTGACGGTCGGCGAGGGAGAGGACGGCGTCGCGATCGGTGACGTCCAAGGATTCCACGACGACCCGGCCGGCGAGGAACGACGGGACCCCGGTGCGGCGGTGCGCGGTGACGACGACCTCGTGGCCGAGGTCGTGGAGCGCACGGGCGGTGTGGGCGCCGATCATGCCCAGCCCTCCGGTGACCAGGATCATCGGGACACCTCGTAGAGCGCGTGGACGGTGAGGACCTTGTTCACAGGACTTCCTTCCTGAGGTGGGTGGGATCGAGCAGGTCGTCGATCGCGAGGTGGACCAGGGGTGGCCAGCCCTGCGTGCGTGCGTGCGCCGTGACGGCGGCCGCGAGCTCGGCGCCGCCGTCGGCACCGGCGAGCAGCAGGCGATCGGGATCGGCGCCCAGCTCGCGGGCGTGGTCGGCGGCCCATTCGGTGGCCAGGGTCGCGTCGCTCCACCCGTCCGGCCACAGCGGTTGCCGGTACGAGACGGACAGGACGACGACGCCGGCGGCGGCGCACACGGCACGGCAGAGCCGGTCCGCGTGCTCGATGCCCTCGGCAGGCAGGAACACCAGCATCGGCGGGTCGCCTGCCGTCGACGGCCAGTACGTGCGCGCCGGCTGTGGACCGGTCAGACCTCGCAGCCGGGTGTCGGCGACGAGGCGTACGGGGCATCGATCGGCCATGCGACGAGGTTGGCAGCGACGCAGGCGGTGAGGGAAAGGCTGATGGCGCATCGCAGTCTTGCCGATCGCGCATCACCACTGACGGGTGTTCCGGGCTGATAATCGCCCCATGGCCGCCGACGAGCGAGAACGGGACGAGCGAGCGCGGCCCGGGCAGGTGCTGCCTCTCCCGCCTGCGCCGGACGCGATCGAGCTGCGACACCTGCGGGCCTTCGTGGCCGTCTCCGAGGAGCTCAACTTCGGCCGGGCCGCGGCCCGGCTCTTCCTCTCCCAGCCGGCTCTGAGCAGGCAGATCCGTGCGCTCGAGCGGCTGATCGGCAGCGACCTGCTGCGCCGCTCGACGCATCGGGTGGAGCTCACGCTTGCCGGTGACGCGCTGCTGGACCGGGCGCGCCGGTTGCTGGCCGACCTCGACGACGCGGTCCGGTCGACCCGTTCGGCGGGTGGCGAGCTGGCCGAACGGGTCGACCGCGCCTGGCGGCCGGTCCACGATCTGACGAACGGCGGTGCCGAGATCCACCAGGTCCGGGCCGCGATGGAGGAGTTCCACGCCGACCTGGCTCCACCGGAAGGCACCGTCGTGCGACCGGTGAACGCCGGTGGGGTGCCTGCGCTCGCGGTGTCCGATGCGGCGGATCGGCCGCTCACCGTGCTGCACCTGCACGGGGGCGCGTACGTGGGGGGATCGGCCTTCGGGTTCCGCCCGTTGGCCGGGGCGCTCTCGGTCGCCACCGGTGTCGGTGTGCTGGTGCCGGAGTACCGACTCGCTCCCGAGCACCCCTTCCCGGCCGCAGTCGACGACGCCGTGCACGCCTACGAGTGGCTGCTGGACTCGGGCGTACCGCCGGAGCGGATCACCGTCTCCGGTGATTCCGCAGGCGGTGGGTTGGCGCTCTCGCTGCTGATGACCCTGAAGGAGCAGCAGGTGCCACTGCCCGCGCAGGCGCTGCTGCTGTGCCCGTGGGTCGATCTGACCTGCGAGCTGCAGCAGCCGGTCCACGAGCCGCAGCCGTTCCTCGATCCCCAGCAGCAACGAGCGTTCGCCGCGGCCTACCTGGGCGACCACGATCCCGGCGACCCGCGGGTCAGCCCGCTCACAGCGGACCTGTCCGGCCTGCCGCCGATCCTCGTGCAGACCGCCACCGGTGACCCCCTGACGGGAGACGCCCGCCGGATCGTCGAACGGGCGTGCTCATTCGGCGTCGACGCACGCCTCGAGATCTATCCGGCCGCCACGCATGTGTTCCACTACTTCTGGTCATTCCTGCCCGAGGCCGCTGACGCACTGGATCACGCGGGCGCGTTCATCTCCCGCGTGTCCGACTGAAGATCAGGTCGAGCGGCGGAGTACCGCCAGCAGCGCTTCCATGCCGAACCGGTGGATCAGGCGCGGGGCGAGCGGCGCGAAGATGCCGAAGCAGAGGACCGGCAGGGCGTGGAGCGCTCCCGCCGTACTGCTGGAGATCCCGGTTGCCGCCTGGATCTCCGCGAGGAGCGGGGAGAGCGCGACGATCGCGGGACGCATGTTGATCCCGACGATCAGCAGGGCCACCCCGGCGCCGATCATCGCGAACGGAACGACGGGCCGGCGACGACCGTGCGGGGCGGGTGCGCGGCCACCCACCGGCGCGGCGGTGGTGGCACTCGGCTCGGCCGCGATCAGCTCTTCTTCGTTCACAACCCGTTCCTCCCCATGTGGCAGGCGGGAGACGCTGCGCAGCGAAACTAACCTTCCAAAATTGATATGAGGGTTAGTGTCCGTCTCGGTCTGAGACCGGATCGGGCGGAATCACTCTTGTCTCGGCCTACTAGGATCAAATCGGTGAGCACGACGCACGACCGGCTGGTGTCGGTCCCCGGGTCGACACTCCCCTGCCGCTCGTACGGCGATCCGGCGAACCCGGCGCTGATCCTGCTGATGGGCAACACGATGCCCGGCGGCTTCTGGCCACCGCAGTTCTGCGCCGGGCTCGCCGCCACGGGGCTGCACGTCACCGAGTACGACTACCGCGACGTCGGCGGCTCGACGCCCGGGGCGTTCGCGCAGCAGCCCTACGACCTGCTGGACCTCGCCGACGACGTCTGTGCGGTGGCCGATGCGCTCGGCCGCGAGCGGGTCCATCTCGCAGGCCTGTCGATGGGTGGGTTCCTCTCCCTGCTCACGGCACTTCGCCACCCCGATCGGGTCGCGTCGGTGACGTCGATGATGTCGACCGCCGACTACACGGTGCTCCTCGCCGCCACCCTGCACGGTCGCGAGCCGCGCAACCCGACGTTCCCGGCGCCGCGAGCCGACTGGTTGGCGGCGGTGGCGGCCGTTCCGGTCGACCAGCCGTACCCACAGTTGCTGGCGGCGGCCTTCCGGCTGGCAGGCGGGAGCCGTGGCGACGGTGACGAGGCCTACTGGCTGGCGGAGATCGCGCGGGTCACCGACTCCCCGGAGACGACGCTGGCCTTCGACCACAAGCTCGCGGCCGACCGTACCGACCCCGCATGGCTCGACCTGGCGCCCCGCCTGGGCGAGCTCGCCGTGCCCGTGCAGGTGATCCAGGGCGCCGACGACCCCATCTTCCCGCCGCCCACCGGCCGGCTCACGGTCGACGCCATCCCGCACGCCACGCTGCACACCGTCGACGGGATGGGGCACATGCTCGAGCCCGCGTTCTTCGCGCCGCTGACCGAGGCGCTCGCGGCCCACATCGCCCGCGCGATCCGGGAGACTGCCAAGGGCTGACCCGCATCCGTGGTGCGCTCACTCCGGTCGTCGTCGCCACCGCGCAGGGTTGGTGCCGAAGCTGCGGCGGAACCATCGGGTGAAGTTGCTGTGGGACGAGAAACCCACGAGTTCGGCGACCTCGGCGAGCGGGCGGCGGCCGTGCCGCACCAGCTGCCCGGCCAGGCTGTGGCGGGTCGATTCCACGACGGAGCTGAAGGTCTCGCCCTCGCGGGCCAGGTGGCGGTGCACCGTCCGGCGGTCGACGCCCAGGCTGCGAGCCACCTGCTCGACGGAGCACTGCCCGGTCGGCAACAGCATCTCGACGAGGTCGTGGACCCGGCTCACGATGTCTGCCTCGGATGGGGTGAGCGGCCCGACGAGCTGGGCGGTGTACTCGCGCAGCTGGGGGTCGGCCATCGCGTTGGGGGCGTGCAGGTCGGTGGCGTAGAGGGTCAGCCCGTTGCGCTCGCGTCCGAAGTGGACGGCCGGGCCGAGCACGCGGTGGTGGATCGTCGGGCCTTGCGGTGCGGGATGGGTGAAGTCGACCCCGAGCGGTTGCCAGTGCCGGCCGACGAAGCCCTGGACGAGCCGGTGCAGTACGGCGACGGCGAGCTCCACCGACTGCCGCACCGGTGCGTCGTCGAGCGCGATCTCGACGGACACGGTCGCGACCGCGGCGTGTTCGTGGACCCGCACGTGGAGCGCCTCGTTGTAGAGGTGCTCGTAGCGGATCAGCACGTCGAGCGCGCTGCGCACGTCGGGCTCCTCACGGATCACCATGCTCAGCGGCCCGAGGTGCGACAGCCGCCGCAGCTCGCCGAGCCGGAGGCCGAAGTCCGGCCGCCCGGTGGCGACGGCCGCTCGCTCCAGCAGCCGGGCTACGGACGAGGCGGGGATCCACCGGTCCTGCTTCGCCAGACCCGCGGGATCGAGCCCGACCGCGCGCATCATCGCGGCCGGGTCCGCGGACAGCGCGGTGCTGAGCTCGACGAAGTTCGCGAGCGCTGCGTAGCGGGCCAACGGTCCGGGCGCCACGGTGCTCCTGTCCCGAAATGACTAGAGAGCTGTCCCAGAGGGACAAGTTTGGCACGTCCGGCCGCCATAGCGTCGTCCTTGTCACAAGGCGACACAAGGAGGTGGGCGAATGGCCGAGGCGATCCGTTTCGCGAGGCCGGGAGGCCCGGACGTCATGCGGTGGGAGTCGATCGAGGTCGGCAGGCCGGGTCGCGGACAGGTCCGGGTCCGGCACGGCGCGGTCGGGCTGAACTTCGCCGACACCTACTTCCGCACCGGCCTCTACCCGGCGGAGCTGCCCGCGGGCCTCGGCGTCGAGGGCGCCGGGATCGTCGAGGAGGTCGGGCCGGGGGTGCGGTCGGTCGAGCCGGGCGACCGGGTCACCTACACCGGCAGCCCGCTGGGCGCCTACAGCACGGAGCGGATCATGCCGGCCGAGCACCTCATCCGGCTGCCGTCCGCGATCGGTTTCGAGACCGCGGCCGCGATGACGATGCGCGGTCTCACCGCGTCCTACCTGCTGCGCCGCATCACCCCGCTGGCGGCGGGTGACACCGTGCTGCTGCACGCGGCGGCCGGCGGCGTCGGGCTGATCGTCACGCAGTGGGCGAAGCTGCTCGGGCTGCGGGTGATCGGCACGGTGTCCAGCGAGGCGAAGGCCGAGGTCGCCCGCCGCCACGGCTGCGACCACGTCCTGCTGCCCTCCCGTGACGACGTCGTCGCCCGGGTCCGGGAGCTCACCGACGGCCGCGGCGTGCCGGTCGTCTACGACGGCGTCGGCCGCGCGACGTTCGCGACCTCGCTGGGCTGTGTGGCCAGGCGGGGACTGGTGGTGTGCTTCGGCACGGCGTCGGGCCCCGTCCCGCCGATCGACGCCGCCGAGCTCGCCCGCCGTGGCTCCGTCTTCGTCACCCGGCCCGCACTGGCCGACTACATCGCCGACCGTGCCGAGCGCGACGAGCTGGCAGGCGAGCTGTTCGGCCACGTCACCGCGGGCCGGATCACCATCGACATCGGCCTGCGCTACCGGCTCGCCGACGCCGCGCACGCCCATCGTGACCTCGAGGCCGGCCGGAGTGTCGGGTCCTCGGTCCTCACCGTCGGAGAGGTGAACCCATGACCACCGCGACCTCCCTGCGTGCCGAGCCGCTGACCTGCACCATCGGTGCCGAGCTGCCCGGCCTCCAGCTCGGCGACGTCGTGCGCGACGACGCACTGTTCGCCGGGCTGCGCGAGCTGCTGCTCCGGCACAAGGTGCTGTTCCTGCGCGACCAGGACCTCTCGCGCGCCGAGCACGTCGCGCTCGCCAGGCGATTCGGCGACCTGGAGGACCATCCCGTACTCGGCGGCGATCCCGACCACCCCGGGCTCGTCCGGATCTACAAGGACCTCGACAGCCCCGCCGAGCACTACGAGAACGCCTTCCACTGCGACGCGACGTGGCGGGAGTGCCCGCCGATGGGCTCTGTGCTGCGCTGCGTCGAGACGCCCGCGGTCGGCGGCGACACGATCTGGGTCGACATGGTCGCCGCCCACGAGCGGCTCCCCGTCGAGATCAAGGAGCGGATCGCGGGGCTCCGCGCCCGGCACAGCATCGAGGCGAGCTTCGGAGCGGCGATGCCGACCGCCGACCGGCACCGGCTGCGCGAGCGCTTCCCCGACGCCGAGCACCCCGTGGTGCGCACGCACCCCGAGACCGGTGAGAAGGCCCTGTTTGTCAACGGGTTCACCACGCACTTCGTCAACTTCCACACACCGGAGAACGTCCGGTTCGGCCTGGACTTCGCACCGGGGGCCGCGAGCCTCCTGTCGTACCTGATCAGCCAGGCCACCGTCCCCGAGTTCCAGGTCCGCTGGCGGTGGACGCCGAACAGCGTCGCCATCTGGGACAACCGCTCGACCCAGCACTACGCGGTGCAGGACTACTGGCCCGCCGTCCGCCGGATGGAACGCGCCGGGATCGTCGGCGACCGCCCGTTCTGAGCCACACCCGCACCCGATCGAACGGAGCCAGACCATGCACTTCCACGACGACGCACTGTTCCCCGAGAACCAGGAGAAGCTGGTCATCACCGCGGCGCCCTACGGCCCCGAGTGGGAGCTGGACGACTTCCGCGAGGACCTCCCGCTGACGATGGACGAGCACGTCCAGCAGGCGGTGGACTGCTACGAGGCCGGTGCCACGGTGCTGCACATCCACGTCCGCGAGCTGGACGGGAAGGGATCCAAGCGGCTGTCGAAGTTCAACGAGCTGCTGGGCAGGCTGCGCGAGGCCGTGCCGGACATGATCCTGCAGGTCGGCGGCTCGATCTCGTTCGCGCCGGAGGGCCAGGGCGCCGACGCGAAGTGGCTCTCCGATGACGCCCGGCACATGCTGGCCGCGCTGGACCCGGCGCCCGACCAGGTCACGATCGCGATCAACACCAGCCAGATGAACATCATGGAGCTGATGACCAGCGACGACATCGCGGGCACCTCGTTCGAGCGTCCCGAGGTGGCCGAGGCCTACCGCGAGATGTACGTGCCGGCCGGTCCTGGCTGGGTGGTCGAGCACCTGCGCCGGCTGCAGGCCGCCGGTATCCAGCCGCACTTCCAGCTGGCGAACATCCCGCAGCTCGAGACCGTCGAACGGCTGATCCGCCGCGGTGTCTACACCGGACCGCTGATGCTCACCTGGGTCGGGATCGGCGGGGGCTTCGACGGCCCGAACCCGTACAACATCATGGAGTTCGTCCGCCGCGTGCCCGACGGTGCGGTGCTCACCCTGGAGACGCTGATGCGCAGCGTGCTGCCCGTCAACACGATGGCGATCGCGATGGGCCTGCACGCCCGCTGCGGCAACGAGGACACCATCTGGGGAGACAGGGGTCGCAAGATCAGCTCCGTCGCCCAGATCCAGCAGCTGGTGCGCATCGCGGGCGAGCTCGGTCGGGGCGTCGCGACGGGCAAGGAAGCGCGCGAGATCTACAAGCTCGACGAGCGCTACGCAGACGCCGACGAGACCCTCGCCAAGATCGGCTTCGCGCCGAACCGCAAGCCCGGCCAGGTCGGCTTCACCGCCCACGCCTGACCCGTCTGCGGGCGGGGAGCGGATGCTCCCCGCCCACCCCCCTCGGCCACAGGAGTCCGAAATGGGACCGACCGCCCCTCCCGATCTCGTCGCCGTGGCGCCCGCCGCCACCGCGCGCCGATTCCCCCGGATCGTCCTCGCGCTGGCCTTCGGGCTGCTCCTCGCCGACTACATGTCGCGCCAGGTGCTCAGCGCCGTCTTCCCGATCCTCAAGTCCGAATGGACGCTCACCGACACCCACCTCGCGACGCTGAGCAGCGTCGTCGCCCTCATGGTCGGCCTGCTGACGTTCCCGCTCTCGATCGTCGCCGACCGGTGGGGTCGGGTTCGCAGCCTCGTGGTGATGGCGGTGCTGTGGAGCATCGCGACCCTGCTGTGCGCCCTGTCCACCGGGTACGGGCAGATGCTCGGCGCCCGGTTCCTCGTCGGTGTCGGCGAGGCGGCCTACGGCAGCGTCGGCATCGCCGTCGTTCTCGGGGTCTTCGCCCGCCGCCGCCACGCCGCTCTCAGCGGCGCCTTCATGGCGGGCGGGTCGTTCGGGTCCGTGCTCGGCGTGGGGCTCGGCGGTGTGCTCGCCGTGCAGTTCGGGTGGCGCTGGTCGTTCGTGGCGATGGCCGTGTTCGGGCTGGTGCTGGTGGCGCTGTTCGGCGTGCTCGTGACCGAGAAGCGCCTCGCCCGCCACGCACAGGTGACCGAGGAGGCGCCCGGCCGCGCGCCGCTGTCGAGCCTGTTCACCAGCCCACCCGTGTGGTGCGCGTACCTCGGCAGCGGCCTGCAGATGTTCACGGCCGCCGTGCTCCTGTCGTGGACGCCGAGCTACTTCAACCGCTACTACGGCCTGGGCCCGGACAAGGCCGCCGGACTGGCCGCCGGTGCGGTCCTGCTGGTCGGGAGCGGGATGATCGTGTGCGGGATGATCACCGACCGGCTCGGGCGCGACGATCCGCGGCGCCGGTGGTCGACGACGATCGCCTACTGCACGATCTCGCTGACGTGCCTCGGGCTCGGCTTCCAGCTCTCCCCGGGCCCGGTCCAGCTCACCCTCATCGCGATCGGAGCCTTCTTCGCCGCCGGGTCATCGGGCCCCACCGCGGCGATGGTCGCGAGCCTGACGCACGGCTCCGTCCGGGCCTCGGCGATGGGCACGCTGACGGTGGCGAACAACGTGCTCGGGCTGGCGCTCGGCCCGTTGGTCGTCGGGGTGCTCGCCGACCGCCTCGGGCTGCAGGGTGCCCTCCAGCTCGCCCCGCTCGTCTACCTCGGTGCGATCGCCGCACTGGTGCTCGGCCGCCGGCTGCACGCCCGACCGCAGGTCACGACCTCCTGAGCCGGAGCCCGTGACGCCTCGCCGGGGGATCGTCTCGGGCAGGGGCGACCGTTGCTGCTGCGTATGTGGCCGCGGATTGCTGCTCCACGCTCGCTCCGTCGTGGTGAAGGGCGTTCGGTTCCGGTCAGTCGCTGTCGTGGGCGGTGTTGTCGATCCAGTGCTGGATGAGGGCGATGTCGCCGTCGACGCCGATGCCGGTGGTGTCGCGGTCGGCGAGGGGGAGTCGACGGGTCAGCGTCAGCAGCAGCGATCGGGCGGGGCCGGTCACCGTCACGTCGGCGGGTCGGGTGCCGGGCTGCCACGTCGCTCCGTCGGGCCGTCGTTCGACCGACCAGGCGTCGGCGGTGTCGGTGGCGAGCAACTGCAGGGTCTGGCCGGTGCCGCGGATGGCGTTGGCCGACTCGGATCGCTGCATCGCCCAGGTGGGGGCGGTGAGCATCGCGAGGTGGTTGGTGATGAGCGCGGCAGCGATGTCGGCGTCGACCTCGACCGGTCGCCCGGCCGCGCCGGCCGCGTCGAAGCCGTGGACGACCGCCTCGTTGACCATGCTGGACATCCAGAATCGCGTCCCCGACCGTTCGTCGGCCGAGGGGTTGAACACCGGCGCGTCGAGCGCGTCGTCGGAGCACGCGTTCGCGACCCGCTGCGCGGACTCCGTCAGCCACGCCTGCCACGCATCGGGACCGGAGGGGAGTGCGGCCAGCTCGGTGGGCAGCTGGGTGGGGTCGGTGATGCGTCGCTCGATGATCTCCGCGACCCAGTGCTGAGTCCGACCAACGTGCTCGACCAGGTCGGTGACGGTCCACTTCGGAGCTGTCGGCACGGCCGCATCCGGTCCGGCCGCCGCGGCGGATTCCGCCAGGCGGCGGGTGTGCTCGACGATCGCCTGCCGGGCCCGTTCGGCGTTCAGCTCGGTCATGGGGGTGTCCCTTCGTTGTCTGTCGTGCTGTTGACCCGGCATACCGCTCGAAATCATCGGTACCGGCGCTCGTGGGAGCACGCGGTCGCCACGATCGCCGCGCTCGCCATCGACGCACCCGGGCACGTGCCATGGTGGCCGCGCCCGGACGTGCAGCTGTTCGACGTGATGGTCCACGTGCTCACCGAGACCAACCGCCACGCCGGGCATGCCGACATCCTGCGCCGGCCGTGAGGTCTTCCCGGAGCACCTGGGCCACCGCGCCAACCCGTTGGCCACCGCGCCGACGTCCCGACGTCGGCGCGGTGGCCAACCGGTTGGCGCGGTCGTCAGGCGGCCCGCTCGACGTCGCGCAGGATCACCCGGCCGACGAGCTCCACGATCAGGCCCGCCACCAGGCCGATCCCGACCGCCAGCCCGAGCCGCAGCCACGTCACCTCGAGCAGGAACACCCCGTGCGCCAGCGCCGGCACCGCGAGGATCACGCCGACGACCAGCGCCATCGCTGCCACCAGCCCGGCCTTCCAGGCCGTGAACGGCCGGGCGAGCAGGGTCAGCGTCCACAGCGATGCCACGAGCACCGCGACGGTCGCGACCGTCTGCCCACCCGCGAGGCCCGCCGTCGGATCGATGGCGCGGACGACCCGGTCGCCCGCGAACGCCGCCACCCCGATGACCAGGCCGGTGGGCACCGAGAGGCGCAGGACGCGGCGCAGGAAGCCCGGGACGTAGCGGCGCCGGTTCGGCCCCAGCGCGAGGACGAAGCCGGGGATGCCGATCGTGACCGTCGAGATCAACGTCAGCTGGATCGGCGCGAGCGGGTAGGCGGTGGCGGTCACCACGACGATCAGGGCGAGCACGAGCGAGTACATGTTCTTGACCAGGAACAGGTTCGCCGCCCGTTCGATGTTGGCGATCACCCGGCGCCCCTCCGCGACGACGTCGGGCAGGTGCGAGAACTTCCCGTCGAGCAGCACGAGCTGCGCGACCGCCCGCGTCGCGGCGGCCCCGTTGCCCATGGCGACGCCGATGTCGGCGTCCTTGAGTGCCATGGCGTCGTTCACGCCGTCGCCGGTCATCGCCACGACGTGCCCGCGGCGCTGCAGGGCGCCGACGATCGCCCGCTTCTGCTGCGGGGTCACCCGACCGAAGACGGCGGCGCCCGCCAGCACGTCGGCGAGTGCGTCGGGGTCCTCCGGCAGCGTGCGGGCGTCGATCGCCTCGGTGGCCGACGTGATCCCGGGGAGGCCGACCGCCATCGCGACGGCGCCGACGGTGCGCGGGTTGTCCCCGGAGATCACCTTCAACGCCACGCCCTGCTCGGCGAAGTACCGGAGCGTGTCGGCGGCGTCCTCGCGGACCCGTTCCGCCAGCACCACCAGCGCCTGCGCGACGAGGTCCGGCGGGAGCGTGACCTCGTGCTGCTCCCTGTCTTCCGGAGCGCTGTCGCCCGGGTCCGGCACCGTGTCCGTCGCCGCGAGCACCAGCACGCGACGCCCTTCCGCCGCGATCGCGAGCGCCCGGTCGAGCAGCAGCCCGGACCCGGCGTCCGGCTCGCCGGGGAAGACCATCTCGGGTGCCCCGAACACCCACGTCCCGTTGAACTCGGTGCTGACCGCCGACCACTTGCGCGCCGACGAGAAGGGCACCCGGTCGGTGGCGGTCCACACGGTCTCGGTGAACACGGCCCCCAGTGCCGTGGCCGTCGCGTTGCGGTCGGGGCCGCAGGCGCACAGCGCGAGCGCCTGCCGCACGCCGGCCTCGTCCGCAGGCTCGATCCCGTCCGGCAGCACGAGCCGGTCGTACACGATGTCGCCGTGGGTGAGCGTGCCGGTCTTGTCCAGGCACACCATGTCGACCCTGGCGAGCACCTCCACCGCAGGCAGCTCCTGCACCAGCGTCTGCTTGCGGGCGAGCGAGATCGTCGCGACCATGAACGCCAGGCTCGTGAGCAGCACCAGCCCCTCGGGCACCATGCCCACGAGTGCCGCGACCGTGCCGGTCACCGCCTCGTTCCAGCCAGAGGTGTCGACGCTGCGGAACTGGCTCCACACCAGCACCGGCGCCACCACGACCATCATCAGCGAGATCCACCGCAGCAGCCGGTTGGTGCCCGCCACCAGTTCCGACCGCACCACCGTGAACCGCCGGGCCTCCGCGGTCAGCCGGGTGGCGTAGGAATCCGGTCCGACGCCGGTGGCCCGGAACCGTCCGGAACCGGCGATGACGATCGAGCCCGACCGGACGTGGTCGCCGGGCCCCTTCGGCACCGGATCGGACTCGCCGGTCAGCAGTGACTCGTCGATCTCGAGCCCGGCGGACGCCGTCACCGTGCCGTCGGCGCAGACCTGGTCGCCGGAGCGGAGCTCGAGCAGGTCATCAGCGACGACGCCGGCGACGTCGATGTCGGTGGTCGTCTCGTCGCGGACGACGTGCGCCCGCGGTGCGTTGAGCACGGCAAGCCTGTCGAGCGTGCGCTTGGCGCGCACCTCCTGGAACACGCCGATGGCCGTGTTCGCGACGATGACCAGCCCGAACAGGCCGTTCTGCCAGCGGCCGGTGGCCAGGATGATCAGGAACAGCAGTGTCAGCAGCCCGTTGAACGGCGTGACGACGTTCGCCCGGATGATCTGGCCGATGCTGCGGCTGGTCTGTGCGTCGACGGCGTTGGTCCGGCCGGCCGCAACGCGTTCGGCGACCTCGGTGGCGGTGAGACCGAGCTCGGCTGGTCCCGACGGCCCAGCCCCGATCAGACCAGTCCCGGTCGGCCCAGTCCCGGTCGGCCCAGCCCCGGGCGGCCCAGCCCCGGGCGGCACGGTCCCGGTCGCCGGTGGCTCGGCCATCCGTACCCCCTCGATCCGGCCCGGACGGGCCCGATCCCGAGATCGTGCCCGTCCGCCGCTACTGCGAACAAGGATGCCGCCGATCGATGGCCCTTCCGTGGGCGTCGAGAACGTGGTTGCGGTGATCCAGTGGAGTGCGAGGCCCCCCGGCAGGCCCTGGTCGGTGAGGTCGGCGAGCTCGGCGACCGGTACCGGCATGGGCTGGGCCACGGTTGGTGTGGCGGCGGTCGATCACCTCGTACAGCGGCTCGCTGCGGGCAGCGACGGGTGCCAGTTCGACGCGCGCCACCCGCTCGCCGTCGGCACCGTCGGGCGGACCTCCGGACGAGACGATGGTGTCGTCGAGGTTCCGGCGCTCCCGGGTGCCACCGCACCACCCCGCGCGCGTTGCACCCGGGGTAGCGGCGATCCGCGGATCGCGCGGTTGGGGTGGGCCGGCTGAGTAGCATCGCGCCGCATGACGACGAAGCTGACGCCCTACCTCAACTTCCGTGACGGCACCCGGGACGCGATGGAGTTCTACAAGTCCGTCTTCGGTGGCGATCTGATCGTCAACACCTTCGGCGAGACGCCCGGAATGGGCCTCGACGACGCGGAGAAGGACAAGGTCCTGCACTCCATGCTGATCGTCGGGCCGGACATGACGATCATGGCCGCCGACGTCCCCACCGGGATGGAGGTGAGCGCGAACGGCACGTTGACGCTCTCCGGTGAGGACGAGTCCCAGCTGCGCGGCTACTGGGACGGGCTCGTTGCGGACGGGACGGTCGGCGTGCCACTGGAGAAGGCTCCGTGGGGCGACTCGTTCGGCATGTGCACCGACCGGTTCGGCGTGGCGTGGATGGTGAACATCGCCGGCTCCGGGTGACCGCGGCCGGTTCCCGGCGCAGGGACGGTCGTCGCACACCTGCTCCGGTCCTCGCACGGGTTGTACGCCGTGCGAGGACGGGTGAACGGGTGCGACGTCGGTTCGATCAGCGCGCGGCACCGGCGTAGCGGCGGGCCAGTTCGGCGCGCCTGGAGCAACGAGAGCAGCGAGAGCAGCCGCGCCGAGGTCTCCATCATGCCCTGATGTTGTCACGAGTAGAGGCCAGGAGCTGACCTCTACTCCTGTGACCATGGTGGTTGTCAGGGAACGAGAACAGCCACCGCAGGAGCACCTCATGACCGTCACCAGCGTCACCCACCTGAACTTCCGCGGCGACGCCCGTGCAGCGCTCGAGTTCTACCGGTCCGTCTTCGACGGCGCGCTGGCGATCATCACCTACGAGGACATGGGGACCAGGTCCAGGACCCGGCCGAGGCGAAGCAGGTGGTGTGGGGCCAGGTCACCGCCGCGAACGGCTTCCACGTCATGGCCTACGACGTGCCGTCCGCCCGGCCGTGGAGCCGCGGCGAGGACCCGTTCTTCATCTCGCTGCGCGGCGAGGCCGCCGAGGAGATCAGCGCGCTGTGGGAGAAGCTCTCCGACGGTGCGACGGTCGTGGCACCGCTGGCGCCGTCGCAGTGGGCACCGCTCTACGGGATGCTCACCGACCGGTTCGGCATCACCTGGGTCGTCGACGTCGCGGTCCAGTACGCCACGGCATGATCCGGGCATGGTGACCCGTCTCGGCGTCCGGGCGCTCAACCGCGCGACGCTCGCCCGGCAGTTCCTGCTCACCCGCGCCGATGTCCCGGTCCTGGACGCGGTGGCGCAACTGGGCGGGTTGCAGGCGCAGGAACCGCAGGAACCAATCGTCGGGCTGTGGTCACGACTGCGCGGGTTCGACCCGGCGACGCTGTCGGAGCTGCTCGTGGACCGGAAGGTGGTGCGCACCCACCTCATGCGACGAACGGTGCACCTGGTCACGGCGGCCGACGCGCTAGCGTGGCGGTCCCGCCACGACGCGATGCTGCGCCAGCGGATGCTCGGGGTCTACCGCCGCGATCTCGACGGGATCGATCTCGACGAGCTCGCGGCGGCGGCCGTCGACGTGATGGCCGACGGTGAGCCGCGGGCGATGGGTGAGCTGGGGCGGGTGCTCGTCGAGCGTTGGCCGCAGGTGGCGCCTCGGGTGCTCGGGGAGGCGGCGGTCGCGGCGCTGGTGCCGATGGTGCAGCTGCCGCCGCGCGGGGTGTGGGGCCAGACAGCGGGGGTGCAGAACGTGCCGCTCGCGGCATGGTTGGGTCGAGCCGCGGACCCGCCGGCCGCCGAGGGTTCCGATCCGGTCGGGGAGCAGCTCGTCCGCCGCTACCTCGCGGCGTTCGGCCCGGCCGCAACGGCGGACCTGCGGGCCTGGAGCGGGCTCGCCGGACTGCCCGCCGCCGTCGCCGCGGTGCGCGAGGAGCTCGTGTCGTTCCGGGACGAGCGGGGGCGCGAGCTGCTGGATCTCCCCGACGCGCCGCGGCCGGACCCCGACACCCCGGCGCCGGTGCGGTTCCTGCCGGCCTTCGACAACGCGGTGCTGGGCTACGACGACCGCAGCCGCATCATCGACCGCGAGCACCGCGGCCTGTCGGTGGCAGGCGAGCGCGTCGTGCTGGTGGACGGCCGGGTCGCCGCGACCTGGACGACCGAGGCCGACACGGTGGTCGTCACACCCCTTCGCCGCTTCTCGCGTGTCGATCGCGTCGACGTGACCGAGGAGGGCCGGGAACTGGCATCGTTGCTGTCCGGCGGCGAGCACCACCGCGTCCGGGTGGCGGCGTCGGGGCGGTGAGGTTGCCACGCTCGATCAGTGCGCGCTGACCCCGAGGTACTCGTGGAGCCATTCCCGCAGTTTCGGGCCGTCGATGAGGGCCAGTGGCTTGTCCCGCGCGATGCGGTAGGACTCGGGACCGAACCCCGAGGTGGTGACCAGGATGCCTTTGATGGCCCCCTGGTCGCCGATCACGCTGTCGAGAGCGCGGACGTGATCGGGGCCGACCGTGTGGTTGTAGCGTTTGACGGAGATGACGATCTTGCCGCCGGCCAGCGTGTCGCGGGACTCCACGTACACATCGACGCCGTGGTCGTTGCTGCGTGGAGTGCGGTAGGCGGTGTAGCCCATGGCCTCGGCGAGCTCGGTGATCAGGCCTTCGAACTCGTACGAGTCGATCGTGGCGAGGTCGATCCGGCGCCCGGGTGGCACGCGACCGGTGCGAATGGCGATGGGTGCCACGCGGCCGGCCTCGTCCAGCGAACCGGCGAAACCGCGCAGGCAGGCCAGCGGATCGACGGCGCGCAAGTCGATGCCGGCGAGGCTCCGGGTGTTCGTGGCGAGCGTGGCGCGGCAGATCCGCTCGGGCAGCCCGGTGGCCGGGTTGAGGGTGTCCTCCCAACCGTTGATCACGAGCAGCAGGTCGGACGGCAGGCCAGCAGTTGCGGCGGCACCGGCCACGACGTGGACGTGAGCGAGCAAGGACGCGCTGAACAGGATCCCGGCCAGCCGCGCCTGCTCCTTCGGCTTCGCAGGCTGGTACCGGATGGTGTCGTCGCCGGGTGTGTAGACGGCCCGGGAATGTGCGGGAACGAACGTGGCGCGGTCGGGGAGGCTGATATCGACGACGACCCTGCTGCCATCGGGAGCGACGCTGATGTTCTCGGGATGACCGAAGCTGGGTTGCAGACCGGTGGCGTGCATGCCCAGCCAGAACCAGGCGTGTACCGCATCGTGGTTCGCGGTCGACCCGGCGGCGCCGTGCAACCGGCGCAGCGCGGACGAGAGGTGGGCCGACGGCTGCGGGGGCGGGGGTGACGGCTCGCTGCGGCGGAACAACCGGACCCGAGGCTGTCGCGGTTGCACGACGGAGGCATCGATCAGACCGAGCAGTGTGGGGATCTCGAGGTCGCAGTGCGGGAGGTGGTTCAGGACCCGCTCGAGGCGCAGGCCCTGCTCGGCCATGTCGGCGGTGATCTGTGCGGCCTCGGCGCGCCGCTGCGCACGGTAGGCGGCCTGCTGCTGGGCCGGTGAGCCGGCGGCGCGCCGGTTGCGCCGGGCCGGCCATGCCGGCCGCTGCGCAGCGGACGCGGCGTTGGCACGACGGGCAGCGGCGCCGGATCGGATCCGGTCCACGATCTCGCTCGTCTCGGATGGCGCTGTCGGGGATGCCGGCGGCGCGGAGGGCGACTCGTCGTCGGTCTCGACACCGAACACGCCGATGAGCCCGGACAGTTCGGAGAATCCCTGCGATACCGCGCGGACCTTCCACCCGCCGCCGCGGCGGTAGACCTCGGCAGCGATGACACATCGCTCGGTGGTGAGTCCGGTGAAGGTGTGGGTGACCGTCGATCCGCCGGAGATCGTGATCCCTCCTCCGCCGTGGTCGGCGACCGAACCCGCGACGCCGTCGTCGATCGCCGCGGCGATGATGATCGCGTCGATGGTGTTCGGAACGCTGCTGAGGTCGACCTCGATCTCGAGAGGGGAGAGCCGGCGGGTGCTCCCACAGCGGGAGCGTTCGTTGTTGAAGAACACGAAGTCGTCATCGGAGCGGGCTCGACGATGCTCGTCGACCAGCAGCGCGCAGATGTCGATGTCGCCGGGTGCGAGCCCGGTCTGCAGCGTCGAACGGATCACCGGCCCCGGCACGGCGGTGTTCCCACCCTTGGGTAACTCGACCACCCGTGCCCCCTTGCTGCGTCCCGAGATGCCGTTGCTCTCTCGGTGCGACAGCACTGGCCGTTTCACCGGTTGTCGCGGGCGGTCGATCGTCATGGCACGGTCGCAGCGGATCTCCGCCGTAGTCTTCGCCTCCCAGCACGTCCCGAAGGGCAGATGATGGCGAATCCAGCGACCGGTACCGCGGTCGGTCCGATGGTGATCGTGGCGCTCGACCAGCACGAGACCCATCCGCTGGTCCGCGACGCGCTGGCGGCCCGCATGCTGCCGGCGGGTGCGCGGCCCGTCGCCGCGCTCGCGCGGTGGGCCCCGGTGCGACGGCTGGTCGTCGGCCTCTCCGAGAAGCGGATCCCGGGGCTGTGGGCGGGCATCCTGTGCCGCAAGCGCTACATCGACGAGGTGGTGTCGCAGCATGCAGGTGCGGGCGCCGCTGCTGCGGTGGTGCTCGGAGCCGGGCTGGACACCCGCGCCTACCGGCTGCCCACGCTCGCCGCGATGCCGGTGTACGAGGTCGACCTGCCGGCCACCATCGACCGCAAGCGGGCCCGGCTGCGGGCGATCTACGGCAGCGTTCCCGCCCACGTCACGCTCGTGCCGACGGACTTCGAAGCCGGTGCCCTCGCCGGCACGCTCGCTGCCGCCGGCTACCGGCGCGACGGCACCACCGTCTTCGTCATGGAGGCGGTCACGCAGTACCTGACCGCGGCGGCCGTCCAGGACACGTTCGACACGCTCGGCGAGGCGCCCGCGGGTAGCAGGCTGCTCTTCACCTACGTCCGCAGTGACTTCCTCGACGGTCGCAACCGCTACGGGGCCGACGCCGCGTACCAGGACTTCGTCGTCCGGCGCCCGCTGTGGAAGTTCGGGATGGATCCCGTCGAGGTCGCCGGGTTCCTCGCCGACAACGGCTGGCGGCTGGTCGAGCAGGTGGGAGCCGCCGAGTTCGCCGAGCGCTACGTGCTGCCGAGCGGCCGGGACCTGCCCGTCACCGAGATCGAACGGGTCGTGCACGCCGAGAAGGTGTGAGGCCGTCCTGCAGCGGGGTGTTTCGACCCCGGCGAAAAAGTTCTTCAGAACTTCTGGCGGAGATGTCGACTGGCGTCGATCCCGTTCGTAGCCCGGATGAGAGACCGGCACGAGACCGGTCCCGCACACCGGAGGCCAACATGACCACGACCCACATCGCCGCCCCCACCGCCGTCGCCGCCACGACCGGCTCGCTCGCGAAGGGCGGACTCGTCGCCGTTGTGGTGGCCAGCGCCGCCACCGCGATCGTCGCCGCCGCCGGTCAGGCCGTCGGGATCAGCCTCGACATCGAGGGCGCGCCGATCCCGGTGTCCGGCTTCGCGATGCTGACGGCCGTCTTCTCGGTGATCGGGCTCGTCATCGCGGCGGTGCTGCGCCGCGTGGCCCGCCGCCCGCGCCTCGTCTTCGTCCGCACCACCGTGGTGCTCACCGCGCTGTCGTTCGTGCCGGACCTGCTCGCGGACGCCGCGCCGGCCACGAAGGTGCTGCTGATGCTGACGCACCTGGTGGCTGCTGCCATCGTGATCCCCGCAGTCGCGCGCCGGCTCCCGGCCCGACTCGCTGTCGACCCAATCGTGGAGGAGTGACCGTGAAGCAGTACATGCTCGCCGTGCACGGCGTCGAGGGCGCACCGGTGCCCTCGGCGGAGGAGATGCACATCGCCTACGCCCAGACCGACCGCGTCAACGCCGAGCTGAAGGCGGCCGGCGTGTGGGTGTTCGGGGCCGGCCTGATGCCGCCCGCCACCGCCACCGTCGTCCGGGTGGACGGCGGCGCCACCACCATGACCGACGGTCCGTTCGCCGAGACGAAGGAGCAGCTCGGTGGCTTCTGGGTGCTGCGCTGCGCAGACCTCGACGAGGCGCTGGCCTGGGCCGCGAAGTGCTCCGTGGCGTGCATGAACCCCGTCGAGGTGCGCCCCTTCGAGGACGAGCCCGAGGCCTGAGCCCGGAACCGGGGGGTTCGGAATGGATATCGCGAGCGTCTACCGTGACGAGTACGGCCGGTGCGTGGCCACGCTGACCCGCATCCTCGGCGACATCGGGCTGGCCGAGGAGTTCGTCCAGGACGCGTTCGCGGTGGCGCTGCAGAAGTGGATCGTGCCACCGCCCAACCCTGGCGCCTGGATCGTGACCACCGCCCGTAACCGGGCCATCGACCGGCTGCGCCGCGAGTCAACGCGCGAGGCCCGGCACGCCCAGGCGCTGCTGCTGCACCAGACCGACGAGTCCGAGGAGGTGGGACCCGTGCAGGACGACCAGCTACGCATGATCTTCACCTGCTGCCACCCGTCGCTCTCGCCCCTCGCGCAGACGGCGCTG
The DNA here is from genome assembly GCF_042653605.1 of Pseudonocardia sp. GCM10023141. NCBI lineage: Bacteria > Bacillati > Actinomycetota > Actinomycetes > Pseudonocardiales > Pseudonocardiaceae > Pseudonocardia > Pseudonocardia sp. GCM10023141. The sequence continues at coordinate 78,949 of NZ_JBHSIR010000036.1, forward strand.
ACCCTGCGCCTGCTCGGCGGGCTCGAGTCCGCCGAGATCGCCAGGGCCTACCTCGTGCCAGAGGCGACGGTGGCCCAGCGGATCGTGCGGGCGAAGAAGAAGATCCGCGACGCGGCGATCCCGTACCGGGTTCCGGAAGCGGGCGAGCTCCCCGACCGGCTGCCGCCGGTGCTGACCGTGCTCTACCTGATCTTCAACGAGGGCTACACCTCGACGTCGGGCGAGCTGTTGCGCACCGATCTGTGCCTGGAGGCCATCCGGCTGACCAGGGCGCTCGCCACGCTGATGCCCGACGAGCCGGAGGTGCTCGGCCTGCTCGCGCTGCTGCTGCTCACCGAGGCCCGCCGCCCGGCGCGGGTGGGGCCCGGCGGTGAGCTGGTGACCCTGGCCGAGCAGGACCGCTCGCTCTGGAACCGGACGCTGATCGACGAGGGCCACGACCTCGTCCGGGCCTGCCTGCGCCGGGACCGGCCCGGGCCCTACCAGGTCCAGGCCGCCATCAACGCGGTGCACACCGACGGTTCCGCCAGCGACTGGAACCAGGTGCTGGCCCTCTACGACCAGCTCCTGCGCCTGAGCCCGACGCCGATCGTCGCGCTCAACCGGGCCGTCGCGGTCGCGGAGGTGCACGGCCCGGCGCTGGCGCTGGCCACCATCGAGGACCTGGTCCTGCCCGGCTACCACCTCCTCCCCGCGACCCGGGCCGACTTCCTCTCCCGGCTCGGCCGCGTCGCCGAGGCCCGGGATGCCTACGAGGAGGCGATCGCTCTGGCCACCAACGAGACCGAGCAGGCCTTCCTGCGCGGGCGACGCGCCGGCCTCGACACCTGAGTTGTCCGAAAATGTACGAAGGGTGTCGTTCCAGACGCTCACGATCGGGGTCTCCGGCGCCCCAGACTGGGCTGGTCGGACATCGAGATCTGGGGGAAGCAATGGCTGTGGTGGATGCTGCGGACGCCGTGGTGGTCTACGGGGCGACCGGACACACCGGACGCTTCGTCGTGGCGGAGCTGATCGAGCGTGGCTTCACCCCGATCCTCTCGGGGCGCGACGCGAGCCGGCTGGAGGCGCTGGCAGCGCGCTGGCCCGCAGCGCAGGTGCGACCGGCGACGGTGGACGACCCGGCTTCGCTGGACCGGGCGCTCGCGGGCGCGGTGGCCGTCATCAACTGCGCGGGCCCGTTCGCGGTGACGGCCGGAGCCGTGGTCGAGGCGGCACTGCGCGCGGGGATCCCGTACGTCGACGTGGCGGCCGAGATCGAGGCGAACGTCGCGACGTTCGCCGACCACGCCGACGCGGCCCGGGCGGCGGGCACGGTCATGGTGCCCGCGATGGCCTTCTACGGCGGGCTCGGTGACCTGCTCGTGACGGCCGCGATGGGCGAGTGGACCGCGGCGGACGCGGCGCACGTCGCGTACGGGCTGAGCAGCTGGCGGCCGACAGCGGGAACGCGGTTGGCGGGTGCGGTGTCGCACGAGCGGCGCGCCGGGCGCCGGGTCCGGTTCGCGAACGGCACGCTGGAGTACCACGACGACCCGCCGACGGAGCAGGACTGGGACTTCCCGGAGCCGATGGGGGCGCGCCGGGTGATCGCGGGGTTCATCATGGCCGACGTCGTCACCGTCCCCAGCCACCTCGACGTGCCCGCCGTCCACACCTACATGTCGGTGGAGGCCGCGCGGGATCTGGGCGATGCGCGCACGCCCGCGCCGGAAGCCATCGACGACCAGGGTCGATCGGACCAGACCTTCGTCGTGGACGTCGTGGTCACCAAGGGTGGCGTCGAGCGCCGTGCCACCGCCCGCGGCCAGGACATCTACGCGGTCACCGCCCCGCTGGCGGTGGAGGCGGTCCAGCGGATACTGGCCGGGCAGACCCGGACGGTCGGCGTCGCCTCGGCCGGCGCGGTGTTCGACGCCGTGGACTTCCTCAAGGCGCTGACCCCGCACCTGTCGGTGGACCTGCCGGGCTGAGCCCTCGGTCTGCCGGCACCGAGGAACGGTGCGACGGCCGACAGAACTCGTCGGGCGAGACGTTGTGCACACCGCGCCAACCTCGTGGCCACCGCGCCAACGTCCGGACGTCGGCGCCGAGGCCAATTGGTTGGCGCCGTCAGCGTCGGGCCATGTCCTCGCACCCGAGGGACCCGGCCGGTCGCTCGCCGCGAGGCGGGGGGAGGCTGGGAGCCGAGCGGCCGCGACCGCGGCGGCCCGCTGTGGAGGGAACGGCATGGAATACCGCACGCTGGGTGGGACCGGGACGATCGTGTCATCGCTGTGCCTGGGCACCATGACCTTCGGCAACGAGAGCACGGAGGAGGTGTCGCACACGCAGCTCGACAGGTTCGTCGAGCAGGGCGGCAACTTCATCGACACCGCCAACGTCTACTCCCGTGGTGTCTCGGAGGAGATCGTCGGGCGCTGGCTGGCCGCGCGCCCGGACGTCCGCGACCAGGTCGTCATCGCGACCAAGGGCCGCTTCGCGATGGGAGACGGGCCCAACGACGTCGGGCTCAGCCGCACGAGCCTGACCCGGGCGCTGGACGCGAGCCTGCGACGGCTGCAGGTCGACACCGTGGACCTCTACCAGGCCCATGCCTGGGACGCTCTGACACCGATCGAGGAGACGCTCCGGTTCTTCGACGACGCCGTGCGCGCCGGCAAGATCCGCTACGCGGGCGTGAGCAACTTCGTCGGGTGGCAGCTGCAGAAGGCCGCGATGCTCACCGAGGTGCTCGGCCTGACCCCGATCGTCACGCTGCAGCCGCAGTACAACCTGCTCGTCCGCGAGATCGAGTTCGAGCTCACCGATGTCTGCGAGAACGAGAACATCGGGATCCTGCCGTGGTCGCCGCTGGCCGGTGGCTGGCTGACCGGCAAGTACCGCCGCGACGAGGTCCCGACCGGCGCCAGCAGACTCGGCGACAACCCCGAGCGCGGCATGGAGGCCTACGCGCCGCGCAACGCGCAGGAGCGCACCTGGCAGGTCATCGATGCCGTCGCCAAGATCGCCGAGTCGAACGGCGTCTCGATGGCGCAGGTCGCGCTGTCCTGGACGGCGGATCGTCCCGCTGTCACGTCGGTGATCCTCGGCGCCCGGACGATCGAGCAGCTCGACGACAACATGGCCGCCGCCACCCTGCATCTCTCCGACGAGGAGACGGCGCTGCTCGACGGCGCGAGCGAGCCGATCATCGGCGACTACCCGTACGGGCCGCAGGGCCGGGCGCAGCGGGCCAGCGGCCGCGAGCTCTGAGCCACGGTCCCGGAAACGAGACCGGGCCCGTCCCTGATGTCAGAGACGGGCCCGGTCTGACCTGGTCGGCCGCTCCCCAGCAGCTTGCAGGCTCCGCTACTCCCCAGCAGCTACTACCCAAGACGTACAACCGCGGGGGAGGTTGCGTCCGGATCCGAGGATGTTTTCGCCGGACCGGGAAGTAGGCATCCGCGCTGGTCACGAGGGCAGGAACGGCGATGCCGGCCTGCTGGATCAGCAGGCCGGCACCTCACGCCGCGGCGTTCACCGCAGGTTCGGATCAGATGTGGAAGTCGAACAGGTGGGCCGCCCCGCCGTCGCCACCGTTAGCGCTGGCGTCGGCGTGGTTGTCCTGGTCACCGAAGATGTTGACGTTGTGCTCGTTGCTGGCGAAGGCCTCGCCACCGAAGCCGCCGTCGCCACCCTCGGCGAAGCCGCCGAAGGGGTTGTGACCGAAGGCGTCGCCGCCGTCGCCACCGTTGGCGGTGGCCGTGGCGTCGTTGTGCTGGAAGCCACCGAAGTTGACGTTCCCGACGTTGATGGCCGAAGCGAACCCGCCGTCGCCGCCCGCTCCGCCTGCACCGTGACCGAACGCGTCGCCGCCGTTGCCGCCTCCTGCGTTGGCCGTGGCCGAGTTCTCCTGGACACCGTCCCCGAAGTTGATGTTGCCGGCGTTGACGGCGAGCGAGATGCCGCCGTTTCCGCCGTCGCCACCGTGGGTGATGGTGACCGGGCTGCCGCCGGCGTTGCCGCCGTCGCCACCGTTGGCGTTGGCCGTGGCGGAGTTGGTCTGCGAGCCGTGCCCGAGGTTCACGTTGCCGGCGTTGACCGCGATGGCCAGGCCACCGAAGCCACCGTCGCCACCGAGCGCGTCACCGTGGCCGAAGAACCCGCCGTCGGCGTGGGCGTCGCCGCCGTTGCCGCCGTTCGCGTTGGCCGTGGCCGAGTTGGTCTGGTCCCCGCCGACGTTGACGTTGCCGAAGTTCCCGGCGTGCGCCTCGCCGCCGTTGCCCCCGTTGCCACCCGTCGCCGCACCGGTGCCGAAGAACCCGCCGTGGGTCTCGGCGTTGCCGCCGTCGCCGCCGTTCGCGTTCGCCGTGGCCGTGTTGCTCTGGTGCCCGAAGACGTTGACGTTGCCCTCGTTGGTGGCCTCGGCGTGCCCGCCGTTGCCCCCGTTGCCGCCGGTCGCGGTGCCGTGCCCGAAGAACCCGCCGGTGGCGTGGGCGTCGCCGCCGTTGCCCCCGTTGGCGTTCGCGGTGGCCGAGTTGTCCTGGTTCCCGAAGACGTTGACGTTGCCGACGTTGTGGGCGTCGGCGGTGCCGCCGTTGCCCCCGTTGCCGCCGGTCGCGGTGCCGCCGTGGCCCGCGGTGGCCGCGCCGCCGTTGCCGCCGTTGGCGTTGGCCGAGGCGTCGTTGTGCTGGCTCCCGCCGACGTTTACGTTGCCCTCGTTGGAGGCGCTGGCGGTGCCGCCGTTGCCCCCGTTGCCGCCGGTGGCGGTGCCGTGGCCGTGGGCGGTGGCGTCGCCGCCGTTGCCCCCGTTGGCGTTCGCGGTGGCGGAGTTGTCCTGGTGCCCGCCGACGTTCACGTTTCCGGTGTTGTGGGCGTCGGCGGTGCCGCCGTTGCCCCCGTTGCCGCCGGTGGCGTGTCCGCCGTGGCCCGCGGTCGCGGCGCCGCCGTTGCCGCCGTTCGCGTTGGCGTCGGCGTGGTTGCTCTGGTGCCCGCCGACGTTGACGTTGCCGGAGTTGCTGGCGTCGGCGTGCCCGCCGTTGCCGCCGTTCCCGCCGGTCGCGGTGCCGTGGCCACCGGCGTGTGCCGCGCCGCCGTTGCCGCCGTTCGCGTTGGCCGAGGCGTCGTTGTGCTGGCTGCCGCCGACGTTCACGTTGCCCTCGTTGGAGGCGCTGGCGGTGCCGCCGTTGCCCCCGTTGCCGCCGGTGGCGTGTCCGCCGTGGCCCGCGGTGGCCGCCCCGCCGTTGCCGCCGTTGGCGTTCGCGCTGGCCGAGTTGTCCTGGTGTCCACCGACGTTGACGTTGCCGGAGTTGCTGGCCGTCGCGGTGCCGCCGTTGCCGCCGTTGCCGCCCTGAGCGTTGCTCATGATGATCTCCCGAGTTCGCTGCCGGGGGTTTGGGTTCCGGCTGGTTTGTGGTGATGCCAATCATGCGAGCCGGCGGCGGCCGGGGCGCTCGCCATGACGGGGGCGTGGCTGTAGCGGGAGGTAAGGGTTCTGTCACCCCGGAGCCACCTCTCTCGGTGGCGCCGGGGCCGGCGATCAGGCGGCGTAGCCGGTGACCCGCGTCGGCGTCACCCGCACGACCACGCGCACGACACCCTCGGGGTCGGGCTCCTTGGGCTTGCCGTCGTACTTCCAGGACAGCTCGTCGTCGAGCTCGAAGGCGTTCTCGGTGGTCATGGCCGCGGTGCCGCGGATCTCCGCGTAGCTCTCCGGGTCCGCGAGGTCGAACACGGTGATGCTGACCCGCGGATCGCGCCGCAGGTTGCGCTCCTTCTGCCGCCCGGCGACGGTGCAGAACAGCAGGTCGTCGCCGTCGCGGCCGATCCACATCACCGAGGTCTGCGGGCTGCCGTCCGCGTTGACGGTGGCGAGCACCGGGTAGTTCTTGCCGTCCACGAGCGCGCGGACCGCCTCGTTCAGGGAAACGCTCATGCCGCTCACCGTAGGCGGGTCACCGGAGGAACCCCTGGTAGTGGTGCTGGATGAGCTGGGCCTCGAGCTGCTTGAGCGTCTCCAGCCCGACGCCGACCATGATCAGCACGGTGGTGCCGCCGAACGGGAGGAACTGGCCCTGCCCGCCGGAGGACCCGAGCAGCAGGTTGGGCAGCACGGCGATGATCGCGAGGTAGGCCGCACCCGGGAGCGTGATCCGGTTGACGACGAAGCGGAGGTACTCGAGCGTCACCCGGCCGGGTCGCAGGCCGGGGATGAAGCCACCGAACTTCTTCAGCTCCGACGCGCGCTCCGCCGGGTCGAACGTGATGCCGATGTAGAAGTAGGCGAATCCGACGATCATCAGGCTGCTCAGGACGTTGTGCACCCAGCTCGACTGGTCGAGCAGGTACACCTGGATCGCCTTCGCGACCGGCCCGGAGCCGCCAAGCAGCGGCGCGACCAGCGTCGGGAGGGAGAGCAGCGAGCTCGCGAAGATCACCGGGATGACGCCGGCCTGGTTCACCTTGATGGGGAGGTAGGTGGACGTGCCGCCGTACATGCGGCGTCCGACCATGCGCTTGGCGTACTGCACGGGGATGCGGCGCTGGGCCTGCTCGACCAGCACGACGCTGGCGATGATCGCCACGCCGAACACGCAGATCCCGATGAAGCCGAAGAGCCCGGTGCTCTCGTAGACCCGCTTCAGGTCGGCGGGGATGCGGTGGGCGATCGAGGTGAACATCAGGATGGAGATCCCGTTCCCGATGCCCTTCTCGGTGACCTGCTCACCGAGCCGCATGAGCACCGCGGCACCGGCGACCATCACGACGACGAGCACCGCCAGCGTGCCCGGATCGGCGTTCGGGATGACCGGCAGCGCGCACCCCTGCAACAGCGTGCCGCGCACCGCGAGCGTCACCACGCTGGCGGCCTGCAACGTGGCGAGCGCCATGGTCAGGTAGCGCGTGTACTGGTTGAGCTTGACCTGACCGGACTGCCCCTCGCTGCGCAGTTGCGTGAAGCGCGGGATCACGACGGTCAGCAGCTGGATCATGATGCTGGCGCTGATGAACGGCAGGATGCCGATCGCGAAGATCGACAGTTGCAGCAACGCGCCACCGCTGAGCAGGTTGAACAGGTCGGAGATGTTGGCGGTGCCCCCGCTGGTGCGCTCGATGTCGGCGGCGCACTGCTGCACGTTCGGGAACGACACCCCCGGCGCGGGAATGGCGGAGCCGAAGCGGGCGACGACGACAACGGCCAGCGTGATGAGGATGCGGCGCCGCAGGTCGGGCGCGGCGAGGAGCGATCGGACGGTACGGAGCATGACGGAGGACCCACCCTCGGGAACGTCGATCCCCGGCAGCGGGCCGGCTCGCCGCGAGGCGTGCGGGCACGGGGTGCTGCGGGATCGGTTGGTCGGCTGAGCGCGGCCGTCCGGACAGCGGAGGACCGCGGGAGTACGAAGGTGCTCAGCTGGTGCGGGGTGGGGCCCGCGCGACGAGGTGTGAACGGATCCCGGACCGTTCCCGCTCGGCGATGCCGTCGCGCAGCAGCACGGCCTGCGCGGGACAGCCGCAGCTCGCCGCTGCCTCCGGGCCGACGGCGGCCGGGCCGGCAGCGGAGGTGAGCCCGGCCGGGTCGCCCGCGTGCGCGTCCGGCACGGCCGCGAACCGGTCGAGCTGCGTGGGTGTGCCGGCGGTGTCGAAGTCCGGGGCGGTCAGCGCCGGCGGTGCCGCACGGACCGCGGAGATCGTGACGCCCGAGGCGAGGAACGCCGCCAGCGCCGCGAACATGACGCACGTGGCCGCGACGAGCCGTCGCGGGGTGCCCTCCGGGAACAGCGCCGTGGCCCGGCGCGGGGCCGCATCCGGCCAGCCCCCCGCGGTCGTCACGCCTGGATGTCTACCAGTACGCGCCGTGAGCAGACCAGCCACCACCGTGCGGGACCTCCGGTCATGATCACCGGGGAAGCATCTCCGCACCCTGCGGGTTGAGGATCACGGGGCGTCGACCCGCTCCTCCCGCACCCGTCAAGCCGAAGGCGCTCCACATGTCACTGACGCTGTCCATCCTTGATCTCGCGCCCGTTGCACCCGGCCAGACGCCGCGTGACAGCTTCGAGGCGAGCGTGGAGCTGGCGCGGGCGGCGGAGCGCTTCGGCTACCGCCGGGTCTGGTACGCCGAGCACCACAACATGGCGTCGATCGCGTCCTCGGCCACGAGCGTCCTGATCGGGTACGTCGCCGCCCACACCGACACGATCCGGCTGGGCGCAGGCGGAATCATGCTGCCCAACCACGCGCCCCTCACGATCGCCGAGCAGTTCGGCACGCTGGAAACGCTCTTCCCCGGCCGTATCGACCTGGGTCTGGGCCGGGCCCCCGGCAGCGACCAGGTCACGATGCACGCGATGCGCCGCGACGCCTCGTCCTCGGACAGCTTCCCGCAGGACGTGCTGGAGCTGCAGGGCTACCTGGCGGGCAAGTCGCGCGTTCCCGGGGTGCAGGCGGTGCCCGGAGCGGGCACGAACGTGCCGCTCTACATCCTCGGCTCGTCGCTGTTCGGGGCACAGCTCGCCGCGGCGGTGGGGCTGCCCTACGCCTTCGCCTCCCACTTCGCCCCGGACGCGCTGCACCAGGCCGTCGAGCTCTACCGCCGGGAGTTCCAGCCGTCGGCGCAGCTCGCCGAGCCCTATGTCATGGCGGGCGCCAACGTGATCGCGGCCGATGACGCCGACGATGCACGACAGCAGTTCGAGATCGTGCGCCGCAGGCGGGTGCGCTCGATGATCGCGCGCGGCCCGGCCACCCCGGAGTACAGCGACGCCGAGATCGACGCCTTCCTCACCACGCCGAACGGCCGGCAGATCGCCGACATGATGCGGTACACGGCCACCGGCACCGCGAGCGACGTGCGCCGCTTCCTCGAGGAGTTCGCCGCATCCGTGCAGGCCGACGAGCTGATCGTCGCGCACCACTCGCAGGACATCGCCGACCGGCTGCGCTCGGTGGAGCTGACCGCCGACGCGATGCAGGGTGCCGACGCCTGAGCGTCATCCGTTCCGGGGTCAGGCCAGGCGCGCCGCGACGCACACCGTCAGGGGCCGGCGCACACCGTTGACGGTGTGCGCCAGCACCTCAGGGTGTGCGTCGACTGCGTGGGCCGACCGGCGTCACAGCTCGATGCGGGTGCCCATCACCACCGTGCGGTCGACGGGCAGCTTGAAGTAGGCCGCCGGGGTGGCCGCGTTGTGCGACAGCCCGATGAACAGCCGCTTGCGCCACCTGCTCATGCCCGGCTGCCTGCCGCGCTCGATCGTGATGCGGGACAGGAAGTAGTAGGCGGTGTCCGGGTCGAGGTCGATGCCGAGCTCGCCGGACAGCCCGCGGGCCGCCCGGAGCACCTCGGGGAGGTCCTGCTCGTCCTGGAAGCCGTAGCGGACCGAGAGGTGCACGATGCCGTCGTCGGCATGGCCGAGCTCGTCTACCGTCAACCGCTCCGACGGCGCGACGTGCGGCACGTTCTCCGACTGCACGGAGATGATCACGACCCGCTCGTGCAGGACGTGGTTGAACTCGACGTTGGCGCGCAGGGCCAGCGGCGCGGTCAGGTTGGTCGGATGCGGGAAGACCGCGGTGCCGGGTACCCGGCTGATCCCCTCCGCGTGCAGCCGCTCCACGAACGCCGGCAGCGGGCCCTCGAGCTCGACGCGGCGCGCGGTGATGATCCGCCTGCCCAGCTGCCACGTGGTCATCACCGTGACGACGATCGCCGCGATGAGCAGCGGCAGCCAGCCGCCGTGTGCCACCTTCGTGAGGTTGGCGGCCAGGTAGATCAGCTCGACGCCACCGAACACGACCGCGGCCAGCACGATCTTCCAGCGCGCCCAGTGCCACGCCGTTGCCGCGTAGGTGAGGAACAGCGTGGTCGTGAGCAACAGCGTGCCGGTGACGGCGAGCCCGTACGCCGTGGCCAGCCGGTCCGAGGACTGGAACGCCACGATCAGGATGACGACCCCGCCGAACAGCAGCCAGTTGACGGCAGGCACGTAGATCTGGCCGCTCTCCTCTGTTGAGGTGTGGCGCACGGTCAGGTGCGGCAGGAAGCCCAGCCGCACCGCCTGGCGCGACACCGAGAAGGCGCCGGAGATCACAGCCTGCGAGGCGATCACCGTGGCGAAGGTGGCCAGCACGACGAGCGGCAGCCGGGCCCAGTCCGGCGCGAGCAGGTAGAACGGGCTGCTGATGGCGTGCGGGTCGTCGAGGATCAGCGCTGCCTGGCCCAGGTAGTTGATGATCAGCGCGGGGAACACGACGGCGAACCACGCCCGGCGGATCGGCCGCCGTCCGAAGTGGCCCATGTCGGCGTAGAGCGCCTCGGCCCCGGTGATCACCAGCACGACCGCACCCATGGCGATGAACGCCGTGTACGGGTGGTCGGCGATGAACGAGACGACGTAGGTCGGCGAGAGCCCGATCAGCACGCCGGGGCGCGCGATGATGTGCGGCAGGCCGAGCACCGCCAGCGTGACGAACCAGAGCACCATCACCGGTCCGAACAGCCTGCCGACCCGGTGGGTGCCCCAACGCTGCGCGCCGAACAGCAGCGCGAGGATGGCCACCCCGATCGGCAGCACGGCCTCGGCGAGCTCCGGCCGGGCGACCTCGAGCCCCTCGACGGCCGAGAGCACCGAGATGGCCGGGGTGATCAGCGAGTCGCCGTAGAACAGCGACGCCCCGAGCACGCCGAGCGCGAGCGCGATCGACGCCCGCCGCGCGAACGGCGCCGACACGGCGCGGACCAGCGCGGCGAGCGCCATGATGCCGCCCTCGCCGTCGTTGTCCGCGCGCAGGATGAACAGCACGTACTTCATCGTGACCACGAGCGTGACCGACCAGAAGATCAGCGAGACCACGCCGTAGACGTCGGCCGGGTTGGGGCTGACGGCGTTGTCGTCGATCGAGAACACCGTCTGCACGGCGTAGAGCGGGCTGGTGCCGATGTCGCCGAAGACGATGCCCAGCGCCCCGAGCGCGAGCCCGAACAGGCCGCCGCTGTGCGCCGCCGGGTGCGCGGGGTTGCCCTCGCCCGCGACGCGGGGCGGTGCGGCGGGTTCGGTCGGCACCGGGTCGGCGGCCGGCTGGGCATCGGTCATGCGCGCAGTGTGCCGTGCCGGCCCGGACGGGTTGCGCAAGCCTGGGCTGTTCGGCCGAACTCGGCCGTCGCCGTTGAACTGCTCGCGCGGAACGGCCGTGCACCCGAGAGCACGCCCGCGGTGGCCACCGTCGCCGCGTTCCGGACCGAAGGACCTCTCGTGTCGTTGTCCACGCGCCTGCGCCGGATCGGTGATGGGCTCCGCCGCCCGCTCCCGGCCAGGGTGATCACGGGCCTGGCCGCCGTGGCCGTCTACGTCGCGCTGATCGCTCCCCGCGAGCTCGGCCAGCTCACGCCCGCCGCGTTCCTGCGCATCCCGGTGGAGGGATTGGTCGCTGTCGCGGTGCTGCTCGTGCTGCCACCGCGGCCACGGCGGGTGGTGGCGGTCATCGGCGGGACGGTGCTCGGGGTGCTGACCATCCTGAAGGCCGTCGACATGGGTTTCCTCGCCGCGCTCGCCCGGCCGTTCGACCTCGTGCTCGACTGGCCGCTGCTGGTGAGCGCGGTGTCGGTACTGGCGGACTCGATCGGCCCGGCAGGCGCGATCGTCGCCGTCATCGCGGCCGTGGTGCTCACCCTCGCCGTCGTCGGGCTGATGGCGCTGGCAGCACTGCGCCTGAGTCGTGTTGTTGCTGGTCACCGGCCCGCTGCGCGGCGCGCCGTCGCGGTGCTGGCGGTGGCCTGGTTGGGCTTCGCCGCGCTCGGCGCGCAGCTCGTGACACCGGTCCCGATCGCCGCCCGCAGCGCGGCGGCGCTGGTCTACCAGAAGGCGGCGCAGGTGCCGGCCAGCCTGCGGGACGAGGAGGAGTTCGCCGCCCAGTCCGCCGTCGACGCGTTCCGCGACACGCCGGGGCCCGACCTGCTGGGCGGGCTGCGCGGCAAGGACGTCGTGCTGTCGTTCGTCGAGAGCTACGGGCGGGCCGCGCTCGACGACCCGGAGTTCGCGCCGCACGTGGACGCGGTGCTCGACGACGGCACCCGGCGGCTGGACGCTGCGGGCTTCGCGAGCCGCAGCGCGTTCCTCACCTCACCGGTGGCAGGCGGCGGCAGCTGGCTGGCGCAGGCCACGTTCCTGTCGGGACTGTGGATCGACAACCAGCAGCGCTACCGCAGCCTCGTGGCCAGCGACCGGTTGACGCTGCCGGCCGCGTTCGGCCGCGCGGACTGGCAGACCGTCGCGATGGTGCCCGGCACCACCTACGCCTGGCCGGAGAGCCGGTTCTACGGCTTCGACCGGGTGTACGACGCCCACACCATCGGCTATCGCGGGCCGAACTTCAGCTGGTCCACGATGCCGGACCAGTACGTCCTGTCGGCCTTCGAGCACGCCGAGCACGCGAAGCCCGGCCGCGCGCCGTTGCTCGCCGAGATCCCGCTGACCTCGAGCCACGTGCCCTGGGCGCCGATCCCGAAGATGATCGACTGGAACGCCGTCGGTGACGGTTCGGTCTTCGGCCCGATGCCGGCCGCCGGCATCCCGCCCGACACCATCTGGGGCGACGGTCCCAAGGTGCGCACCGAGTACCGGCGCTCCATCGAGTACTCGTTGAGCAGCCTGATCTCCTACGTGGAGACCTACGGGGACGACGATCTCGTGCTCGTGTTCCTGGGTGATCACCAGGCGGCTCCGATCGTGACGGGGGAGGGCGCCGGCCGCGACGTGCCGATCACGATCGTCACGCGGGACCGGTCGGTGCTGGACCGGGTGTCGGGCTGGGGCTGGCAGCCGGGCCTGCGACCCGGCCCGCAGGCCCCGGTCACGCGGATGGACACCTTCCGCGACCGGTTCCTGACGGCCTTCGCGCGGTAGGCGCGTCGGTCGGCCTCGCCACCCTGCTCGACGGGACCGCCCGGGACGTGACCGGACCGGCCCGCAGCGAGGACACTCGCGGGATGGTCCGCACGGGGAACGGGGAGTCCGTGATCTCCCGCGCCCTGCGGATCTTCGAGGCCTTCAGCGCCGACGACCGCACGCTGCGGGTCTCCGACATCGCGGCGCGTACCGGGCTGCACCTGGCGACGGCGTCGCGGCTGGTCGCCGAGCTCGTCGACCACGGCCTGCTGGCGCGCGACGCCGACCGGCGCGTCCGGATCGGGGTCCGGCTGTGGGAGCTCGCCTCCCGGGCCTCACCGGCGCTGTCATTGCGCGAGGCCGCGATGCCGTTCCTGGAGGATCTGCACGCCGTGGTCGGCCACCACGTCCAGCTCGGCGTGCTCGACGGGCGCGAGGTGCTGTTCCTGGAACGGCTCTCGGCCCCGGGTGCCGTGATCAACTACACGCGGATCGCGGGCCGCCTGCCGCTGCACGTGTCGTCATCGGGACTCGTGCTGCTCGCGCACGCGCCCCGCGAGCTGCAGGAGAGCGTGCTGGCCGGACCGCTGCGCGCGTTCACCCCGCACACGATCACGACGGCGGCGCGGTTGCGCGTCACGCTCGCCGGGATCCGGAAGCAGGGCTTCGTCCACTGTGCCGGGCACATCCACGAGGAGGCGCTGGGTCTCGCGGTGCCGGTGTTCGACCCGGCGCGGGCGGTCGTCGCCGCGCTGTCGGCGATCGTCCCGAACGACGAGACCGGCCACGCGGTGGTGCCCGTGCTGATGGCCGCCGCTCGTGGGGTCGGGCGGACGCTGGAGGGATCGCGCTCTCGATGAATGAGAGTGGCCTGGCCACGGGCTGACACCGATCGGCATCCTCCAAGGACCAACGACGGGAGGCGCCTCGTGCTCGATGCAGACGGCAGTCAGGCCTCGGCGGTGCTGACGCTGCGGGTGGCCGCCAAGGAGCCCGCCTCCGACGGGGTGGTGGTGCTCACGCTCGTCCACCCGGACGGGGCGCGGCTGCCCGACTGGACGCCCGGCTCCCACGTCGATCTCGTGCTGCCCACCGGCAGCGTCCGCCAGTACTCGCTGTGCGGATCCCGGTGGGACGCCTTCAGCTACCGCGTCGGCGTCCTGCGCGAGCCCGCGGGGCGCGGCGGTTCGGCGCACGTGCACGACGTGCTGCGCGTCGGTGATCTCGTGGGGGTCGGCGGGCCGCGCAACCACTTCGGGCTCGTGCCCTCGCAGCGCTACCTGTTCATCGCGGGCGGGATCGGGATCACGCCGCTGCTGCCGATGATCCACCAGGCCGATCTGCTCGGCGCGGAGTGGGACCTCGTCTACGGCGGCAGGAGCCGCTCGTCGATGGCGTTCCTCGACGAGCTGGGCGGGTACGGGGAGCGGGTCCACGTCGTGGCGCAGGACGAGGCCGGGCTGCTCGACCTGCCGGCCTGGCTCGGCAGCCCGCGCGACGACGTCAAGATCTACTGCTGCGGTCCGGGGGCGCTGCTCGACGCCGTCGAGGACGCCTGCCGGGAATGGCCGGCACCCGCGCTGCGCACCGAGCGGTTCGTCGCCAGGGAGCAGCCGGCGCCGGTGCGCGCGGAGCCCTTCGCCGTCACGCTCGCACGCAGCGGCGCGACCGTGACGGTGCCCCCGGAGCGCACGGTTCTCGACGCCGTCCGCGCCGCGGGAGTCGACGTGCTGACGTCGTGCCGGCAGGGCACCTGCGGCACCTGCGAGACGGCTGTGGTGAAAGGCATCCCCGACCACCGCGACTCGATCCTCTCCGACGCCGAGCGGGCGGCCGGTGACTGCATGTTCATCTGCGTCTCCCGGTCGTGCAGCGACCGGCTCGTGCTCGATCTGTGAACGGAGACCACCGATGACGCACACCATCCGCACCGACCTGCCGGCCAGCACGGTCGACCCCTTCTCCGACGACGTGCTGGAGGACCCGTCGGGGTTCCACGCGGCGCTGCGCGACGCCGGCCCGGTGGTGTACCTGTCGGCGCACGGCGTCTACGCGATGGCGCGCCACGAGCAGGTGCACGCCGCATTGCGCGACTGGCAGGGCTTCCAGTCCGGGGCCGGTGTCGGGCTGTCGAACTTCCGCCACGAGAAGCCGTGGCGGCCCCCGAGCCTGCTGCTGGAGGCCGACCCGCCCGGCCACGACGCACCCCGGCGCGTCCTGTCGGGGCTGTTGGACCTCCGCGCGCTGCGCCGGTTACGAGAGGGCTGGCGCGACGTGGCCGAGCAGCTCGTCGACACGGTGCTGGCCGCCGGTACCGAGTTCGACGCCGTGCCCGCGCTGGCCGAGGCGTTCCCGCTGCGGGTGTTCCCCGACGCGGTCGGGATCCCGGCCGCGGGCCGCGAGAACCTCCTGCCCTACGGCAGCCACCTGTTCAACGTCTTCGGACCGGCGAACGAGCGGGTGGCCGAGGGCGCCGAGCGCGCGCCCGCCCTGCAGGCCTGGGTCACCGCGCAGTGCCAGCGCGACCAGCTCGCCGAGGGCGGGTTCGGTGCGCAGATCTGGGCCGCGGCCGACCGCGGCGAGATCACTCCGGAACAGGCCCCGCTGGTGGTCCGGTCGTTGCTGTCGGCGGGTGTCGACACCACCGTGCAGGGGATCGCCGCCGCGCTGCACGCCTTCGCGACCCACCCGCGGCAGTGGCAGCGGCTCCGCGAGCAGCCCGGCCTCGCGCGGATCGCCTTCGACGAGGCCGTGCGCTGGGCGTCACCGGTGCAGACCTTCTTCCGGACCGCCACCGCCGACGTCCGGATCGGCGATGTGGTGATCCCGGACGGCGAGAAGATCCTGATGTTCCTCGGCGCCGCCAACCGCGACCCCCGCCGCTGGTCGGACCCGGACGTCTTCGACCTCTCCCGCGACCCGTCCGGCCACGTCGGATTCGGGTTCGGCCTCCACCAGTGCGTCGGCCAGCACGTCGCGCGGTTGGAGGCGGAGTGCCTGCTCACCGCGCTCGCGGCCCGGGTGCGGACGATCGAGATCGCGGGCCCGACCCGGCGCCGCCTCAACAACACGATGCGGGCCTGGGGTGCGCTGCCGATGCGGGTCACCACAGCCTGACCGCGCCAACCGGTTGGCCACCGCGCCGATGTCGTGACGTCGGCGCGGTGGCTACGGGGTTGGCGCGGTGGGGTTGGCGCGGTGGGTGGGCGCGGTCAGGTGCGGCCCGCCACCTTGTCCCCGGCCGTCCGGCTCAGCAGCAGCCCCTCGATCGCCGGGACCAGCAGGATCACCGCCAGCAGCACGAACGCGACGCGGAACGGCTGATCGGCACCGCCACCCAGCCCGACGGCACCCGCGACGGGCCCGCCGAGACCTACCAGCAGCGCACCGACCGCCACGCCGAGGCCGGCACCGAGTTCCTGCAGCGTGGACATCAGCGTGTTGGCGTGCGTCATGCGCTCCGGCTCGACGTCGGCGAACGCGATGCTGTTGAACGCGGTGAACCCGATCGACCGGAAGACGCCGCTGAGCAGGAGCAGCACCAGCAGCACCGGCAGCGGCGTCGCGGGCTGCAGGAACGCGATGCCGACGAGGCAGGCAGCCGATGCCGCCACCGCGGTGAGCATGACCGTGCGGATGCCGAAGCGGCGCATCATCGGCGTGGTCGTCGGCTTGATCGCGACGTTGCCGATGAACAGGGCGATCACCACGAGACCGGCCCGGGCTGCCGACCACCCGAACCCGATCTGGAAGAACAGCGCCAGCAGGAACGGGATCGCCGTGATCACCGCCCGGTAGGCCGACCCGCCCAGTGCGGTGACGCGGTAGGTGGCGACGCGCAGGATGCGCAGGTCCAGTAGCGGTCGCGGCGTGCGCAGCAGGTACCCGATCGCCGCCCCCAGCGCGATCAGGGCGACGGCGAGCGCGACCACGACGAGCGCCCGGTCGGGTGAGCCCGCCCCGATCGCCTCCAACCCGATCACGAGCGCGGCCACCCCGACCGCTGTCATGGCGAAGCCGCGCCAGTCGAGGCTCGTCGGCGCGGCACCGCGCACGTCGGGTACGAGCCGCCGCGCCAGCACGAACCCGGCGATGCCGAGCGGCACGTTGACGAGGAAGATCCACCGCCACGACGCGTACGTGCTGAGCACGCCGCCCAGCGCCGGCGCGATGACGGGCGCGACGAGCGCGGGCCACGTCAGGTAGGCGATGGCCTTCACCAGCTCCGACTTCGCGGTGGTGCGCAGCACGACCAGCCGCCCGACCGGCACCATCATGGCGCCGCCCGCGCCCTGCAGGATGCGCGTCGTCGTGAGCATCGGCAGGTTCATCGCGAGCGCGCAGCCCACCGAGGCCAGCGTGAACACGGCGATGGCGAGCATGAAGATCCGCCGCGCGCCGAACCGGTCGGCCAGCCAGCCGCTGATCGGGATCAGCACCGCCAGCGTCAGCACGTACGCCGTGATCGCGACGTTGACGGAGACGGCCGGGATGGCGAAGTCGGCGGCGATGTGGGGAGCGGCCGGACCGATGACGGTGCCGTCGAGGATCTCCATGAAGAAGCTGCCTGCCACGAGCAGCGCCAGGCCCCGCTGCACACGGCCGGGCTGCACACGGCCGGGCTGGTCGGGCGGCGAGGGTTCGACGTTCACCCCTCGATTCTGAACGACGGGATGCGACGCGGGTGCGGAGCGGTACTGCGACTGGTACTGATCAGCCATGGTGCGCATGGTGGTGCTCGGCCGCGGTGCGGCGGGGAAGTCCGCGCTCGCCGCTCGGCTCGGGGCGATCACGGGGGCGCCGGTCATCGAGCTCGACACCGTGTTCTGGAACGCGGACCTGACGGTCACCCCGCCCGCCGAGTGGGCGGCCGTGCAACGCGACCTCGCCGCGGGGTCGTCCTGGATCCTCGACGGCGATCTGGGTCCCTACGACGTGCTCGACGTGCGGCTGCGGCGCGCCGACACCGTGGTCGTCCTCGATCTCTCCCTCGCCCGCTGCGCCTGGCGGGCACTGCGCCGGTCCCGGGAGCGGATCGACTTCTGGCGCTGGGTCGTGACCTACCGCAGGCGCTGGCTGCCGGCGATCATGGCGGCGATCGCGCAGCGCGCCCCCGACGCCCGGGTCCACGTCCTGCACCGACCCCGCGACGTGCGGGAGCTGGTCAGGGGAACGGGAGGGGCTGCTTCCCCATCCCCGTGAGCAGGGCGGTCATGCTGTCGCTCTCGCGCTGCTGGTCGATCACCACGTTGTCGGCGAAGCTGCGCACCTGCACGGTCTCGGCCGACTTCACCGCTGCCGCGGCGATCTCGATGCCGCCGCGGTGATGGCGGATCATGAGCTGCAGGTAGCAGGCGTCGAGCGCGGTGCCGCTGAGCACGCCGAGCTGCTGCAGTTCGGCCACCGATGCCATCCCGGGCATCCTGGCGTCACCGGAGCCCGGCCCGGCGTCGCGCCGGTGGTGCATCGCCGGGTCGCCTGCCGCCATCCAGGCCATCGGCTCGCCGCTGGTGAGCTGCGGTGCGTTCCAGAGCGCGAGCCAGCCCTGCATCTGGCCGATCTCGCGCAGCTGGTTCGTCGCGACGGCGTCCGCGATCGCGGCGATCGGCGGGCTCACCCGCCCGCGCACCATCCGGGACATGTCCACGGCCTGCTGGTGGTGGACGATCATGTCCTGGCTGAAGCCGATGTCGACGCGGTGCGGTGCCGCGACGGCCATCGGTGCGAGATCGTGGCGGCTGTCCGGGAAGAGGGTGGCGCCGGCGACCAGCCCGATCGCCAGCAGCGCCACGGCGACGCCCGTCCGGCGGGCGAGTGCGGACCATGGGCCACCCGGCCGCGGGGCCATGTGGGTCACGGCAGCGGGGAGGCGTTGTGCGTGAACCGCAGTGCGAGGGCGGTGTCGCACCGGCACCTCCGGGATCCGCGATTCGGGAAACGGCCGTTTCCGAATCGTGGGACAGTCAGTCATGACGCTGCAGCGTTGTCAAGATGATCGAACCGGGGTGACATCGGCCCTCGATCGCCGCATGGCCTGACGGACCAGCAGCCCGCCCGCGACGACGGTGAGGGCGACGAGCAGCCCGCCCGCGGTGTGCACGCCGCTGTGCTCGCTGACGAACCCGAACAGCAGTGAGCGGCAGGAACGCCAGCCAGGTGAGCGTGCCGGTGCCGGAGGTGACGCCGGCCCGGATCGGGCGCACGGCGTCGTGCAGCAGCTGCGAGACGTGGATGCCGGCGGCCACCGTGAGCAGCGCGAGCAGAGCCTGGACCGCGGTGATCACCAGCAGGTCGTCGCTGACGCACAGGACGGCTGCCGCCAGCACCGTCAGCGCGGCCACGGTGCCGGCCGTGCGCGGCCGGTGCAGGTCGATGCGGCCGGCGAGCACGCCCCCCAGCCCGAACGAGGACACGACGCCCGCCCAGTACGGCCCGTAGACGACCGCGGGGGCGGCGAGCGCCACCAGCCACAGCGGACCGAACTCCACGACCACCTGCACGAGCAGCGCCGTCAACACCGACATCGTGACGATCGGCAGCAGCCGGCCGCGCCGGGTCAACGTCCGGAAGGTGAGGGCGACGTGGGCGCGCAGCGAGGTGCTGCCGGGTCCGCGAGCGCGGGCACCGGTGGGGCCCTACCAGGTGCAGGCGGCCATCGCGGCCGTGCACGCCGAGGCGCAGCAGGCCGTCGACACCGACTGGCCGCAGGTGCTGGCGCTCTACGATCTGCTCCTGCGGCTGGCGCCCGGTCCGGCCGTCGCCCTCAACCGCGTGGTCGCGGTCGGCAGGTGCACGGCCCGCGCGCGGGCGGCCGCCCGCCGGGCCACCAGCCTGCCCGAGCAGCGCTACCTGCGCGAGCAGGTCGACCGGCTGTCCTGATCAGCGGCTCAGCCCGCGTCGCCCAGCCCCTGTCGCACGGCCACCGCCACCGGCGACGGGCCGTCGAGGTCGAGCTCGCCCACCGGGTCGAGCGGTGGCTGTGCCATGAACCTGGGCGCCGTTCCGGTGTGGCGCTGCGCGGCGTGCACGAGGAACGGATGACAGAGGTAGACGTCTCCCGCCGCTCCCGTCGCGGCCGTGACGGGCCGGTGTTCCGAGGCGGGAACGGCCACCTGCGCCAGCTCCATGAAGCCCATCCCGGCGTCGCCCGCCGGGGCCAGCAGCGGGGGCACGTCGAGGTGGGAGCCGACGCGGATGCGGGTGGGAGCGTCGTCGGGGCCGACGTCGGAGAACAGGAACAGCATCAGCAGCGCCCGGCCGCGCGAGCGCAGGTTGGTGCGGTAGCCCGACGCCGGATCGCCGAAGCTGCCCTCCACGTGCCAGCCGTCGTCACCGGGGTCGTCCGGGTGCGGGAAGCGGACGGGGAAGGTGCCGAGGCCCGTCCGCGGCACCCAGCCGCCCGCGCCGACGAGCTGGTCGAAGGCGGCATGCAGCAGCGGGGTGTTGGCGGCCGCGCGAAACGGTGCCTGGCCGAACCCGGGCAGCCGCACCACGGGCTGCCTCCACGTGGCCGGGTCGTCGGGATCGCAGCCGGTGGCGGCCCACAGGACGGCGCGCGCCTCGTCGGCGACCTTCGTCGGGAACGCGCCGGGTACGTGCACGAAGCCGTCGGAGACGAACGAGGCGATCTGGTGGGGGGAAAGACCTTCGGGCATCGGCCCAGGATGGAAGGCGAGGACGGCTCAGGCCAGCGATTTCGGCAGCTGCGCCCGCACCTCGGCCGGCTGGTTGGTGGTGATCTCCTGCACGCCCAGCTCGGCCATCAGCGCGACGTCGGCGGGGTCGTCCACCGTCCACACCCGGAAGCGCTGCCCGGCCACAACGGCCGCGCGGACGGTGTCGGGGTGGGTGCGCACGCCGTCGATGCCGGGACCGGCGATCCCGACCTCCGGCAGCCCGTCGAGCTCGGCGGCCTCGACGCCCCCGGTCAACATGCACAGGTGGGTCGCGTCGACGCGCAGGTTCACGTACTGGACCGCAGCCGGGTCGAAGCTCATGAACGACACCGTGATGTTCGCCAGCCGCGACGTCGCCGGATCCCAGCCCTCGGCCACCAGCAGCGCCAGCACCTCGTCCTCGAGCCGTGGCCCGTACGGCGAGGGATGCTTGAGCTCCACGGCGATGCCGATGTCGCGCCCCGCGCCGCGCAGTATCTCCAGCAGGTCGTGCAGCGAGAGGAACTGCTCGGCGACCGTGCCGAACGCGGCGGGGATCGCTGCGCCCTTCCAGGACGCGAAGTCCAGCTCCCGCAGCTCGGCGAGCGTGTACTCGTGCACTGGCCCCGACCCGTTCGACGTGCGGTCCACCAGGTCGTCGTGCAGGCACACCACCTGCAGGTCGCGGGTCAGGTGCACGTCGCACTCCACGCCGTCGGCACCGTCGGCGATGGCCTGCAGGTACGCGGCCCGGGTGTGCTCGGCGAACCGGGCGCTCGCCCCGCGGTGGGCGTAGATCAGCGGATCCATGGGGGAAATCTAGCGGTGGTGCGGGCTCAGGAACGTCCACATCAGGGTGGCGCCCGCCGCGGCCTGCCCGACGACGGCCGCTGCCGGCCACGGGTGGCCCAGGTCCGGGTACTCGACGGACTCCACGTCGCTGTGCGCGCGGCAGGCCGTCCAGCGCTGGACGAGGGCGGGACCCTCGGTGCTGCTGGGTGGGGTGCCCGTGCAGCCGTTGCGCTGCAGCAGCCAGTGCACCGCCGTGGCCATCGACGCCAGCACCGGATGGCCCGCCGCCTCGCCGTCGATCGGCAGGACGGTGTCCACGCCGCCCGCCGCGATCAGGGCCGGCATCGGGGTGGCCTTGGGGCACGTCTCGAGCGGGACGGCGCCGTAGGTGGCCATCGCCGCGAACAGCTGCGGGTGCGAGCACGCCAGGCTGTAGGCGAGCTTGCCGCCGTTGCTGTAGCCGATGAGGTACACCCGTGCCGGGTCCACGGGCTGCGAGCGCTCGGTGTCGGCCACCACCGATGCGACGAACGCGGTGTCGGGCACGTCGCGCTGCCCGGAGGCGCCGCAGCAACCGTGCCCTGCGTTCCACGAGCGGCCCAGCCCGTCCGGGAACACGACGACCGCGCGCTGCTTCTGGACGAGCGGCAGGAAACCGGTCTGGCCGGTGACGGTGTCGGGCGACTGCCCCCGCCCGTGCAGCACCACGAGCAGCGGGAGGTGGGAAACGGCACCGGACGGGGTGTAGGAGCGGTAGGTCCGTGCGGCGCCGTCGACCACGACGGTGTGCTCCACCGCCCGGGGGCCCGTCGGGGGTGACTGGGTGGCGGCCTCGGCAACCGTCGAGGACACCTCGGTGGCACCGGACAGCGCGACCCCCAACGCCACCGCGAGGGCGAGGACGAGGAGGTGGACGAACCGGATGCCTCCGATGCGGCGGGCCGGCCGCGACTGCGTCACCCACGGATTATGCGCGGGCGAACCCCGCATGGAGAAGGCGACCGGGATGAGTGGATCAGCTCCTCACACGGCACGCACATGGGGCTCACAGGATGCGCGACCAGAGTCGGTTCCCATGGGTACCCGCCTGCGCGACGTGATCCGCAACCGCGCTGCCGACGACCCGCACGGGCAGTACCTCGTCGACGCCCGCAGCGATCGTGTCGTCCACAACGCCGACCTGGCCGCTGCCGCGCTCCGCTGGTCGCGAGCACTCGCGTCGCACGGCGTGCCGCCCGGTGCGCGGGTGCTGATCGACGTCGACGACCCGATCGCGTTCGCGGTCGTGCACCTGTCGGTGATCGCCGCGGGCCGCTGCTCGGCGCCGGTCAGCCCGGAGGCGGGCGCCGCCGAGCTGGAGCGGGCCCGCAGGGCACTGCGACCGGTGCTCGTCGTGACCGATCGCGACGGGCGGCCCGGGATGCGCGTCGACGCGGCCACCGGGATGCCGGCGGTGCCGACGAACCCGACGCCGGGGCACGCGGGTGCCGTCGCAGGCTCGGCCGCGTTGCTGACCTCCGGATCCACCTGCGCGCCGAAGACCGTGGTGCTGAGCGAGGAGCAGCTGCTGCACGTCGCGGGCGCCGTGGCGCGCCACAACCGGCTGACCCCGGCCGACCGCGGCTACAACGCGCTGCCGCTGTTCCACATCAACGCCCAGGTGGTGGCGCTGCTGGCAACGCTCGTGTCGGGAGCGACGCTCGTGCTGGAGAGCCGGTTCCACCGCAGCGGGTTCTGGGAGCGGTTGGCCGCGCACGACGTCACCTGGCTCAACGCGGTGCCGGCGGTGCTGACGATCCTGTCCCGCGACGAGATCCCGGTGCTGCCGCCGCGCCTGCGGTTCGTCCGGTCGGCATCGGCGTCGCTGGCGCCCGCGGTGCGCGAGCTCGTCGTCGCCGGCACCGGCGTGCCGCTCGTGGAGAGCTACGGGATGACCGAGGCCGCCAGCCAGATCACCGCCACCCCGCTCGACGGCGCGGTGCGACCCGGGTCGGCCGGCCGGCCCGTCGACGTCGAGCTGCAGGTCATCGGCCCGGACGGGACGCCGTGCCCGACCGGTGACGTCGGCCGGGTCCGGATCCGGGGCGCGGGCGTCATCCGCAGCTACGCCGACGGGGCCGCCGCCGACCGGATCGACGCCGAGCACTGGCTCGACACCGCCGACCTCGGCAGGCTCGACGCCGACGGGTACCTGTACCTGGTCGGCCGCGCCGACGACGTCGTCAACCGGGGCGGCGAGCTGATCTACCCCCGCGAGATCGAGGAGGTGCTGCTCGGCGAGCCCGGGGTCGCCGACGCGGTGGTCGTCGGGCGGCCCGACGACGTGCTGGGGGCCGTCCCGGTGGCGTGCATCCGCACCGAGCAGGAACTGGCCGACGATGCGGGCGCCGCGCTCGTCGAGCGGCTCACCGCCCGGTGCGCCCGCGAGCTGGCCCGCTACAAGCGCCCGGCCGACATCCAGCTGTTCGGCGCCTTCCCGCTGGCCCCGACGGGCAAGGTCCGCCGCACGGAGGTGCGCAGGCTGGTAGCGGAAGACTCCGTCGCGAGCGGCCGATGACGGCACCGCCCACCGCGGGGTCGGCCACAGCGGAGTCGGCCACGGCCGCGCCGGCCAGCGGGAAGGCCGCGACGAAGCACGTCTTCCAGGCCGACATGGTGCGGGTGCTGACGTTCGCGTGCGTGATCGCGGTGCACACGGTCTCCACGGTGAACCCGCTCGACAGCGTGCCCGGCGGCGCTGTGGTGATGCTGCTGCACTTCACGCGGGAGGCCTTCTTCATCCTCACCGCGTTCGTGCTGATGCACCGCTACCGCGTGAGCAGCCTGCGCGTCGCGCCGTTCTGGCGCCGCCGCTTCCTGCTGGTCGGTGTGCCGTACGTGGTGTGGTCGGTGATCTACACGGGCCTCGGGCTGGTGACGGCGCCGCTCGCGCCCGCCGATGCGGCCACCACGCTGCTGCGCAACCTGCTCACCGGCACCGCGTGGTTCCACATGTACTTCCTGCTCGTCTCGATGCAGTTCTACCTGGTCTTCCCGGTGTTCCGGTGGCTGCTGCGAGCGACGCGCGGCCACCACCTGCTGCTGCTCACCGGCAGCGCACTGCTGCAGGTGGCGATCGACCTGTGGCTGCACGACCCGGCCCCGACCGGCACCAAGGCCGACCTGCTGCCCTACCTGGGCTCGTTCCTGCTCAGCTACCAGTTCTTCCTGGTGCTGGGCGGGATCGTCGCGCTGCACCTGGACCGGGTCGAGGCCTGGATCCGGGGCCACCCCGTGCTCGTCGTGGCCGGGTTCGTGTTGACGGGCGCCGCGGCAGAGGGCTGGTACTGGTGGTCGATCGTGCAGGGCGTCGGCGCGCAGTTCGCCACCGACGTCTTCCAGCCGTTGATGATCCCGTGGTCGGTCGCGGTGGTCGCGGTCTTCTTCGTCATCGGGTCGGCGTGGTCGGACCGGCGCGCCGGTGGCCGGTTCTCGCGCATGGTCGAGGGGGCGTCGGACCGCTCGTTCGGGGTCTTCCTGGTGCATCCGGCGATCCTCTGGGCGGTGACGGTGGCCGGCGTCGACTCACCTGCTGCGCAGCTCACGCCGCCGTGGTCGAGCTTCGCGGCGTACGCGGTGGCGGTGGTCGGGTCGCTCCTGATCGTCGAGGTGCTGCAGCGGACCCCTCTCGCCACGCCGTTGACCGGACGCCCACAGCGCTCACAGCTCGTTCCCAGGTGGCTCGTTGGCCGCGCCCAGCTTCGGCGACGAGCGTGGAAGGCAGCCGGACACGAGGAGAGAAACGATGATCGACACCCGGTTGGTCCTGCCAGAACGTGAGTCCGCACCGCGCACGCGCGGGCTGACGATGGTCATCGACTCCGGCATGTTCACCGGCCAGTTCGAGGACGCCATCGACAGCGTCGGTGAGTACATCGACATGGTGAAGTTCGGGTGGGGAACCGCACTGGTCACGCACGACATCAAGCGCAAGATCGATATCCTGCGCTGGGCCGGCATCGACTTCTACCTCGGCGGCACGCTGTTCGAGCGTTTCGCCGTCGACGACCAGGTCGACGACTGGCGCGCGCTGTGTCGCACGATGGGCGCCACCCACGTCGAGGTCTCGAACGGCACCATCGAGATGGACAACGCCGAGAAGTCGCGCTGGGTCCGCGAGCTCGCCTCCGAGTTCGTGGTGATCAGCGAGGTCGGCTTCAAGGAGAGCGCTCGCTCGGCGGCCCTCATGCCCGCCGACTGGGTCTCGTTCGTGCACGAGGACCTGGCCGCCGGTGCGCGGCTGGTCACGATGGAGGCGCGGGAGAGCGGGCGCAGCGGCATCTGCGACGCCGACGGCAGACCGCGCGACGAGGTGATCGAGGCGGTGCTCGCGTCCGGGGTGAACCCGGACCGGTTGCTCTTCGAGGCGCCGAACAAGGAACTGCAGACATACTTCGTGCAGCGCCTGTCGGCTGCGGTGAACCTCGGCAACGTCCACGCCGAGGACGTGATCGCCTGCGAGACCTTGCGGCTCGGGCTGCGTTCCGACACGTTGGGATCCGACCGGCTCTCCATCGACACCCGGTCGGAGGCCTGATGCGCGACACCCACGACGTCTTCCACCTCGCCATCCCGGCGTCGGACCTGGATGCGGCGCAGGACTTCTACGTGGCGAAGCTGGGCTGCAAACTGGCCCGCCGCTACGACGACCGCATCACCGTCGACTTCTTCGGCGACCAGATCGTCTGCCACCTGTCGGACCGCATCGACGAGTCGCCCGAGCTCTACCCGCGGCACTTCGGCGTCACGTTCCGCCATCGCGAGGACTGGGACCGGCTGCTGCGGCTGGCCCGCAACCGCGGGCTGAAGTTCTTCGCCGAGCCGTTCCACCGCTTCGCCGGGCGGGCGGAGGAGCACGAGGCGTTCGTGCTCTCCGACCCGTCCAACAACCTGCTGGAGTTCAAGTACTACGCCGACCCGCGGATGATGTACTGACTATCCGGCCATGTGGATGAAGCTCCACCGGTGCCCGTCGAGGTCGCGGAACGCCCGCATGTACATGTAGCCCAGGTCCTGGGCCCCCACGTCCTGCCCGCCTGCCGCCACCGCCCGTTCGGTGAGCTCGTCCACCTCGGCGCGGCTCTCGGCCGAGAGGCCCACCGACACCTCGCTCGCCCTGGCCGGGTCGGTGACCGGGGCGCCGGTGAACTCGGCGAAGTAGGTGGCTTCGTGCAGCATCACCGCGGTCGAGTCGTTGATCAGCACGCAGGCCGTCCGATCGCTTGAGGCCCGTGGGTCGAGGGTGAAGCCGAGCGCGGTGAGGAACGCGGTGGCCTTCGCGACGTCGGCTGCGGGGAGGCCGATGTAGGTCGATCGCATGATGGTGGCCGTCCTTCGGGTGGGGCGCCCCGGTCGGGCGCCGTCAGCAGGGACGTAGCTGCTGGGCGGCGCTTCTCGACATGCGGTACGAAGGGACTTCGGCCGAACTTCGGAGGGGTGCCCGTGCGCTACCTGATCCTGATCTACGGCAACCCGGCGTCGCGTGAGGTCTGGCGCAGCCTGTCGGTCGAGCAGCGGGCTGCCGGCATCGCGCAGTACCAGGCCTTCAACGCGGAGCTGGACGCGTCCGGTGAGCGGGTCGCGTCCGAGTCGCTGCTCGATGCCTCGACGGCCAAGCGCGTCACGCCGCGGGGGGCGACCGTGACCACGACGGACGGCCCGTTCGCCGAGTCCAAGGAGCACCTGGCAGGCTTCTACCTGGTCGACTGCGACAGCATGGAGCGTGCGGTGGAGATCGGGGCCCGCATCCCCGAGGCCCAGGCCGGGTTCGTCGAGGTGCGACCGGTGCGCGGCGATCTCGCGGAGTTCCTCGCTTGACCCCGACCGACGGGCTGCTGCGGGAACTGGCGCCGCAGGTGCTCGCGGCGGTCGTGCGCCACCACGGCGACTTCGACGCCTGCGAGGACGCGGTGCAGGAGGCCCTGCTCGCCGCGTCGCAGCAGTGGCCGGCCGCCGGGCTGCCCGACAACCCGAAGGCGTGGCTGATCACCGTCGCGTCGCGGCGGCGCACCGAGGCCTGGCGCAGCGAGACCGCGCGCCGTCGCCGTGAGGACGCCGTGGTCGCGCTGGCGCCGTCCGATCCCGATCCGGCCCCCGGCGTCGACGACACGCTCACCCTGCTGATGCTGTGCTGCCACCCGTCGCTCACCAGCGCGTCCCAGGTGGCGTTGACGCTGCGGGCCGTCGGCGGGCTGACCACCGCGGAGATCGCACGGGCGTTCCTCGTGCCGGAGGCCACCACCGCGCAGCGCATCAGCCGCGCCAAGGCGCGGATCAAGGCGAGCGGCGCGGAGTTCCGGATGCCGCCGCCCGAGCAGCGTGCCGAGCGCGTCGACACGGTGCTCCAGGTGCTGTACCTGATCTTCAACGAGGGCTACACGGCCAGCTCGGGCGTTGCGTTGAACCGGGTCGAGCTCAGTGCGGAGGCGATCCGGCTGACCCGGATGCTGCACACCCGGCTGCCCGACCACGGCGAGGTCGCGGGCCTGCTCGCGCTGATGCTGCTCACCGACGCCCGCCGGCCGGCCCGGGCCGGGGCCGACGGCGAGCTGATCCCGCTGGACGAGCAGGACCGCACTCGATGGGACGACGCGGCGATCGCGGAGGGCATCACGCTGGTCACGGCGGCGCTCGCCGACACGCTGATCGGGCCCTACCAGCTGCAGGCCGCGATCGCCGCCGTCCATGACGAGGCGACTCGGGCCGAGGACACCGACTGGCCCCAGGTGCTGGCCCTCTACCAGCACCTGGACGCGCTGGCCCCGGGGCCGATGGTCACGTTGAACCGGATCGTCGCGGTGTCGATGGTCGACGGCCCGCAGGTGGCGCTGGCGCAGCTGGGCGCGGTGCAGGACGATCCGGCGCTCGCCGCGCACCACCGCGTCGACGCGGTGCGGGCACACCTGCTGGAGCGGGCCGGCGAGGTCGATGCGGCGTGCGAGGCCTACCGGCTGGCCGCGCGGCGCACCCTCAGCGTGCCCGAGCAGCGCTACCTCGACGCGCGTGCCGCGCGCCTCGCTGCGAGTCGGTGAACTGCTGCAACCCCTGATCGCGCCCGATCTCCATGAGGCTGGTGTCGGCCCAGCGGACAGCCACAAGGTTCCATGTGGCACTCGGCCGGGGCTGCTGGCAGCCACAGGGTTCCAAGTGGCTCTCAGCCGGCGCTGCTGGCAGCCACGAGGTTCCACATGGCAGCCGCC
Source organism: Pseudonocardia sp. GCM10023141 (assembly GCF_042653605.1). Classification (NCBI taxonomy): domain Bacteria; kingdom Bacillati; phylum Actinomycetota; class Actinomycetes; order Pseudonocardiales; family Pseudonocardiaceae; genus Pseudonocardia; species Pseudonocardia sp. GCM10023141. The sequence goes on from NZ_JBHSIR010000036.1 coordinate 107,503, forward strand.
AGCACTTCCGGACTGCCACAAGGTTCCATGAGGCTGTTGCCGGGCTCGCCTGGACTGCCACAAGGTTCCAGGAGGCGCCGGATCGCCCGGGCCGCGAGCAAGAAACCCGCCACGACTCATCCGAGCACCGGCAGCCACCGGACACCGGGGTTGGCGCGGCCGGCTCCGGCGGCGATGAAGTCCCCACAAACGATGTCGGACGTCGCCCCGCATGCGAGGGGCGACGTCCGACAGTTCGAAGATCGGGTTACCAAGCGTGCAAACTGATGCGCCGTGCTTCAGTGGTCTCGGCGTCAGGAACCGGTGATCGGCTGCTGACGCAAACCCGCGGCGCTGTGCCTCGTCGCGGCGTGCTCCGCGTGGGTGCCCGAACTCGAACTGGGGCGCAACGGTCGGGAGGACGAACCTTCTCCACCGATTCGGCCTTGGCCTTGCGATGAGCCCGTGCCCAACTTTGTACTCCCTATTCCCGGCCTCAACAAGGGACCGTCGCCGGGCGGGGAAGGATCCGCCGGCCCCCGACCGCCCCGAACTGCAGCATGGTGGCCATCCAAGCGTCAGATCGCAGCATGGCCACCATGCTGCGATCCGGGCCGGGGGAGGATGGGCGATATGACCGACTTCGTGCTGGTCAACGCCATGGTGCCCGCGCCGGGCGAGTCCCCGGGGGAGTGGTGGGGCAACCTCGGGCACGTGATGCCCGCCGACGTCCTGGACGCGTTCTTCCACGACGTGCCTGCCGACGTCGTGGCTGCAGCGATGGAGCAGGGCGAGCCGCCTCAGTCGGGAACCCCGTTCGAGAAGCCGTGGCCGCTCGCGGCGTGGCCCGGCGTGCCCACCCTGTTCCTGCAGGGCCGCGACGACCGGTTCTTCCCGCCGGAGTTCCAGCGCAGGGTGGTGGCAGATCGGCTCGGCGACGTCACCTTCGAGGAGATCCCGGGCGGGCACCTCAACGCGCTGAGCCGCCCGGTGGAGCTGGTGGACCACCTGCTGGGCCCCGCGCCCACGTCAGGAAGGACGCCCTCCTGACGTCCCGGCACGCTGGTGCAGCACCATCGTCAGCGCCTCCAGCGCCACCTCCAGCTCCCCGGCGGGCAGGAACCCGAAGCCGAGCCGGAAGACCCGTGCCTCGTCCCCGAACCAGGCGCCCTGCGCAACGCGCGCGCCCGCAGCGGTCAACGCCGCGTAGAACGGTTCGACCTCGCTGTCGGGGAACGCCGTCGGGCGCAGGCGCACGCAGCAGAGCGCGCCGGCGTCGGGCCGGACCCACTCGACGAGCTCGGCATTGCGCTCCACCCAGTCCGCCGTCGTGCGGAGTGCCGCGGCGAGCTGCTTGCGGCGCGGCGACAGGATCGTGTCGGCTCGTTCGAACACGCGCAGCGCCAGCTGCTCGCTCACGCCCGCGCACGTCAGCACGGTGTTGAACTTGCCGACGACGAGCTGCTCCACGAGCGCCCGGTCGCGGCTGATCGCCCAGCCGATGCGCAGGCCGGCGGCGCCGTGGCACTTCGACAGCGACGCCACCGAGATCACCCTCGGGTCGAGCCCGGCGGCGCTCGGCGGCGTCGGGTCGTCGCCGAACGCGGCCTCGCGGTAGGTCTCGTCCAGCAGCAGGTGCGCACCGGGCGCCACCTCGGCCATGATCTCCAGTACCCGCTCGACGGTCGCCTGCGGCAGCGCGACGCCCGAGGGGTTCTGCGGCGACGCGAGGCTGACCAGCCTGGTGGCGGGTGTGAGGTGCGCGCGCAGCCGTTCCGGGTCGAGCCGGTAGCCGTCGTCGAACGACAGCGGGAGCACCCGGACGGTGGCGCCGACGGCGTCGAGCGCGTTGCGGGCCAGCGGGAACAGGGGCGCGACGGTCAGCACCTCGTCGCCGGGATCGCACAGCGTGAAGGCGATGAGGAACAGGGCGTGCATCCCGCCCGCGGTCACCACGACGTCCTCGGCGGTCACCCCGTTGGCGGCCGCGATCGCCGCGCGCAGCTGCGGATCACCGGCGGCGGTGCCGTAGCCGAGCGCGAACCCGGCCAGTTCCCGGTCGCCGTCCAGCAGCCCGCCGTCCAGCAGGTCGCCGAGCAGCAGCTCGGGGCCGAAGCTCTCGCCCAGGTCGTGCCGGGGTGACGCGCCGACCAGGGAGATCATGTTGCTGGCGGGGAAACGGTGGAGAGGACCCATGCCCAACATCGTGCGACGGCTGCGCTGGCGCTGACAGAGCCAATGGGCCAGAATTGGTTTGGTCATGGAGCCAATCGAGCTGGGTGAGCGTCTGGGGCGGTGGTCGTCGGCCCGCGGCCCCCTCTACGTGCTGCTCGCCGCCCGCCTGCGCGAGCTGATCGACGGCGGCGAGCTGCCGGCCGGCGTGCTGCTGCCGCCCGAACGCACGCTCGCCGCCGTGCTGGCCGTGGGCCGGTCCACGGTGGTGGCCGCGTACGAGCGGCTGCGTGCCGACGGCCGGATCGTGCGCCGCCAGGGCAGCGGCACCCGGGTCGCGGGCGAGGTGGGCACGGCAGGCGCCGAGATCACCACGGCCCCGATGTTCCTGCACCACCTCGAGGCGCGGGCCGACGACGTCATCCTGTTCGCCTGTGCCGCCCCCGACGGGCCGCCGCCCGAGGTGGCACGGGCCTACGCCCGCGTCGTGCCGGAGCTGGCAGCGCTGTCGGGCGACATCGGCTACTACCCGAGCGGGCACCCGCGCCTGCGCGCCGCGATCGCCGCCCGCTACACGGCACAGGGGATCCCGACGGTGAGCGACCAGATCCTCGTCACCAACGGCGGGCAGCAGGCGCTGTCGCTGATCGCCGCCTGCCTCGTGTCCCCCGGCGACGCGGTGCTCGTGGAGGCGCCGACCTATCCCGGCGCGCTGGAGGCCTTCCGCGAGGCGGCGGCGGTGCTGCGACCGTTGCCGGTCGGGCTGGTGGGCTTCGCCGACGCGGTCCGTGCCCACCGGCCGGCGCTGGCGTACCTGATCCCGCGGTTCCACAACCCGACCGGTGCGGTGCTGCCCGCGGCCGAGCAGCGTCGGATCGCGGAGGTGGCCGCCGCGGAAGGCGTGCCGCTGGTGATCGACGACGTCGCCGCCGAGCTCGGCTTCCCCGGCGCGCAAGAGTTCCCGGTGCCGCTCGGCGACACCGCCATCACCGTGGGGTCGCTCAGCAAGGTGGTGTGGGGCGGCCTGCGCATCGGCTGGATCCGGGCCGTGGCGCCGGCCGTCGCCCGACTGGCCCGGTTGCGGGCCGTCCACGACATCGGCGGGGACACCCCGGCGCAGCTGGCGGCGGCGGCGCTGGTCGGAGATCTCGACGCGATCCGCGACCGGCAGGCCGCCGACCTGCAGGTGCGTCACGACCGGCTGCTCGACGCGCTGTCGTGGCTGCTGCCGCAGTGGAGCGTCCACGGTGTGCGCGGCGGTCAGACCCTGTGGGCCCGCCTGCCGTACGGCGACGGCGACTCGTTCGCCCAGCAGTCGCTCCGCTGCGGCGTCGCGGTGCTGCCCGGCTCGGGCCTGGACGTGTCCGGGGCGAGCGACGCCTGCGTGCGCCTGCACTTCCGGCTCCCGCCCGAGCGGCAGGAGGAGGCCGTCCGCAGGCTCGCGCGAGCCTGGCACGAGTACCGCCCGCCTGCACACCGCGCCGTCGCCGCACCCGCCCTCGCGATCTGACCCCGGCTGGTCGCCGCCCCCGGGATGGCGCACGATCGACCCATGACGGACGGCGGGGTCGCGGTGGTGACGGGTGCTGGATCGGGCCTGGGGCGGGTGGTGGCGCAGGCGCTGCTCGGCGCGGGCTACGGGGTGGCGCTCGCGGGACGGCGCAAGGACGCGCTCGACGAGACGGCGGCGGGCCACCCGGAGGCGCTGGTCGCGCCCACCGACGTCGCCGACACCGCCTCGGTGGCAGCGCTGTTCGGCGCCGTCCGCGAGCGCTGGGGGCGGGTGGACCTGCTGTTCAACAACGCGGGCACGTTCGGGCCCGCCGGCACGCTCGACGAGATCGACCCGGATGCCTGGAGCGCCGCCGTGGCCACGAACCTGACCGGTTCGTTCCTGTGCGCCCGGGAGGCGTTCACCGCGATGCGCGCCCAGGATCCCCAGGGCGGGCGCATCATCAACAACGGGTCGATCTCGGCGCACACGCCCCGCCCGGGCAGCGCCGCCTACACCGCCACCAAGCACGCGATCACCGGGCTGACGAAGTCGATCTCGCTGGACGGCAGGCCGTTCCGGATCGCCTGCGGGCAGATCGACATCGGCAACGCGGCCACCGACATGACCGCCGGGATCGCTACCGGGGCCCGGCAGGCCGACGGCAGCGTCCGTCCGGAACCGACGTTCGACGCCGAGCACGTGGCGCAGGCCGTGCTGTACATGGCGGGCCTGCCGCTGGAGGCCAACGTGCAGTTCCTGACGATCACCGCCACGACGATGCCGTTCATCGGGCGGGGCTGAATCCGCCGGCGCCACCCCCCGAACTTCTCCCCGAACGGGGGTCGCCTGCAGCGGCGACGACCGGTGTGTGGTTCACTACCCGCGGTCTTTGATAGTTTTGTTGCGGGCACGAACATTGTACTCCGGATTTTCTCCGGAGGGGTTTCCCGTTGCAGACAGACTCGGTACCACCGCACCAGCGGTGGCCGCATCGTCATCTGTTCAGGAGACAAGTACATGGCTCGTGGCACCGTGAAGTGGTTCAACGCCGAGAAGGGCTTCGGCTTCATCGCCCCCGAGGACGGCTCCGCTGACGTCTTCGTGCACTACTCGGAGATTCAGTCCTCTGGCTTCAAGTCGCTGGAGGAGAACCAGAAGGTGCAGTTCGACGTGGGTCAGGGCCAGAAGGGCCCGCAGGCCACCGGCGTCACCGTCATCTGATCTTCGGATCAGCGTGATCTGAGTTCTTTCCGAAGGGCCCCGCTCCATTGAGCGGGGCCCTTCGGCATTTCACCGGTCGGATCCCGCCGGTACCAGCACCGTCTTTCCGATGGTGCCGCGCCCGGCAACCGCGCGGTGGGCGTCCGGTGCGTCCGACAGCGCGAACCGCTGACCCACCACCGGCACCGCGATCCCGTCGGCTGCCGCTCGCAGGGCCATGATCTCGAACTCGGCGAGCCGGGCGAGCACCCGCGCGCCGATCGCCCCGGAGACCGTGAGGCTGCGCCCGAAGAGGTCGATCGTGCGCACGTCGACCGGCGCGCCGGCCGACCAACCGAACACCAGCAGCCGCCCCTCGGTGCCGAGCAGGTCGAACGCCGCCCGTCCGGCGGCGCCGCCGACACCGTCGAGCACAGCGCTGACGGCCCGCCCACCGAGTGCCGTGGTCACGGCGGCGGGCCAGTCCGGGTCGAGGTAGTCGATCGCGACGTCGGCGCCTGCCGCGCGGACCGCGGCGAGCTTGGTCTCACCGCCAGCCACCCCGACGACCGTGGCTCCGGCGTGCTTCGCCCACTGGACGAGCAGCAGCCCGATCCCGCCGGCGGCCGCCGTGATCAGCACGACGTCGGAGGGGGTGATCCGGGCGGCGTCGACGATCGCAGCCGTCGTGCGGCCGGTGCCGATGACGGCCACGGCGACGGCCGGGTCGAGCCCGTCCAGCACGGGATGGATGCGCGCGAGCTCGGCCACCACGTACTCGGCGTAGCCGCCGTTGGCGGCCCCGAGGTGGCCCACGACCGTGCGGCCGATCCACGACTCCTCGACGCCGGTGCCGACGGCGTCGATCGTGCCGGCGACCTCCCGGCCCGGTGTCATCGGCAGGTCGGGCACTGGCATCGGGCCACCGCCCGTCCCGGCCCGGATGGTGGTGTCGATCAGGTGCACGCCGGCGGCGGCCACCCGGATCAGCACCTGTCCCGCATCCGGGACCGGTGCGTCGACCCGCTCGTACCGCAGCACATCGGCATCCCCGAACTCGTGCTGGCGGATCGCGTGCATCTTCTCGATGGCCATGGTCACAAGCCTGTGACCTCAACTCGACTGCAGGTCAAGAGCGAGTCACGGCCCGGCGGAGCGCCCAGGCGATCGGCAGCACGAGCACCGCCGCGCCGGCCCCCGCCACCGCGAGCAGCGGGTAGCCACCGCCGCCCATCACCGGGCCGGCCGCGGCACCCCCACCGGCGGCCGCGAGCCCCATCCCGACCTCGCCCCAACCCTCCCGGCGCGCCTTGCCCGCGACGGGTCCCGCGGTCAGCAGCGCGCTCCCGGCCAGCAGCGCCACGTTCCATCCGACGCCGAGCAGCGCCATTCCGGCCGTCAGCACCACCGGATCGCCGGCACCGGCACCGGCCACCACGGACGCCACGGCCAGCACGACGCCCGCCACCGCAACGGTCGGCCCACTCCCGTACCGGTCCGCCAGCCATCCTGACAGCGGCGACGGCGCGAACATCCCGGCGATGTGCAGGCTCACGACCAGCCCGATGGCGCCGAGCCCGACGCCCATGTGGTGCAGCTGGACCGGTGCCATCGTCGTCACCCCGACCATCACCAGGTTCGCGATCGCGAGCACCGCCAGCCCGAGCGCGGTGGTCGGGTCGAGCGCGGTCGCCGGATCGGTCTGCCGGGGCTCGCCCACAGGTTCGGGCCGGGTGCTCGCCGATCCCAGCAGAACGGTGGCCGTGGCGAAGCCGTGCGCGCCGAGCAGGTATACGCCCCCCAGCTCCGGCTGCCCGATCCACTCCCCTGCGGCGGACGCGGGCACCATCAGGTTCGGCCCGATGACCGCCCCGACCGTCGTGGCGGCGAGCACGGTGGCCATCGCCCGGGCCCGCGATCCGGCGGGCGCCAGGTCTGCTGCGGCGTAGCGGGCCAGCATCACGGCGCTGTTCCCCGATCCGAGCAGCAGGAACCCGGCGAGCAGCAGCGGCAGGGCCGATGCCTGCGCGGCGAGCACGATGAGCGCGCAGCCCGCCACCGCGACGGTGGTGCCGAACGCCAGTGCCCGGCGGCGGCCGTGCCGGCGGGTCAGCGCCGACAGCCCCACCGCGGCGGCCGCCCCGCCGATGACGAGCGCGGTCTGCGGCAGCCCTGCGGTGGCGTCCGATCCGCTGACGCGCTGGGCGAGCAGCCCGCCTGCCGCGCCCGTCAGCGCCTGAGCGACGCCACCGATCGCGCAGGCGGCCAACAGCGTCGGCAGGGTGGTTCGTTGCTGGCGTCGAAGCATGGGTCAACGGTAGGAAGGTCAGCCGGCCCGCTGAAGGGTCGATGGCGCCGTCCGAAGCCGGATCGACCTGTCGACCAGAAGGAGATTTCGCATGTCCGCTTTGCAGTCGGTGGAACTCGACGATCTCGACTGGCGGCTGCTCGCCGAGCTGCAGCGCGACGGGAGACTCTCGTTCAACGAGCTGAGCCGCCGCGTCCACCTGTCCGCTCCTGCTGTCGCCGAGCGCGTGCGGCGGCTCGAGCAGGCGGGTGTGATCACGGGCTACCGCGCCACCGTCGACCCGGCGCGGGCCGGCCAGCCGCTGCTGGCGTTCATCCAGCTGCGCTGCGCACTGGGCAGCTGCCTGCTCAAGACGACGAGCTCCGCCGACTACCCGGAGGTGGTCGAGATCCACAAGGTGTCGGGTGAGTACTGCACCCTGCTCAAGGCGCGGCTGGCGTCGCTCGGCCACCTCGAGGGCCTCAACGAGCGCATCGGGCTGCTCGGCGAGATCCGCACGCACATCGTGCTGTCCACCCAGTTCGACGGCCGACTGGTGGAACCCACGCCCGCGGAACCGATGGTCGCGCAGTCCGAGGGCTGGCGGCCCTCAGGCGGGTCGTAACCCGGCCAGCAGCAGGTCGGCGAAGTGGCGCGCCACATCCGAGGCCGCGACCGGCCCGTCGGGCCGGTACCACGTGTCGAGGTGGTGCACGCAGCCGAAGAAGTAGTGCAGCGCGAGGTCGGCCGGCACGTCGGAGCGGAACTCGCCGGACGCCTGCCCTTCGCGCACGATCGCGCGGAACCGCTCGTGGTAGACGCGCCGTCCGGCGCGGAACTCGCGTTGCTTGTCGGGGCTGAGCAGGTGCATCGAGCGCTGGAAGACCGTGGTGTCGTCGATGTTCGCGATGCTCGTGCGGATCACGTCGCAGGCCACGGCGTGCAGCCGCTCGGCAGGCCCGGCGGTGCCGGAGTCGAGCTCCTCGAGCCGCTGCAGTTGCATCCGCAGCACCCGCGCGTAGATCTCGTGGAGCAGGTCGTCCTTGGAGTCGAAGTAGTGGTAGAGCGCGCCCTTGGTGACGCCGGCGGCCTCGACGATCTGGGCCACGGAGGTGCCCTCGAAGCCTTGCCGGGCGAACAGGCGGGTGGCAGCCTCCAGAAGGCGGTCCGGCAGCGGCGACCGCGTGCTGGCACCGGCGTCCGACGTGCCGGCGATCCAGGGTGCCTCCACAACCTCCACCTTCCCGACCTTCCCGTACCGACCGGATGGTATCGCAGGTGAACGGCGTTTTCTCGGTCTTGACATCCCCTGTTCACCCGGATTAGCTGCGAGCTGTTTCCAGAGAGGGGAGCCGGTACATGGCCGTGCCGATGACGTTCCCGCGCCCCTCGCGATGGCTGCTCGGGCTCGAGGCGCCGCGGGCCACGTGGGAGTTCGGATGGTTCGCCGCATGGGCGCCCGCGGCGCTGCTCGCCCCGCGCGGTGACGGCCACACGGTGCTGCTGCTGCCGGGGTTCATGGCCGACGACTCGTCCACCGCCGCGCTGCGGATGGTGCTGCGCGCGCTCGGCTACGACGCCCGCGGGTGGGGGCTCGGGCGCAACCTCGGACCCACCGCTCCCGTCGTCGAGGGGCTCGTCGCGCTCGTCGAACGCGGGTACGCCGAGTCGGGTCGCCCGGTCAGCCTCGTCGGTGTGAGCCTCGGTGGTGTGTTCGCCCGCGAGATGGCCCGCCGCCACCCCGAGCGCGTCCGCCAGGTGATCACCCTGGCCAGCCCGTTCCGGCTGCCGCCGCGCTACTCCGGGCCGCACGACACCCACGCGAGCAGCCTGTACCGCAGCCTCGGCCCGATGCACGAGCCGCAGACCGTCCGCACCGACGCGCCGCTCACGGTGCCCACCACCGCCGTCTACACCCGTACCGACGGCATCGTGCCGTGGGAGTCGTGCCTCGACGAGGAGGGTCCGACCAGCGAGAACGTCGAGGTCTGGGGCAGCCACTGCGGCATCGGCCACAACCCGTTCGCCCTCCGGGTGATCACCGACCGCCTCGCTCAGCCCGCAGGCAGCTGGGCGCCCTACCGCGCCGAGAAGGAGAACTGATGGATCAGATGAGCCTGCTCGACGCCTCGTTCCTGTACATGGAGAACGACACCACGCCGATGCACATCGGGGGCGTCGCGGTCTTCGAGGGCCCACCTGCCTCCCACGACGAGCTGATCACGCGGTTCGCCGCGAAGATGCCGCTGGTGCCGCGCTACCGGCAGAAGGTGCAGTTCCTGCCGCTGGACATCGGCCGCCCGGCCTGGGTCGACGACCCGCACTTCAACCTGGAGTACCACCTGCGCCGCACCGCCGTGCCCGCTCCCGGTGGGCGCGCCGAGCTGGACAACCTGGTGGCGAGGGTGATGTCGCAGCACCTCGACCGGGCCCGGCCGCTGTGGGAGGTCTGGGTCGTGGAGGGCCTCGAGGACGACCAGTGGGCGATCGTGTCGAAGGTCCACCACTGCATGGTCGACGGCGTGGCCGCCACCGACCTGATGTCGGTGCTGTTCGACCTGGAGCAGGACCCCGCGCCGCTGCCGGCCGCCCCACCGTGGCGGCCGCGGCCGGCGCCGACCCCGCTCGACGTGCTGGGCGGCACGCTCTCGGGCGTCGTGAGCCCCGCCGATCGGGTGTGGAAGCTGCTCGGGTCGCTGCGAGACCCCCGCGGGTTCGCCGGATCCGGGGTGGAGACGATCCGGGCCTTCGCCGGGATGGCGCCCCACCTCGTCCCGCCGAAGGATGCCACGTCGCTCAACGGTGCGTACGGCCCGCACCGGCGCTGGACCTCGGCGCACAGCTCGCTCGCCGACATCAAGGCCATCCGCGCCGCGCTCGGCGGCACGATCAACGACGTCGTGCTGACCGCCATCACGCGCGGGTTCCGGGATGTGCTGATCGGGCGCGGGGAGAACACGCCCAGCCGCACCATCCGCACCATGGTGCCGGTCTCGGTGCGTGCCGAGCACGAGAAGGGCGCCTACAACAACAAGGTCTCCTCGGTGTTCGCCGACCTGCCCGTCGGGCTGGACGACCCGGCCGCGCGGCTGGCCGCGATCCGCGCGTCGATGGACGGCATCAAGAAGTCGAAGGGCGCCGTGGCCGGTGCCCGGCTCGCCGAGCTGGGTGACTTCGCCCCGCCGATGCTGCTGGCAGCCGGGCAGCGCCGGGCCGCCACGATGGCGCAGACCAGCTTCCACACCGTCACCACCAACGTGCCGGGCCCGCAGCGGCCGCTGTACTTCGCGGGCCGCGTGCTGCTCCAGTCGGCGCCGATCATCCCGCTGGGGGCCTCGATCCGCACCGCGATCGGGATCTTCTCCTACAACGGCGGTGTCCATTTCGGGATCACCGGTGACTACGACACCGTGCCCGACATCGACGTGCTGGCGCGGGGCATCGAGGCGGGCGTCGCCGAGCTGCTCGAGATCGCCCGCGCGGCCGGCGCAGCCGCTGATTCCGCATCCGTACCGGCGAAGGGAGTACGAGCATGACCGTCCAGGACGTGGATCGACAGGTGGAAGTGCCCACCACGGTCTCGGAGATGTCGCGGTTCGGCGCGCAGCGGTTCGGCGACAGCCCGGCGCAGCGGTTCAAGCGCGACGGTGAGTGGCAGGACGTCTCGTACGCGCAGCTGCACGAGTGCGCCACCGAGATCGCCCGTGGACTGATCGCGCTCGGGGTCGCCGCCGGTGACCGGGTCGCGGTGCTCGCCGACACCCGGGCCGAGTGGACGCAGGCCGAGCTGGGCATCGCGGCCGCGGGCGCGGTCGTCGTCCCGATCTACCCGTCGAGCACGGCCGACGAGTGCGCCTGGGTGCTGGGCGACTCGGGATCGGTCGCCGTCTTCGTCGAGGACGCCACCCAGCTCGCCAAGATCGACCAGGTGCGGGGGGAGCTCCCGGCCCTGCAGCACGCCGTCACGTTCACCGACGGCGACGTCACCACGCTCGAGGCGCTGCGCGCGAGCGGCCGCGACGGCGACATCGCCGAGGTCACGCGCCGCACCGATGCCGTGCACCCGGACGACCCGGGCCTGATCATCTACACCTCCGGCACCACCGGACGTCCCAAGGGCTGCGTGCTGGCGCACCGCAACCTCACCGCCTGCTGCGCGGTCTGCAACGAGCTCGACGTCGTCAACAGCAACGACGTGGTGTACCTGTTCCTGCCGATGGCGCACGTGTTCGCGCAGGTCACGGTGCTCGGATCGGCCGGGGCGGGCGCCGTGGTGGCGTACTGCAGCAACGGCGCCAAGGGCATCATGACCGACCTGCAGGAGGTCTCGCCGACGTACCTGCCGTCCGTGCCGCGGATCTTCGAGAAGATCTTCGCAGGCGTCGCCGGGATGGTGCCCGCAGACCTGCGGACACGTGCCGTCGCCGCCGGGATGGCCGTCCAGAAGCTGCGCGAGGCCGGTCAGCCGATCCCCGCCGAGCTGCAGGCCGGCTTCGACCTCGCCGACTCCCAGCTGTTCGCGAAGGTGCGCGCGGTCTTCGGTGGCAAGCTGCGGCAGGCGGTGAGCGGTGCTGCGCCGATCGCGACGGAGATCCTGGAGTTCTTCTACGCGGCGGGCGTGCCGGTGTACGAGGGTTACGGGCTGTCGGAGTCGGCGGCGATGGGCACGCTCAACTCGGCGGGCCACATGCGCATCGGGTCGATCGGGCGGGCGATCCCGGGCTGCGAGGTCCGCATCGCCGAGGACGGCGAGATCCTCATGCGCGGCGGTCACATCTTCACCGGCTACTGGAACAACGAGGCGGCCACCGCGGAGACGATCGTCGATGGCTGGCTGCAGTCCGGTGACCTCGGCACGATCGACGACGACGGCTTCGTCACGATCATCGGCCGCAAGAAGGACATCATCATCACCGCGGGCGGCAAGAACCTCACGCCGAACAACCTGGAGAACGACCTGCGGCAGTCGCCGTGGATCTCCCAGGCCGTGATGCACGGCGACCGCAGGCCCTACCCGGTCGCGCTGATCACGCTCGACGCCGAGCTCATCGTGCCGTGGGCGCAGCAGCAGGGCCTGCCCGGCGATGTGGCCGAGCTCGCCACGCACCCCACCGTCGTCGCGATGGTGCAGGAGGTGCTCGACGGGGTGAACGAGCGCTACGCGAAGGTCTCGCAGATCAAGAAGTTCCTCATCCTCGACCACGACCTCTCGGTGGAGACGGGCGAGCTGACCCCCACCCTCAAGGTCAAGCGCCGCGTCGTGGACGACCGGTACAAGGAGCTGTTCGACGGGCTGTATGGCGGGTAGGCCGTACGCAACACGAGAGCCTGCCGGAGCCGGGCCGCTGCGACTGTCGGTGTCCTTCCATAGGGTGTCCGGCAGCAGCGTGATCCACGGCACCCGGAGGGACGGCCCGCGATGACCGAGGTGGTCGACAGCACGGCGAAGGTGCACGGCACCTGGAATCCGGAGTTCGAGAAGCACCGCGTCGAGCTCACCGGGTACTGCTACCGCATGCTCGGTTCGGCCTTCGACGCCGAGGACGCCGTGCAGGAGACGCTCGTGCGGGCGTGGAAGGCCTACGACCGGTTCGAGGGGCGCTCGTCGCTGCGGTCGTGGCTCTACCGCATCGCCACCAACGTCTGCCTCACGATGCTCGAGGGCCGGGGCCGGCGCGCCCGGCCGATGGACTTCGGTCCGGCCGCGATGGTCGAGTCGGCCCAGCTCGGCGAGCCGCACGGGGAGGCCACCTGGCTGCAGCCGGTGCCTGATGCCCGGGTGCTGCCCACCGAGGGTGATCCCGCCGATCGAGCCATCGCCAAGGAGAGCATCCGGCTGGCGTTCGTCGCGGCGCTGCAGCACCTGCCGCCGCGGCAGCGTGCGGTGCTCATCCTTCGCGAGGTGCTGCAGTGGAGCGCCGCCGAGACGGCGGAGCTGCTGGGCAGCACCGTCGCGTCGGTCAACAGCGCGTTGCAGAGGTCGCGGGCAACGCTCGCCGCGCAGGATCTCAGCGTCGGCGGCGGTTCGCAGGCGTTCGGCGAGGAGCAGCAGGCGCTGCTGGAGCGCTACGCCGATGCCTTCGAGCGCTACGACATCGCGTCGCTGGTCACGCTGCTGCACGAGGATGCGGTGCTCTCGATGCCGCCCTACGAGCTGTGGATCACCGGGCCCGTCGAGATCGAGAAGTGGTGGGCCGGGCCGGGCATCGGCTGCGCCGGCTCGCGGCTCGTCCCGGTGCAGGTCAACGGCGCCACCGGCTTCGGGCAGTACCGCCCCAGCAACACCGGCAGCGGCCACGACGCCTGGGCGCTGCAGGTGGTCGAGGTCGCGGGCGACCGCGTGGTCGGCCTCAACGCGTTCCTCGATACCGCGATCATGTTCCCGCTGTTCGGGCTGCCGCTGCACCTGGACTGACGGCGGGGTCGGCCTGCGTTCAGGGCAGGTTGAAGAAGATCATCGGGTTGCGGGTGGTGCCGCGCGCCCCTTCGATGCCGAGTTCCGCTCGCACCCGATTGATCTCCGCGAACACGGCGGGGGAGTTCTTGCGGGAGGCGCTGAACACCCGCACCCCACGTTCCTGCAGCCACGACACCACCACGGCGCCCTCCGACCAGATCCGGGCCCGGCGGCCGCGGAACACGTCGTGCACGCTCACCGGGATGCCTGCCGGCATCAGCGGGAACAGGTGCTCGAGGTACCAGTCGCCGAAGCGCTGGCCGTGGTCGGCGTCCACGAACAGGTAGTCGACGTCCGCGGGCACGGCGGCGAGGTTGGCCTTCATGTCGCCCTGCACGAACGTCCAGCGGTCGGCGGCGAGATCGGCGGGCACCTGGCGCACCACGTTGTCGATCTTGTCGAACGAGTGCAGCCGGCCGGTGCCGTTGTCGCGCAACGCGCTGAGCAGCCACGTGGTGGACCAGCCGTGGAACGTGCCGAGCTCCATCACCGTGGCCGGGCGCCGGTCGCGCAGCAGCAGGTAGGTGATCTCGGCCTCGAGATCGTCGAGTTGCGGCGTCATGCGACCCCTGGCCGCGATCCGGAACGTGCGCTGCTGCTCGACGACGGCCACGAGATCCGAGCTGTACTTGCGGTACAGGCCGCAGACGTACCCCAGACGGTCCTGCTCTTCCACGGCGAGGAGCCTACGGTGGCGCCGTCCTCAGACCGTGGCGGGTGCGACGGCGGCAGCGCGTCCCGCGATCCGGCGCATCACCAGCGCGCCGCCCACGGCCGCCACCAGGCAGGACAGCGCGCCCATGACCAGTCCGGCGCGGCCTCCGAGGTGCTGGACCACGACGCCGGCGATCGGCCCGCCGATCGGTGTCGAGCCGAGGAAGGCCACGGCCCACAGCGCCATGACCCGACCCCGCATGTGCGGCGCGGACGTGAGCTGCAGCGTGCTGTTGCCGGTGGAGAGGAACGCGACGCTCGTGGCGCCCACCAGTGCCATCCCGACGAGGGCCACCACCAGGTTGGGGGCGAGCGCGACGCCCAGCATCGCGATGCCGAACGCGGTGGCCATCACGACGAGCGGGCCGAGGCCGGTGCGGCCGCGGGCGGCGACGGCGAGCCCGCCGACCACCGCTCCCACGCCCATCGCGGCGGTGAGGAAGCCGTAGGTGCTCGCGTCGCCGCCGAACGTCTGCTGCGCGACGACCGGCAGCACCACCTGGAACTCGTAGGCCAGGCAGCCGATCAGCGCCATCATGAGCAGCGGCACGGCCAGCGCGGGCGTGCGTCGGACGTAGGCCAGGCCCTCGCGGAGCTGGCCGGGTGCCCGCGGCGTGGGGACCGACGGGGTGAGCGCGGCGACGTCGAGGCGCCACAGTGAGATCACCACGGCCACGAAGCTCGCCGCGTTGATCAGGAAGCACACCCCGATGCCGCCCGCGGCGATCACGAGACCGGCGATCGCCGGCCCGACCGCCCGCGCGACGTTGACCAGTACCGAGTTGAGGCTCACCGCGTTGCGCAGATCGGTGGGGCCCACCATCTCCAGCACGAAGGCCTGTCGGGCCGGGTTCTCGAAGCAGTTGTTGAGCCCGAGCAGGAAGGCGAGCAGGTAGACCTGCCACAGCGTGACGAGCCCGGTGATCGTGAGGATGCCGAGCGCGAGCGCGAGCACGCCCATCATCGACTGCAGCCCGATCATCAGCTTGCGCTTGTCGAGCCGGTCGGCGACGACGCCACCGTAGGGTCCGAGCACGAGCGTCGGCAGCGTCTGCAGGGCGATCACGACACCGAGTGCGGTTGCCGAGCCGGTGAGCTGCAGCACCAGCCAGGACTGGGCGATGGACTGCATCCAGGTGCCGGCGAGTGACACGGCCTGGCCGCGGGTGTAGCGGCGGTAGTTGGGGTTGGCTAGCGAGGCGAAGGTCTGTCGGCCGAGCAGCTTCAACGGGGCTGCGGCGCGGACGCCGAGCGCGGTCATGCGTTCTCCGGGGGTTTCTGCAGCGCCGCGGCGAGCGCCTCGAGTGCGGGCAGCGCCGCGAGCAGGGGGGTGGCGCCCGTGTCGGGCATCGTGGCAAGGCGCTCGGCGAGCAGCCGCGTGCGCTCGGCCCGCAGCCGGAGCGTGAGCTCCCGCCCCTCCGGGGTGGTCTCGACGCGCGCGGCGCGGCCGTCGGCCGGGTCGGGTGAGCGCACCAGCAGACCACGGTCCTCGAGCTTGGCGACGATGCGCGAGAGCATGGTCGGGTTGACACCCTCGAGGTCGGCCAGCTCGCTGATCCGCAAGGGGCCGTTGTGGTTGACGGTGGCGAGCGTCGAGGCCTGGGTGCGGGTGAGCGAATCCCCCCGGGTCTGGCGGTCGAGCTGCCGGGCGATGCGGGCGAGTGCGATGCGCAGGCGCGCGACGTCGTCCTCGTCGAAGCGGTCCGGCATCACGCTCTCCTAGTTAGTTGCCTGCCAGCAAGCATATACCTTTGCCGAGTCGAGCGGGGGAGCCGTCGGCCACACCCGATCGATCAGAAGCGGCCGCCACCGCCGCGGCGCCCGCCACCCGACGAGCCACCCCCGAACCCGCCGGACGAGCCGCCGAACCCACCG
Source organism: Pseudonocardia sp. GCM10023141 (assembly GCF_042653605.1). NCBI lineage: Bacteria > Bacillati > Actinomycetota > Actinomycetes > Pseudonocardiales > Pseudonocardiaceae > Pseudonocardia > Pseudonocardia sp. GCM10023141. The sequence continues at coordinate 123,682 of NZ_JBHSIR010000036.1, forward strand.
CGATAGCCGCCACCCCCGCCGCCGCGCGATCCGCCGCCACTGAGACCGCCGGACAGGATGCCACCGAGGATCAGGCTGCCCAGGTCGACGCCGAGGCCCGAGCCGCCACCGCCGCCCGACGTGGGACCCGACCACTGCGAGACGTCGTTCTGCGCGAGCCGCAGCGCCTCCTGGGCCAGCGCATCGGCCTGCTGGGCCTCCTGCAGCGCTGCGACGGGGTCGCCGCCGGTCTGGGTCAGGTGGCGCTGAGCCTCGGCGAGGCGGGTGCGGGCCATCGTCTCGACGGCCCCGCGTCGGGTGGTGATGAAGTCCTCGGCGGCGGCGATCGCCGCGCGGGCGGTGAGCAGCGCCTGGTCCAGTGCCGCGGCGGCCCGCCTCGTCCGGTCCTGCGCGGCCCGGGCCTCGTCGAGGCCCTTGTCGAGTGCGGCGCCGGCCTCGGCGAGCAGCCGCAGCGCCGCGATCGGATCGGGCTGCGTGGCGCTCGCGGCCCCATCGGCTGCGGTGACCGCGGCCTCGGCGCGCGCGACGATCGGTCCGAGCCCGCCCGGATCGCCCTGCTGCACCACGGCGCGCGCCTCGGCGATGTCCTGCTCCACCTCCGCGCGCGCGGCCGCGATCCCCGCGGCGGCGTCGGTGAGCTCGATGCCGCGGCGGGGGATGCCGTCGAGCAGCGTCTCGGCCTGGGTGAGCGCGTCCTCGGCCGCATGCGCCGAGAGCACCGCGACCGCCGCGCCGGGCCCGGCGAGCTCGGTTCGGGCCTCGCCGACCTCGGTGCCGGCCGCGGTGATCAGCTGACCCGCCTGGCCGAGGTTGCCGGCCACCGGTTCGAGAGCCGACGCGGCGTAGCGCTGCTGCAGCGCCGCCCAGGCCGCCTGGGCCTGCGGCACCCGCGCGGTGACCGCGTCGAGCCGGGTGCTGAGCCCGGCGATGTACTCGGGGGCCTTCGCCTCCAGGCCGCGCAGCTTGTCGAACGCGTCCACCTGCGCGTCGAGGCGCTCGTCGGCGGAACGGCAGGCCCGGATGATCTCGGCGAGCATCGAGCGCTTGGTGGGCTCGTCCTCGGGGATGTCGTCGTCGAGCTGCTGGCGCAGGGTGAAGCCGCGCAGCATGTCGGCGCGGGACTGCTCCAGCGCGGTGGCGAAGCCGCCGACCGCGGCGTCACCGAAGTGGCCGCGGGCGGCGAGCAGCTCCTGCTCGGAGTTGCGGACGGCGTCGTCCACCTTCAGCAGCGCGTCGCTGCTCTGGTAGTTGAGGTCGTCGGTGGAGACGTCGGTGAACTCGTCACGCGGCGGTGCGGGCGCGGTACCCGCCGGCGCGCCGGGGTCCTTCGGCCCGCCGGTCGTGGCCGCCCCCTTCGCCTTCTTCCGGCGCTGGTAGAGCAGGTAACCGCCGCCTCCGATGACGACCAGCCCGCCGACCACGGCGATGCCGCCCGCGGTCAGGCCGCTGCTGCTGCTGCTCCCGCCCGTGCGCAGCCCGTCGGCCAGCGCGATGGCGGCGCCCGCCCAGTCGCTCGCCGAGAGCTTCGGCTCCACGTCATCGGTGCGGATCTTGTCGGTGGTCGCCGCCGACAGGCGGAACGACGTGTCGAACGAGACACCGTAGGCGCGGTCCTGCACGGCGACGGCCAGCAGCACCTGGTCGCGACCCAGCTGCGACGCCTTGGCGGCCTGGTTGGCCCACGCCTCGCCGTCGAGGCCGTTGAAGGTCTTCACGAACGCGACGAACAGCACGGTCTTGCTGTCGGTGCGCAGCTGGTCGAGCGCGGTGTTGATCCGGGACCTGGCGCCGGCGTCGAGCACGCCCGCGGTGTCGGTGAGCCGATCGGCCAGCCGCGACGGCGGCTCGGCCAGCGCGATGCCGGCACCGGACAGCAGGAGCGCCGCCAGCACCGCGACAAGGGTGAAGAGCCTGCGCACGACGACCTCCGCTGGTGGGGAACATCGACATCATGCTGGGTCGGACGGGATCGGTGGAGTCCACCCGCCGCGGATTGGCCATGGCGATTCCGGACGGGTGACCCACGATGGGTCCATGGCAGTCCTCGACCTCCGCCCGTTCCCCGTCACCCGCAACCCGGGCAGACGCGTTCCGCAGCTCGCGGCGGGGCTCGTGCTGTACGGCGCGAGCATGGCGCTGATGGTGCGGGCGTCGCTCGGGCTCGACCCGTGGGACGTGCTGCACGAGGGTCTCACCAAGCACGTCCCGCTCAGCTTCGGCGTGATCACGGCCATCACCGGCGTTGCGGTCCTGCTGCTGTGGATCCCGCTGCGGCAGCGTCCCGGCATCGGCACGGTGGCCAACGTCGTGGTGATCGCGGTGGCCGTCGACGTGGCGCTGGCGTGGATCCCGGCCCCGGGGCGCCTGCTGTGGCAGATCGTGATGCTGGTCGGCGGTGTGGTGCTCAACGGCGTCGCCACCGCGGCGTACGTGGGCGCGCGGCTGGGCCCGGGACCCCGCGACGGCCTGATGACGGGGTTCGCGGCCCGGACGGGCCGGCCGGTGTGGCTGGTGCGCACCAGCCTGGAGATAACGGTGCTGGCCTGCGGCTGGCTGCTCGGCGGCACGGTCGGCGTCGGCACGGTGCTCTACGCGCTGGCGATCGGCCCGCTCGCGCAGCTGTTCCTGCCGCTGTTCGCGGTGCGGGAGCGCAGCTGAACCCCGCACCGCGCCAACCCAATGGCCATCGCGCCGACGGCGAGACGTCGGCGCGGTGGCTACGCGGTTGGCGCGGTCAGTGCGCGACGGCGACCGTGGCCGGGGCGTCGATGCTCTCGAGCTCCCACGGCTTGACCACGAACACGAGCACGGCGAGCGCCACGAGCAGGCCGCCGGAGACGACGGCGCCCATGGCGACCGCGTCGTTGCCGAGGATGCCGACCATCGGCGACACGATCGCCCCGACGCCGAACTGGGTGGCGCCGAGCATCGCGGCCGCGGTGCCCGCCGCCTCACCGTGGCGCCCGAGTGCCAGCGCGGGAGCGTTCGGGAACGCCAGACCGCAGGCGAACAGCACGATCCACAGCGGGATGATGATCCCGACGATGCCGCCGGTGCCCACCATCGCCGAGCCGAACAGCGCGATCCCGGCCAGCGATCCTGCGATCACCGCGCCGAGCAGCAGCTGGCGCGGCTCGAAGCGACGCAGCAGGTAGGCGTTGAGCTGGGTGGCGCCGATCAGGAGCACCGCGCCCGCTCCGAAGAGCAGCCCGAACTGCTGCTGGTCGAGCCCGAACTCCTGCTGGAAGACGAACGAGGACCCGGAGATGTAGCCGAACAGCCCCGCCATCGTCAGCCCGGCGACGAGCACGAGCCCGACGAAGGTGCGGTCGCGCAACAGGCCGCGGTAGGTGCTCAGCGTCGATCGGAGGCCGGCCTTGCGGCGCCTCTCGACCGGGAGCGTCTCGCGCAGGGTCCACGCGGCAACGGGGATGATCACCAGACCGAAGATCGCCAGCGCGACGAACACCCCGCGCCACGAGGTGAAGCGCAGCAGCTCGCCACCGATCGTCGGGGCGATGACCGGAGCGACCCCCATCACGAGCGTCAGCCGTGAGAGCAGGGTGGCTGCCGCACGCCCGGTGAACAGGTCGCGGACGATCGCCATGGCGACGACCGCACCGGCGGCGGCGCCGATGCCCTGCAGCACGCGCAACCCGCCGAGCACGGCGACGTTCGGGGCCAGCACGATCAGCACCGAGGCGATGACGTGCACGCTCGCGCCGATCAGCAGCGGCTTGCGCCGCCCGAAGGAGTCCGACAGCGGTCCGATGACCAGCTGGCCCAGTGCGAGCCCGACCAGCGTGCCGGTGAGGGTGAGCTGGATCGTCGCGGAGCTGGTGGCCAGGTCGGCCGTGATGGACGGCAGCGCCGGCAGGTACATGTCGATGGTCAGCGGGCCCAGCGCGATCAGCGCGCCGAGCACGAGGATGAGCCTGAGGCGTTGGCCCCGACCCTGGGGAGCGTCCGAGCCCTGCTCGACCCGTTCGGGTGTCATCGTCACTGATGACTCAAGACCATGCCGCGGCCGCGTGTTCCCGACACGCGGGAGTGTGACCCGATCCATCCCTGATCGGACCAGTGCCGGTGGCGGTCGGTAGCGCCTGCGCAGATCCGACAGTACGTCGTCGACGGGTGCGACGGCGGCCGGGTTCGGTGCGATCGCCACGTGTCGTCTCCGGTTACGGTGGCGGCATGCTGGTGGAGCGGATGCGCCCCTTCACGTCGACCATCTTCGCGGAGATGTCGGCGCTCGCCCTGCGCGCAGGGGCGATCAACCTCGGTCAGGGCTTCCCGGACACCGACGGCCCGCCGTCGCTGCTCGCCGACGCCGCGGCCAACATCACCGGCGGGCTGAACCAGTACCCGCCCGGACCGGGGATCCCGGCGCTGCGCACGGCCGTCGCCGAGCACCAGCAGCGCTTCTACGGCCTCGACGTCGACCCCGAGCACGTGCTCATCACCACCGGAGCCACCGAGGCCATCGCGTCCGCGGTGCTGGGACTGTGCGAGTCGGGCGACGAGGTGGTGACGTTCCAGCCGTACTACGACTCGTACGCGGCCACGGTCGCGCTCGCCGGGGCCACCCTGAAGGCGGTGCCGCTGCGGCCGCCGACCTTCGGCTTCGACCCCGACGAGCTGCGCGCGGCGTTCTCGGCGCGCACGAAGGTCGTGCTGGTCAACACGCCGCACAACCCCACCGGCGCGATGTTCGACCGCGAGCAGCTCACGCTGATCGGCGAGCTCGCCGCCGAGCACGGGGCGATCGTCGTCACCGACGAGGTCTACGAGCACATGACCTTCGACGGCCGCGAGCACATCCCGATGGCGACGCTGCCGGGCATGGCCGAGCGCACGCTCACCATCTCGTCGGCGGGCAAGACGTTCTCCGTCACCGGCTGGAAGGTCGGCTGGGTCAGCGGCCCACCGGAGCTCGTGGCGGCGGTGCGGGCGGCCAAGCAGTTCCTCACCTACGTCAGCGGCGCGCCGTTCCAGCCCGCGATCGCCTCGGCGCTCGCCCTGCCGGATGCGTTCTACAGCGATCTCGCGGAGGGCCTGCAGCGCAAGCGCGACCTGCTCTCGGACGGGCTGCGCGCCGCCGGCTTCACCGTCTACCCGACGTCGGGCACGTACTTCGTGGTCACCGACGCCGCGTCGCTGGGCGTCACCGACGGTTCGGCGTTCTGCTTCCGGCTGCCCGAGCTCGCCGGGGTGGCCGCGGTGCCGGTCTCGGTGTTCTGCTCCGACCCGGAACTGGGCCGCACGCTGGTGCGCTTCGCGTTCTGCAAGCGCGACGAGGTGCTCACCGACGCGGTGGGCCGGCTGGCCGGACTGAGGGCGAAAGTATGAGAGGGCGGGCATGAGGGCATACGGCTTCCACAAGATCGGCGGCCCGGAGAACGAGGCGTTCCTCGACGTCCCGGTGCCGGTGCCCGGGACCGGCGAGCTGCTCGTGCGGGTCCGGGCGGCCGGGGTGAACCCCGGTGACTGGAAGCTGCGCGACGGCTCCTACGGCGTCGAGGGCCCGGCGGTGCTCGGCCGGGAGGTGGCGGGCACCGTCGAGCAGGTCGGGGCGGGGGTCGAGGGCTTCGCCGTCGGCGACGAGGTCTTCGGTGGCACCCCGAACATGACCGGCGGCTGGGCCGAGCTCGCGCTGGTCACCGGCTCGTTCGCGGCGCTGCGACCGGACGGGGTGGCACCCGCCGACGCGGCGTCGCTACCGGTCGCCGCCGGCACGGCGTACGACGCGCTCACCGGGCTGGGCCTGGAACCGGGAGCAACGCTGCTGGTCAACGGGGCCGGTGGGGGCGTCGGGATCTCGGCGGTGCAGCTGGCGGTGGCCCGCGGGCTCACGGTCGTGGGCACCGCGAGCCCTGGCAAGCACGAGCTGCTGCGTTCCTACGGCGCCGTGCCCGTCGCGTACGGCGACGGGGTGGTCGAGCGCGTCCGCGCGGTGGCGCCCGGCGGCGTCGACGCGGTGTTCGACCTCGTCGGCGGCGCTGCGCTGCGGGCTGTCGCCGAGCTGGTGGCCGACCGGTCCAAGCTGGTCACGGTGGCCGACCGGCCGCTGGCCGCCGAGCTCGGTGGCGGCGGCGTCGAGCGCGATCGCAGCCGGGCGGTGCTGACGGAGCTGGCCAGGCTCGTCGCCGCGGGGGAGCTGGATCCGCACGTCACCGACGTCCGCCCCCTCGACGACGCGGCCGCGGCACTGGCGCTGGTGGAGTCGGGACATGCCACCGGCAAGGTGGCCCTGCAGCTCCGATAGCCCGTTCAGGGCAGCAGCAGGGTCTTGCCGAACACCGAGCGTTCCTCGATCGCGGCGTGCGCGTCGGCGGCCTTCTCCAGCGGGAAGGTCTGGCCGATCACCGGGGCGATGTGGCCCGCCACGGCCTCGGCCATCGCCAGCTCGGTGAGGTGTCTGAGGCGGGCCTCGTCGAGCTGGACGTCGGCGATGCCGGACAGGGTCACCCCGCGCTCCGCGGCCACCGCCGGGTCGATGGCCGCGAACCGGCCGCCGGGGGTGCCGTGCGCGGAGAACCGGCCGCCGGGTGCCACCAGGTCGAACGCGGCCTCGCCGAGCGACCCGCCGATGTTGTCCAGCACGACGTCGGCGCCGGAGCCGCCGAGTGCCGTGCGGGCCCGCTCGACCCAGCCGGGGGACTCGGAGTCGATGACGGCAACGGCGCCGAGCTCCCGGATGCGGGCGAGCTTGCGCTCGTCGCGCGCGACGGCGACGACCCGTGCGCCGCCCGCCAGTGCCAGCTGCACCGACGTGATGCCCAGCCCGCCGCTCGTGCCGACGACGAGCACCGCGTCATCGGCACCGATGGCCGTGAGCTCGGCCAGCGCGAGCGCCGTGGGGCCGTCGTGCATGAGCGCGGCCGCCACCTGCAGGTCGAGGCCGTCCGGAACGGCGGAGACCTGATCGAGGGGGGCCACCACCTGCTCGGCGTACCCACCCTCGACCCGGGCCACCACGGCGCGCCCGACCCAGCTCGGGTCGACGTCCGCCCCGACCGCGCGGACCCGCCCGCCTACGGCGTTGCCGGGGACGTAGGGCGGGGTGGTGTCGAAGTAGGGCTTGCCACCACCGGCGCGGATCATGGTCTCGACCCAGATCACATCGGCGGCGGCGACGTCGATCACGACCTCACCGGCTCCGGCGACCGGCTCGGGCGCCTCGGTGGTCTGGAGGACGTCGGGTGGACCGAACGCGTGCACTGTCACCGTCTTCATGTGCACAGCGTCGAACGTGAAGCTCGGTTGAGGTCAAGCCCCGCGTGCGACGTGCTGCTCCGGCACCGGTGGAGCGATGGCGACGACGATCTCGTCGAGCGCCAGCCCGAGCGCTCCGGCCAGCGCGGACACGGTGAAGAAGGCGGGGGTCGGGATGCGACCGGTCTCGATCTTGCGAAGGGTCTCGGCCGAGATCCCGGCCGCGGCCGCGATGTCGCCGATGCTGCGACCGGCACGCGCGTCGCGCAGCAGCCTGCCGAGCCGTTCGCCACGCTCACGGTCGGACGGGGTCAGGGGGACGCGAACCATTACCCAATACTAATACCGGTATAGTTATCTGCGTGATCGAGTTGAAGACTCCAGGTGAGATCGACGCCATCGAGGCAGCGGGCAAGGTCGTGGGCGCCGTCCTGACCGCGGTCGGGGAGCATGCCGTGCCCGGCACCAGTCCCGAGGAACTGGACGCCATGGCGGCCGACCTGATCTCGGCCGCCGGCGGCGAGCCCACCTTCCTCGACTACCACCCGGCCTTCGCGCCCTGCCCGTATCCCGGGGTGATCTGCGCGAGTGTCAACGACGCCGTGGTCCACGCCATCCCCGCCGCCGAGCCGCTGCGTGACGGCGATCTGCTCAGCGTCGACCTCGCCGTGCACATCGACGGCTGGTGCGCCGACGCCGCGTTCAGCATGGTCGTCGGCGAGACGGCCGACAAGATCGACGTCGCGCTCATCGCCGCCACCGAGGCTGCGCTCGCCGCGGGCATCGCGGCCGCGGGCCCCCGGGCCCGGCTGGGTGACATCGCAGGCGCGATCGGCGCCGTCGGGCGCGCGAGCGGCTTCGGGATGCTTGCCGACCACGGTGGCCACGGGCTCGGGCGCACGATGCACGAGGACCCGCACGTGCCGAACGAGGGCCGGCCCGGGCGAGGACTCAAGCTGCGCCCCGGCCTGGTGCTGGCACTGGAGCCGATGCTGATCGCCGGAGGCACCGACGACTACCGCCACGACCCCGACGGCTGGACGCTGCGCACCGCAGACGGCAGCCGGGCGGCGCACGCCGAGCACACGATCGCGATCACCGCGGACGGGGTGCGGGTGCTGACGGCGGGGCGCCCCGGCTGGCGGTAGGCGGCTCGGGCGTATCCCCGGTTGCGGGAAAGCCACTTTCCTGCAACGCAAGAGCCCGCCGCCGCGCCGGGTGAGTGATCAACGCCCACAGGTTCCGGTTCGATCATGAGCCAGTACGCGCTCGGCGGCGAACGCGAGAGCGCCGATTCTCATCCGTCATGGCGGCCGCAGGCCATGACGGGCTTTCCTGCAACGTGGCTGGGCAGGGCTCAGCTCACCCCCGCCGCAACGAGTGCAGGTGCCCCGAACCAGGTGTGCAGCGCCGCTTCCAGCTCGACCGGATCAGCCCCGGCCCACGCGACGTGCCCGTCGGGTCGGACGAGGACCGCATCGGCCGGCGCGTCGGGGCTCGTCGCGACCGTCACCGCCACCCGGTCGTGCCACGCCTCGGCGACGGCCACCAGGTCCGCCCGTCCGGCCAGGTCGAGCAGCCGGGGACGCCCGTCGCGCAGCACCTCGGCGACGCGGGACGTGCCCAGCGGCAGGTCGGGCAGGAAGCGCCCGATCAGATCGTGGTCGCCTGCGCCGCCCATGTCGTAGCGCACGTCGGCGCTCGACGTCAGCTCCGAGATGTGCCGGACGTTGTCGGGTGACCCGAGCAGCTCCTGCAGCACCTGGCGCAGCGCCGTGACGTGCGCACCCGGTCGCAGCAGCGCCGTCTGCGCCCGGCTCGACATGATCACCCGCTCCCCGACGGGGTGGCGCTCGGCGTGGTAGCTCTCGAGCAGCCCGTCGGGCGCCCAGCCCTGCACTGCAGCGGCGAGCTTCCAGCCCAGGTTGAGCGCGTCCTGCAGGCCCAGGTTCAGCCCCGGCCCGCCGATGCCGGACTGCACGTGGGCGGCATCGCCGACGAGGAGGACGCGGCCGGCGCGGTACCGGTCGGCCAGCCGCGAGTTGCTCGTGGTGTTGGCCCGGGCCCCGCCGCCGTCGACCTCCCGGATCGGGAGCTCGACGCCGAGCACGCGGGTGACGGCCGCGGTGAGCTCGGCAACCGGGATCTGCTGCCACGTCCAGTCGTCCTGCTCGGGTGTGCGGGCGTCGTCGCCCCACTCCTGCACGGCGACGCGGTAGCGGCCGGGCTGGAACATGCCGTAGGCGAACAGCCCGTTCTCGGTACGGGTGAACGTCCCGGGCCGCAGCCTGCCCAGCCCGGGAACGTCCAGCTCGCCCCCGCCGACGGCGACCGGCGCGTCGATCGCGACCTCGCCGTTGCGGCCGATGGAGCTGCGGTCGGTGAGGCCGGGGAACCCGATCCCGGCGGCCTTGCGAACGGTGCTCTTGCCGCCGTCGGCACCCACGAGGTAGCTCGCGGTGAGCACGTACTCGCCTTCGGGCCCGCTGACGTCGATCTCCACCCGGTCGGTGTACTGGCGCAGCGCCACCATCTCGTGGCCATGGCGCACCTCGACGCCCAGATCACGCGCCCGTCCGGTCAGCAGCTCCTGCATGCGCAGCTGCGGGATCGGCAGCGCGAAGAAGGTGTTGCCGGGAAGCTGCGCCATGTCCAGCCACAGCGCGCCGAACTGGAAGACGGGCGTCGGGCGGGGTGGGCTCGCGGAACCGAACGCTTCGGCGAGGCCGCGGTAGTCCAACGCCTGCACGACGCGACCGACCAGCCCGTTGGCCTTCGGCATGGTCGAGGGCTCCGGCAGCGCCTCGAGCACGAGGGGTCGGACGCCGGCCAGCGCCAGCTCGCACGCCGTCATGAGCCCGTTCGGGCCGCCTCCGACGATCACTACCGGGTTGTTCTCGGGCATGGCTGCGCTCCGTTCCGGCCGCGGCCCGGTGTCCGGGCGCGGCGAACCAGGCCCTGGGTCAGGGCCGAAGGGAAAGGTGGGTGGGTGTCAGGTGGTGGGGTGCGCGGGCAGCCCGGCCGCGATCTGGGCCAGTGCCGAGCGGATCAGCGGTCCGATGGCGACCGGTGGATCGGCCGAGATCCAGAGTTCGCTGGCGATGCGGACGGCGGAGCTGACCGCGGCTGCGGCCAGGCGCGGGTGCAGATCGGTGTGGACATCGGCGCCGGTGCGTTCGGCGATCGCTTCGGCGACGCGGTGCTCGCCCATGGCCGCGGCCCGCAGGAAGGATCCGACGAAGGCCGGATCGGTCATCATCGTGGCGACGCCCGTGGTCCAGGTCGTCTCGGGGGTGGAGTCGGTGTCCACGCCGAACTGCTGGAGCGCCGCGGCCGTGATGGCCTCCCACAGCGGCTCGCCCGGCGGCCGTTCCCGCAGTGCGGCGGCGGCGCGTTCGAAGCGGTCGCGGTGGCGGAACGTGATGGCGTCGTACTTGCTGGAGAAGTAGTTGTTGAACGTGCGCGGGGACACGCCGGCCGCGGCCGCGATGTCCTCCACCAGTACCTTGTCGATCCCGTGCTCGACGGCCAGTCGAAGGGTGGCCCAGCTCAGAGCCTCGCGGGTCTCCTGCTTCTTCCGTTCCCGCAGTCCGGGAGCGCTGTTGACGGCCACCGCCCCACCGTAGCAAAAAATGCGCGGACCGCAAGATTGCGGGCCGCGCATTTTTCTGGGGACGATCTCAGGAGAAGACACCCTGCACGGCCTCGCGCATGGTCGTGGCCGGGCGCCCGAGCAGCTTCTCCAGGTCGGGCGCGGTCTCGTCGAACAGCCCGCTCGCGATGATCTGGTGCACGAACGCGATCCCGCCGAGGTCCGCGGCGGGCACGGCCCGGTAGGCGACGGGCGAGCCGGTCACGTCGGCCACGGTCGCGGCCAGGTCGGCGACGGTCCACAGCGCGCCGCGCAGCTCGTAGATCACGCCGGTGTGCTCCGGGCCGGTGAGCGTCGCGGCCGCGGCGAGCGCGAGGTCGCGGATCGTCACGAGGTTGACCGGTCGACCCTCGTCGGCGCCGGGCAGTTCGCCCGCGGACACGACGTCACGCAGGCCCGGGTTGACCAGGGCCTCCATGTAGAACGTGTTGCGCAGGATCGTGTGCGGCACGCCCGCGTCGCGCAGCAGCCCCTCGGTGGTGGTGTGGTCGGCCAGGAAGCCCTGGCCGTTCGCGGCGCCCTCGGCACTGGTGTAGACGATGCGCCCGACGCCGGCGGCCTTCGCCGCGTCGATCGCGTTGCCGTGGTGGATCGGCCGGATCCCGGGCGTGGTGATGTCGGGCGACGAGACGAGCAGCAGCACGTCGACGCCGGCGAAGGCGGCCCGCAGCGAGGCCGGATCGTCGTAGCTGCCGGCTCGCACATCGACGCCGCGCTCGCTGAGGTCGGCGGCCTTCGAGGGGGTCCGGGCCACGGCGACGAGCTCGCTCGCGGGGATGCGGGTCAGCAGGTCCTCGATCACGATGCGGCCGAGGTTCCCGGTGACTCCGGTGACGGCGATCATTTCTTGCTCCTCAAGGGTGGTGTTGACGTTCGCCACCACCGTAGGGTTGGCGCTAACCGTTGGTAAGTACGTACCTGGCGGTAAGTGCCGGAGGCAGATGTGAGCATGCAGGTACCGGGCTGGGACGCTTCGGCCCGAGGTGACGTGTTCGACAGCCAGTGCCCCGCGCGCGGGGTGCTCGACCACGTCACGAGCAAGTGGGCGGTCCTGGTGCTCGCGGCGCTGCGTGGCGGGCCGCTACGGTTCAGCGCGCTGCGGCGCCGGATCGGTGGCGTGAGCGAGAAGATGCTCGCCCAGACGCTGCGCACGCTCGAGGCCGACGGGTTCGTCGACCGCGAGGTCGCGCCCACCACCCCGCCGCAGGTCACCTACAGCCTCACCGGGATCGGCCACGAGGTCACGAGGCACCTCACCGGGCTGCTGAACTGGATCGACGAGCGCCTGCCGGACGTGCTGGCGGCGCGGAGCGCCTGATCCGGCCGTCACCCCGCGCCGAACCCGGTTGAGATCGGCCCGCGGTGCCGCCTCCCTGCTCCGAACGGCCTAAACTACCTGCTCATGGGACGTCCCTCGCGGACGCGGCGGGTCCAGGCATCGGTGCTCGACGTGTCCGTCCGGATCACGCTCGTGCTCGTCGTCGGGCTGGCGAACCTCGCCGGTGCGGTCGTCGTGTGGCTGCTGGGCGTCCTGGTGCTCCCCACCGGCGACATCGCCGATCCGGACCGCATGCGGCTGCTCAACCTGCTGCTCCTCGGCGCCTACCTGATCGTCGCGGCCCCGATCGCGCTCTACTGGGGCAGCCGCCGGTTCCGGATGCGCTCGGGCGCCGACGCGGAGGCCCAGCACCGCACCGAGCGTCGGATGGTGCTCTACGGGCCGCTGCGCCTGGTCACGGTCCAGGGTGTGCTGTGGGTCGTGGGCGCGGCGCTGTTCGCCGCGCTGAACCTCAACTTCTCGGTGCGACTCGCCCTGTCGGCTGCCGAGACGATCCTGCTCGGCGGCATCTCCACCTGCGCACTGTCGTACCTGCTGTGCGAGCGGATCCTGCGGCGCACGGCCGAGCGGGTGCTCGGCGATGCGACGGGCCCCGGCCGTCGCTTCCTGCCCGGTGTGGTGACCCGCTCGCTGGTGTTCTGGGCTCTGGGCACCGCGGTGCCGGTGAGCGGGGTGCTGCAGGCCTCGGTCGCCGCGATGTTCTACGGCGACATCTCCGCGGCGCGGCTGGCCGTCATCGTGCTGATCGTCGGGCTCATCGGGCTGGCCAGCGGGGTGCTGGTCACGGTCGGTGCCGCGCGGGCCGTCGCCGACCCGGTCAACGCCGTGCGCAAGGCGATGGAGCGGGTCGAGCTCGGCGATCTCGAGGTCACCGTGCCGGTCTACGACGGCACCGAGGTCGGCCAGTTGCAGGCCGGGTTCAACACGATGGTCGCTGGGCTGCGGGAGCGGGAGCGCATCCGCGACCTGTTCGGTCGCCACGTCGGCCGTGACGTGGCCAGGGCCGCGGCGGCCACCGCCGAGGTGCGCCTCGGTGGCGAGGTGCGGCACGTCGCCGTGCTGTTCGTCGACATGGTCGGTTCGACGGCGCTGGCCGCCCACCGCCCACCGGGCGAGGTGGTGGACCTGCTCAACCGCTTCTTCGGGGTCGTGATCGGCGTCGTCGAGGAGCACCGGGGTTGGATCAACAAGTTCGAGGGCGACGCGGCGCTGGCGATCTTCGGAGCGCCGGTCGCCGTCGACGACCCGGCCGGCCGGGCACTGGCCGCGGCGCGGCGCCTCGGCGAGCGGCTGGCCCTCGAGCTGCCCGACGTCGACGTGGGGATCGGGGTCTCCGCCGGTGACGCCGTCGCCGGCAACGTCGGCGACCCGCGGCGCTTCGAGTACACGGTGATCGGCGACCCGGTGAACGAGGCCGCCCGGCTCACCGAGCTCGCGAAGGCCGTGCCCGGCCGGGTGCTCGCCGCGGCGGGCGCGGTCGAGCTCGCCGGTCCGGGCGAGGCGGCCCGGTGGACCTTCGGTGACGCGATGACGCTGCGCGGACGGCTCGAACCGACGCGGCTGGCCTTCCCCGGAATGGATTCGGCAGGATCCGGTGGCGCGATGACCGAAAACCGCGCGATCGCGGGTGAGGTCGCGGGCTAGCGTCGCTGCATGACGTCGATGCGGGACTCCGCCCGTACCCGGTGGGTGGTACTCGCCGCTGTCCTGTTCACGGTGGTCGCCTGGGCCTCGGCGTTCGTCGCGATCCGGGCCGTCGGTGGCTCGTACGCGCCGGGCTCACTGACGCTGGGCCGGCTGCTCGTGGGTGCGCTCGCGCTCGGGGTGCTCATGCTGATCGGACGCCGGTGGGTGACGCCGACCCGCCGCGAATGGCTGCTGATGGCCGTATGCGGCGTGTTCTGGTTCGGCGTCTACAACGTGGCGCTCAACGCCGCCGAGCAGCGTGTCGACGCCGGCACCACCTCGATGCTGGTGAACATCGGCCCCATCCTCATCGCGCTGTTCGCCGGGCTCCTGTTCGGCGAGGGCTTCCCGCGCTGGCTGGTGATCGGGGCGCTCGTCGCGTTCTGCGGGGCGGTGCTGGTGGGCGCCGCCACGTCCCAGCTGGCCGGTTCCGACCTGCTCGGGGTGGTGCTCTGCCTGGTCGCCGCCGTGACGTACGCGATCGGCGTGCTCGCGCAGAAGCCGGTGCTGCGCAGGTTGCCCGCCCTGCAGGTCACGTTCACCGCCTGCGTCATCGGTGTCATCGTCAGCCTGCCGTTCGCGCCGGTCCTGATCGGTGATCTCGCGGTGGCACCGACCGCGGCCACGGTCGGGATCGCCTACCTCGGGCTGGTGCCGACGGCGCTGGCGTTCAGCACGTGGGCCTACGCGCTCTCGCGGATGGACGCGGGGCGCCTCGGCGTCTCCACCTACCTGGTGCCGCCGATCACGATCGCGATGTCGGCCGTGCTGCTGGGCGAGCTGCCGCCCGTGCTCGCGATCGTCGGGGGCGCGATCTGCCTGGTGGGTGTCGGGCTCTCCCGCCGCCGCCCGGCCGCGCGTCCGCAGCCGACTACGGAGCCGGCACGAACCTGAACCGCACCTGCTGGCCGGGTCGCACCTGCGCGGCCACGTCGGCGTCGGCGTCGAGCAGCACGGCCACCACCGGATAGCCGCCCGTCACGGGATGATCGGCGAGGAACACCACCGGCTCGCCTCCGGGCGGCACCTGCACGGCGCCGCGGACCATGCCCTCGCTGGGGAGCTCGCCCAGATCCCGACGCTGCAACGGGTCACCTTCCAGCCGCATCCCGACGCGGTCGCTGCGGCTCGACGCCGTCCAGACCGTGCGGGTGAGCGCGCTCGCGTCCTGCATCCAGTCGGCGCGCGGACCGGGAACGGCGCGCAGCGTCACCGTGTCGCCCGTCGGCAGCCGCACCGGTGCGACGTCGACGATCGGGAAGTCGGACGGCTCTGACCCCACCGGAAGGCGCTGCCCGGCGCGCAGCACGGCAGGCCCGATGCCCGAGAGCACGTCGGTCGCGCGGGAGCCGAGCACGGCGGCCGCCGTGATGCCGCCGCGCACGGCGAGGCAGGTGCGCAGGCCGACCGGTGGCACGCCGAGGCGCAGCAGCTGCCCCGGCCGCAGCGTCAGCACGGCGTTGTGACCGACGGGGGTGCCGTCGACGTCGGCGGGTGCGGGCGCCCCGGTCAGCGCCACCGTCAGCAGCCGGTGTGCGCGCACGGCGAGGCCGCCGAGCACCACCTCGATGGCCGCGGCGTCCTCCGGGTTGGCGACGAGCCGGTTGGCGAGCCCGAGTGCGGCCCGGTCGGCCGCGCCCGAGCGGCCGACGCCCGATGTGGCGAGCCCGGTACGTCCGCGGTCCTGCAGCAGCGCCAGCGGCCCGGTCGCCACGATCTCCAGCACGCCGCCCGGCTCGACCTCGGGCGTCCCGACGGGCGACCGCTCGGACCGTTCCACATCCGGCACCGCGACGAACCGCACGCTGTCGCCAGGGTGCAGCAGCGCGGGCGGGTCGCGCGTCTCGTCCCAGAGCGTCGCGGCGGTGCGGCCGATGAGCTGCCAACCACCCGGCGACGAGCGCGGGTAGACCGCGCTGAACTCCCCGGCCAGTCCCACCGAGCCGGGCGGCACCGCGGTGCGCGGCTCGGACCGGCGCGGCACCTCCAGGCGCCGATCGCCGCCCGCGAGGTAGGCGAAGCCGGGAGCGAAGCCGCCGAAGCCGACGCGCCACGGCCTCGCGCTGTGCGCCTCCACCACCCCGTCGGCGCCGAGTCCGGTGAGCTCGCCGACCTCGTCGAGGTCGGGACCGTCGTAGACCACCTCGATCGTCACCGCAGTGCCGCCTGCAGTGCCGTCCGCCGCGGCGTCGACGGGCCGGGCGCTTTCGCCCAGCTCGTGCACCCGACGCCGCAGGAACGGGAGGTCGGCGCCGCTCGACGTGGTGACCAGGAGTGTCCGGGCGGCCGGCACGACGTCGAGGACGCCGGGCAGGTCCGCATCGTGGACGGCGGCGGCGAGCGCGAGCACCTCGGGGAGCCCGTCGACCTCGATGAGGAAGCCGACGTCCGCGCAGGCCAGCACCCGCATCGTCACCCGGGGCTCCTCATGCGAAGGCGCCGAGCTCGACACCTTCGCGCTCGAGCCCGGCCCGCACGGCGGCCGCCATCGCTACGGCACCCGGCGAGTCGCCGTGGACACACAGCGAGTCGGCCCGGACCGCCACGTCCGTGCCGTCGACGGCGGTGACGACGCCGTCGGTGACCATCCGCAGCACCCGGGCCGTCACCTCGGTGGGATCGTGGAGCAGGGCACCGGGCCGGGAGCGGGGCACCAGCGTTGCCTCGGCGGTGTAGCCGCGGTCGACGAAGAACTCGGTGACGGTGCGCAGGCCGGCTGCGGCGGCCAGTCTGAGCAGCTCCGACCCTGGCAGGCCCAGCACGGGCAGCGTCGCGTCATAGTCGCGCACGGCGTCGACCACGGCCTGCGCCTGCGCCGTGTGGTGCACGGCGGCGTTGTAGAGCGCGCCGTGCGGTTTGAGGTAGCGCACCGCGGTGCCCGCGACCCGGCACATCCCGTCGAGTGCTCCGAGCTGGTAGATCACGTCGGCGGCGAGCTCGGCGGGGTCGACGTCGATGAACCGGCGGCCGAAGCCCGCGAGGTCGTGGTAGCCGATCTGGGCCCCGACGACCACACCCGCGGCGGCGGCCTGCGCGCAGGTGCGGCGCAGCGTCGACGGATCGCCGGCGTGGAACCCGCAGGCGACGTTCGCCGACGTCACGACACCGAGCACCGCCTCGTCGTCGCCCAGCACCCAGCGGCCGTAGGACTCACCGAGGTCGGAGTTGAGGTCGATGCGCACGGGTCAAACCCTACAAATTGTTCAACAATCCCGCAATCCAGCGCCCCGTCAGGTGGGGAGGGTGGTGAGGGCCGTCATCGCCATCCGGCGCAGCAGTGCGACGGCGTCGGGGCCGCGGCCCGTGTGCGGCGTGGAGTTGAGCAGCCCGAACGCCCCGTGCGCGGCGATGCGCGCCGAATCGGCCGAGAGCGTGGGATGGATGCGGCGCAGCGTGTCGGCCCAGATCTCGACGTAGGTGCGCTGCAGCTGCCGAACGCGCCGCCGCGGCAACGTCGGCAGGTTGGCGAGGTCGCGGTCCTGCACCACGATCAGCTCCGGCTCGCGCATCGCGAAGTCGGCCTGGAACTCCACGAGCGCGGCGAGCACCGCGAGCGGGTCGTCGGACGCCTCGGCCCGCTGTCGCCCGCCGGCGAGCAGGTGCTCGCTGATGCCGATCAGCATCTCGGCGAGCAGTGCCTCCTTGCCGGGGAAATGGCGGTACAGCGCGGGCCCGCTGACGCCGACGGCGGCACCGAGATCGGCGATGCTCACGCCGTGGAAGCCGTGCTTGGCGAACAGCTGTGCCGCAACCGTGAGGATCTGTTCACGCCGGCTCACCCCGGTGTGCACCGCAGGGGGCCCGACCATCCGGTCAGCCTACCCCGCCGTTAACGAGCCCTAACCCGATCTTGGTTCGGGCTCAGCGCGGTCTCAGCGGGGATCGATACGCTGGTCGGCATGCCCAGGGCTCCGCGGTGGATGCGAGTGCGCCTCGGCGTGCGCGTGGCCTCCGCGCTGGCGGCCGCCCTGGTCATCGCCGTCACCGCGGCGCTGTCCAGCATCGTGCTGGTGCTGCTGGTCCGGCAGTCGCTGAGCGCCAACATCGAGGTGACGGCGTCCGACCGGGTGCACCAGCTCGCCGACCGGGTCGCCCAGAACGACCGGGGCGCGCCCAACGACAACGCCTTCAACACGGTCAAGAACGTGGCCACCCGTGACGATTTCGCCCAGGTGCTGGTGATCTACCCCATGGGCGACGGGCAGCCGCCCCGCATCACGGCAGAGGGTGGCACCGACTCCACCCCCAAGGGCGACCCGATGACCAGCCTGCTGCCCACGGGCACCGACGTGAACGTGGTGCCCAGCACCTACATCACCACGGCCGACGGTGACCGGGTGCACGTGGTGCTCGCCTCGATGGCCACCACGTCGGTCGGCTCCGACGCCGTCGCGATCTTCGCGGTGCCGCTGAGCAGCGTCGACACCGCCGTCTCCACGCTCAAGTTCTACCTGCTGTTCGGCGTGCCGCTGCTGATCATCGTGGCCGGCGCCACCACCTACCTGTTCGCGGGTCGCGCGCTGCGCCCCGTCGAGGCGATCCGGGTGCAGGTGGCCGCGATGACGGAGAAGGACCTGGCCCAGCGGGTGCCGGTGCCCGAGTCGCACGACGAGGTCGGCCGCCTCGCCGAGACGATGAACGCGATGATCGGCAGGCTCGAGAACGCGCAGGGCGTGCAGCGCCGCTTCGTCGCCGACGCCAGCCACGAGCTGCGCAGCCCGCTCGCCACGATCTCGGCGGGCCTCGAACTCCTCCAGGACGAATCGGCCGACCCCGTCACGGTGGGCGCGCTGCGCAAGGAGACCTCCCGGCTCGGCAAGCTCGTCGACGCGCTGCTGCTGCTCGCCCGCGCCGACGAGCGGGGCCTGCAACCGCGCCGCGAGGAGGTGGATCTCGACGAGATCGCCGAGGCCGAGCGCGTCCGTCCCGGCGGTGAGGGCGTGCCGATCGAGGTGCGGGCCGAGCCCGTGCGGGTCATCGGCGACAGGGGCCAGCTCGTGCGCGTGCTGCGCAACCTGGTGGACAACGCCCGACGCCACGCCCGCTCGCAGGTCGGGGTCACCGTCGCCCGCGACGGCGACTTCGCCCTGATCGAGGTCAGCGACGACGGCGCCGGCGTGCCGGAGTCGGACCGGGCGCGGATCTTCGAGCGCTTCGTCCGGCTCGACGACGCCCGGGCCCGTGCCGACGGTGGATCCGGCCTCGGCCTCGCCATCGTCGCGGAGGTCGTCGCGGCCCACGGCGGCACGGTGGAGGTACGCGAGGCGCCGGCGGGAGGAGCGCTGTTCCGGGTGTCGCTCCCGGCCGCACCGCAGTTCGAACACGGTGATGTCGAGCTGTCCTACCCGGGGCTGCCCGCGGTGGTCCCGAGTGCCGAGAGCGCACCCGAACCGGCCCCGCCCGCACTATCTCAGGCTGAGGCCGCTGAGGCCGCTGAGGCCGCTGAGCCCGCGACCGCTGAGCCCGCGACCGCTGAGCCCGCGACCGCTGAGCCCGCGACCGCTGAGCCCGCGACCGCTGAGCCCGCGACCGCTGAGCCCGCGACCGCTGAGCCCGCGACCGCTGAGCCTGCGACCGCTGAGCCTGCGACCGTCCAACTCGAGGCCGGCGGCCCCGAGATCGCCGAGCCGGCAGCGTCCACAGCGCCCACTTCCGCATCCGATGCAGCGCAGCAAGGAGTTCCCGTGCCCGGTCGTCCGGCCGACCCGCCCGACGAGCCGACGGCCCCCTACGCGGTTCCCCCCGGTGCGTCGCGGCCACAGCCGCTCGCGGCCAATACCGTCCAGCCGCTCCCGGCCAACGCCGTCCGGCCCCGGCCGGGCCCGACCGGCACGCCGCCTGCCGGTTACGGTCGGGTGCCGCCGGTGACGCCGCCGACCGGGGTCCCGCGCCAGCAGCGCCGTCCGCGCCCGGCGCCGACCCCGCCCTACGGGTCGCCGCCGATCCCGCCCGCCTCCGGCTGGCAGGTGGCGCCGCGGCCGTACGCAGGCCCGTCCGTGTCCCAGTCCGTGTCCCCGCCGACGGCCCCGAACCCGGTGCAGCCGGTGCGGGCCGGGCGCTCACCGTGGCTGCAGGCCCCGGTCACGGACGCCGAGGCGAAGGTCGACCCGCCGACCGCGCCGTGGCGCATCCCGTCGACCATGACCGACACCGACCCCGAGGGGATCCCGGCGGTGCGCAGCGATCAGCCGGGCTCCACCATCCGGTAGCCCACACCGCGCAGCGTCTCGATGCTGCGCGTCCCGAACGGCGAGTCGATCTTGCGGCGCAGGTAGCCGACGTAGACCTCGACGACGTTGACCTCGCCCTCGTAGTGGGCATCCCAGACGGCCCGCAGGATGTCGGTCTTCGTCACGACCTCGCCCGCGTAGCGCATGAGGTGTTCGAGCACGCCGAACTCGCGTGGGGTCAGCGTGATCTCGGTGTCACCGCGGAACACGCGGTGTCGCGCCGGGTCCAGTGACAGCGTGCCGACGGTGAGCACGGTCGGGCGCGCCTCCCCGGACCGTCGCAGCAGCGCCCGCAGCCGTGCGAGCAGCACGACGAAGGAGAACGGCTTGACGAGGTAGTCGTCGGCGCCGAGGTCGAACGCGTCGGCCTCGTCGTACTCGCCGTCCTTCGCGGTGAGCATCAGCACGGGTGTCCAGATCTCGGCGGCCCGCAGCCGCTGCAGGATCCGGTAGCCGGACAGGCCGGGCAACATGATGTCGAGCACGACGACGTCGTGCTGTTCGGTGGAGGCCGCGGCGAGCCCGGCCGGCCCGTCGTGCACCACCTCGACCGTGTGGCCGTCGGCGACGAGGCCCCGACGCACCATCTCGGCAAGTGGGACTTCGTCCTCGACCAGCAGTACGCGCACCCTCAGACGGTAGCGGGCGCCGGACGGGTGCCGATCGTCGCAAGGAGCAGCAGCAGTGCGGCCTGCCCGAGCATGCCGGGCGTGCGGGGCGTGTGCAGGCCCACGCCGCCGGCGTCGTAGAGCGGCCGGGTGAGGGGGAACAGGCTCGACCAGTAGCTGCCGATCCGTTCGCTGATGCTGGCCGGGTCGGCCGCGACCACCAGCCGCTGCACCACGTAGGACACCGCGGCGATCAGCACGACGACGCACAGGACCCGCGCCCAGAACAGCCAGCGCCTGCCCGGCGCGATGACGAGCAGCATGGCGGCGGCCAGCGCGGCGACCCCGACCCACGACAGGAACGGGAGGTCGTCGTACGCGACGAGCCGGGACGCGACTCCCACCAGCAGCACGGTGGTCAGCGCGATCAGGCCGAGTGGCACGAGCCCGAGCAGGGGTCGCTCGGTGGTCGTCGGATCCTGCTGCACCCCACCAGTGTCCGGGAGACCGCCGGAAACATCCAGAGCGGCGTCACACCTGTTGGTGGTGGCGTCCCAGGTTAATGAACGTTAACCTCGGTCCCGTCCAGCCGATGCGAGGGAGAACCATGGGCGTCGCCACGTCGAGCCCGGTGCTGCACGCCAGCGCCGATCCGACCGGAGAGGCCGGTGCGCGCAACGATGCCGCACACCGGGAGCTCGTCGATGACCTTCGTGCCGAGCTCGCCACGGCACGCCTGGGTGGGCCGGAGCGGGCCCGCACGCGGCACGTCGAGCGGGGCAAGCTGCTGCCGCGCGACCGCGTCGACTCGCTCGTCGACCCGTCGAGCCCGTTCCTCGAGCTGTCCCCGCTCGCCGCCCACGGTCTCTACGACGGCGACGCGCCCGGTGCCGGGATGATCACCGGTGTCGGACGGGTGTCCGGTCGCGAGTGCGTGATCGTGGCCAACGACGCCACCGTCAAGGGCGGCACGTACTACCCGATGACGGTCAAGAAGCACCTGCGCGCGCAGGAGGTGGCGCTGCACAACCACCTGCCGTGCCTCTACCTCGTCGACTCCGGCGGCGCGTACCTGCCAGAGCAGGACGACGTGTTCCCCGACCGCGAGCACTTCGGCCGCATCTTCTACAACCAGGCGCAGATGTCGGGCATGGGTATCCCGCAGATCGCCGCGGTGCTCGGCTCCTGCACCGCGGGCGGCGCGTACGTGCCCGCGATGAGCGACGAGGCCGTGATCGTCCGCAACCAGGGCACGATCTTCCTGGGCGGCCCGCCACTGGTGAAGGCCGCCACGGGTGAGGTCGTCACGGCGGAGGAGCTGGGTGGCGGCGAGCTGCACTCCCGGATCTCCGGCGTCACCGACCACCTCGCCGAGGACGACGCCCACGCGCTGCAGATCGTCCGCTCGATCGTCGGCACGCTCGGGCAGCGCACCCCGCGCCCGTGGGACGTGCGGCCCGTCGAGGAGCCGCTCGCCGACCCCGCCGAGCTCTACGCGGTGGTCCCCACCGACTCCCGCACGCCCTACGACGTGCGCGAGGTCATCGCCCGGATCGTCGACGGCTCCCGGTTCCACGAGTTCAAGGCCGAGTACGGCACCACGCTGGTCACCGGCTTCGCGCGCCTGCACGGGCACCCGGTGGGGATCGTCGCGAACAACGGGATCCTGTTCTCGGAGTCGGCGCAGAAGGGTGCGCACTTCGTCGAGCTGTGCGACCAGCGCGGTATCCCGCTCGTGTTCCTGCAGAACATCTCCGGGTTCATGGTCGGGCGCGAGTACGAGGCGGGCGGCATCGCCAAGAACGGCGCCAAGATGGTCACTGCGGTGGCCTCGACACGCGTCCCGAAGTTCACGGTGGTGATCGGCGGCTCGTTCGGCGCCGGCAACTACTCGATGTGCGGGCGGGCCTACTCGCCCCGGTTCCTGTTCATGTGGCCCAACGCCCGGATCTCGGTGATGGGCGGCGAGCAGGCCGCGATGGTGCTCGCCACCGTCCGCGGCGCGGGAGACCCGGAGCCGGAGGAGGAGTTCAAGGACCGCATCCGCGCCCAGTACGAGCGCCAGGGCCACCCGTACTACTCCACCGCCCGGATCTGGGACGACGGCGTGATCGACCCGAAGGACACCAGGACGGTGCTGGGGCTCGCCCTCTCCGCCGCCGCCAACGCGCCACTGGCCGACCCGGCCTTCGGCGTCTTCCGGATGTGAGGGACATGTTCGACACCGTTCTTGTCGCCAACCGGGGCGAGATCGCCGTCCGGGTCATCCGGACGCTGCGCGCGCTGGGCATCCGGTCGGTCGCCGTCCACTCCGATGCCGACGCGGGCGCGCCGCACGTCGCGCTCGCCGATGTCGCCGTGCGCATCGGGCCGGCCGCCGCCGGGAGCTCGCGGTTCGGCGCAGGTAGCTCTGCTGCACAGAGCTACCTGTCCATCGACGCCGTGCTCGATGCCGCCCGCGCCACCGGCGCGCAGGCCATCCACCCCGGCTACGGCTTCCTGAGCGAGAACACGGCGTTCGCCGCGGCCTGCGAGGCGGCGGGCATCGCGTTCGTCGGCCCGCCGGCGTCAGCCATCGAGGCCATGGGCGACAAGATCCGCGCCAAGCAGACGGTGGCGAAGGCGGGCGTCCCGGTCGTCCCCGGTTCCGACGGGGCCGGGCTCGACGACGAGGCGTTGACGCTCGCGGTCGAGCAGATCGGCTTCCCGGTGCTGCTCAAGCCCAGCGCGGGTGGCGGCGGCAAGGGCATGCACGAGGTGCACCGGATCGAGGACCTCGCCGCGGCGCTGGCCACAGCGCGCCGGGAGGCCCGCAGCTCGTTCGGCGACGACACGCTGCTCGTCGAGCGGCTGGTCACCACCCCGCGCCACATCGAGATCCAGGTCATGGCCGACCAGCACGGCAACGTCGTGCACCTGGGCGAGCGCGAGTGCTCGCTGCAGCGGCGCCACCAGAAGATCGTGGAGGAGGCGCCGTCCGCGCTGCTGACGCCCGCGCAGCGCGCCGCGATGGGCGCCGCGGCCGTCGAGGCGGCCCGCTCGGTGGGGTACTCCGGTGCCGGCACCGTCGAGTTCATCGTCGGCGCTGATCGTCCGGACGAGTTCTTCTTCATGGAGATGAACACCCGGCTGCAGGTGGAGCACCCCGTCACCGAGCTGGTCACCGGACTCGACCTCGTCGAGCTGCAGCTGCGGGTCGCGGCGGGCGAGACCCTGCCGATCACGCAGGACGACGTGGTGCTGACCGGCCACGCGATCGAGGTGCGGGTCTACGCCGAGGATCCCGCGGCGGGCTTCCTGCCGACCGGCGGCACCATCCTCGCGCTGCGCGAACCCGCCGGCGTCCGCGTGGACTCCGGTGTGGTGGCAGGCGGGGTCGTCGGTTCGGACTACGACCCGATGCTCTCCAAGATCATCGCCTACGGCGCCGACCGCGACGAGGCGATCCGCCGCCTCGACGCCGCGCTGCGCGAGACCGTGCTGCTCGGGCTCGGCACCAACATCGGTTTCCTGCGCGCACTGCTCGCCGACGCCGACGTGCGGGCCGCCCGCCTCGACACCGGGCTCGTCGGCCGCAGGCTCGACGAGTGGACGGCGGCGGCGCTGCCCGCCGACGTGCTGCCCGCTGCGGCGGCGCACGCGCTGCTGGAACTGGAGCCCACCGGCGCGATCGTCGACCCGTTCGACGTCCCCGGCGGCTGGCGCGTCGGGGAACCGGCCTGGACCACCTGGAACATGATCGTGGCCGGCTCCGAGCCCGTCGCCGTGCGCATCCGCGGCCGGGCCGCCGACGCGGAGGTGGTGGTCGGTGATGGCGAACCGCAGCGCGTGTCGGCCCGTGGCGACGGTGCGACGCTGACCGTCACGGCCGGCGGCATCACGCGTCGCTACACCTGCGCGCAGGACGGGTCGACGCTGTGGCTCGGCCGGGACGGCGGCGCATGGGGCGTGCGGGAGCAGGCACCCGTCGACGCCGCCGCGGCGGCCCAGTCGGGAGCGGGCGGGCCCGTCCTCTCGCCGATGCCGGGCACCGTCACCGTCGTCGAGGTCACCGACGGCCAGCAGGTTGCCGCGGGCGACCGGCTCGTGGTCGTCGAGGCCATGAAGATGGAGCACGTCCTCACGGCCCCGGTCGACGGGATCGTCCGGGAACTCCGCGCCCGCGTCGGCGCCACCGTGGCGCGCGACGCCGCGCTCCTCATCGTCGAACCCACCACCAAGGACTGATCATGGACCTCACCCTGAGCGAGGAGCACGAGGCACTGCGCGCGACCGTCGAGGAGTTCGCCCGCAAGGAGGTGGCGCCGGTCATCGGCGACTTCTACGAGCGTGGCGAGTTCCCCTACGACATCGTCGCGAAGATGGGCGCGATGGGCCTGTTCGGCCTGCCCGTCTCCGAGGAGTACGGCGGGATGGGCGGTGACTACTTCGCGCTCTGCCTCGCGCTGGAGGAGCTGGCCCGCGTCGACTCGTCGGTGGCGATCACGCTGGAGGCGGGTGTATCGCTCGGCGCGATGCCGATCTACCGCTTCGGCACCGACGAGCAGAAGGAGCAGTGGCTGCCGGAGATCGCCGCGGGCACCCGGCTGGGTGCCTTCGGGCTGACGGAGGCGGGCGGCGGCTCGGACGCAGGCGCCACCCGCACCACCGCGCGCCTCGACGGCGACGAGTGGGTGATCAACGGCTCGAAGGCGTTCATCACGAACTCGGGCACCGACATCACCTCGCTCGTCACCGTCACGGCCGTCACCGGCGAGCGGGAGGGGCGCAAGGAGATCTCGGCGATCCTCGTCCCGGCCGGCACACCGGGCTTCCGGGTCGCGCCGAAGTACTCGAAGGTCGGCTGGTGCGCCTCCGACACCCACGAGCTTTCCTTCGACGACGTCCGCGTGCCGGCCGCCAATCTGGTCGGCGAGCGGGGCCGCGGCTATGCGCAGTTCCTCTCGATCCTCGACGAGGGCCGCGTCGCGATCGCGGCGCTGTCGGTGGGGCTCGCGCAGGGCTGCGTCGACGAGTCGGTGCGCTACGCCCACGAACGCGAGGCGTTCGGCCACCCGATCGGTAGCTACCAGGCCATCCAGTTCAAGATCGCCGACATGGAGGCGCGGGCGCACACAGCGCGGCTGGCCTACTACGCGGCGGCGGCGAAGATGCTGCGCGGCGAGCCGTTCAAGAAGGAGGCCGCGATCGCGAAGCTCGTGGCGTCCAACGCGGCGATGGACAACGCCCGCGACGCCACGCAGGTCTTCGGCGGCTACGGCTTCATGAACGAGTACCCGGTCGGGCGGTTCTACCGCGACGCCAAGATCCTGGAGATCGGCGAGGGCACCAGCGAGGTCCAGAAGATGCTGATCGCCCGGCAGCTGGGTCTGTAGCCGGGCGGTGCCCCTGCGAGACCGTGATCGCGGTACGGTCCGCCTCGACGATCGGGAGGTGGCGCGTGGCCAGCTGGGACGACCTCATGTCCTTCGTGCGGGTTCGCTACGAGATCATGCGGCAGGCCGAGGGCGAGCTCTGGTTCAACCTGCCCACGCCCGGCGATCGCACGCAGATCGTGCTGGTGCGCCAGGTCACGGGGGAGGACAACCACCCGTGGGCGCAGATCACCTCGCCCATCGGCCGGCTCGAGCAGATCGACCTTGGCAAGATGCTCGAGCGCGCGGGCGAGTCGATCGCGGGGGGTGCCGTCTCCGAGAACGGGCTGGTGCTGTTCCGGCACTCGATCCCGCTCGGCGACACCGAGCTGGACGGCTTCGACCGGTCGTTCCGGCTCGTCGTCGACGTGGCCGACAAGCTCGAACTGGAGCTCACCGGCGCCGACGAGCACTGAGTCCGTCGGCGCCCGTGATCAGCTGAACTGCGGCGCCAGGTCGAGCGCCTGGTCCACGACCATGCGCAGCCTCGCCAGGAGCTGATCGGCTTCGCCCCAGGTCAACGCGCCCGATCGCAGCCCCGACCGGATCTCCTCCGCCATCGTGCGCGCGAAACCCGTCGACCACTCAGCGCGAATGTCCCCGTCACCCATCGTGAGATCGTGCACTGTGGTCCGGGTCACACTCCTTCTGGGGGTGGTGGCTCACCCGGCCTGGGTGAGCACGCCGGCCCGTTCCCCTATCGAGCGGAGCTCGGTGAGCGCGGGGTGACCGGCCGCCAGCAGCGCCGAGTCGGTGCCCGGCTCCGGCTCTCCCGACTCCGCCAGCGTGGCGTGCAGGCCGGCCCGGCCGTCGTCGCCGACCCTGTGCTCGACCAGGATCTGGACCTGCCCGAACCGGGAGAGCCGCGCCTCGCGCAGCCCGCCAAGCTCCGCGACGGGGCGGTCCGGGACGTTCAGCGACAGCGCCGTGCCCTCGGGGGCGGCGAGCAGGATGTCGAGCACCTCGGGCAGCACGTGCACGGCCGCCTCCCAGTGCGGCTGCTGCGGTGGCCACACGCAGTCCAGCGACACGGCGAGGCCCCGCCAGCCGTGCAGCGTCGCGGTGAGCGCCGCGCCGACCGTCCCCGAGTGCAGCACCGAGTGGCCCGTGTTCGCACCAGCGTTGATCCCGGACAGGACGATGTCGGGCTCCGGGTCGAGCCAGCCCCGCCCCGCGGCGTGCACGATGAACGCCGGGTGGCCCTCAACGGCGAACGCGGGGATGCCGGGCAGTCCCTCGATCTCGCGGGTGTGCACCAGCACCCGCCCGTCCTCCCGCACGGCCGCGACGGAGGCGCCAACGCCGCTCGCGTCGATGTGCGGTGCGGCCACGACCACGTCCAGTCCGGCGTCGCGCGCGCCCGCTGCGAGGGCCCACAGCCCCGGTGAGTCGATGCCGTCGTCGTTGGTGATCAGTGCTCGGATGCGCCGGGAGGTAGCCACGACTCCACCGTAGGTGTGCCGGACGAACGGTAGGGGGCGTCGTGATGACCGTCCCGTGGATGCGTCGGCCCGCCGCATCCCCATGATCCGGGCGGCGTTAGCCTCACAACGGCCCGGTTGGAGGAAGCCCTGATCGCGTCACCACTGCTGGACGCCCCGCTGATCGCCGGTGTGCTGCCCTCGACGATCTCGGTGGTCGGTGGGCTCGCGCTGGTGTACCTGCTGGTGCGCCGGGGTCGGCGGTGGTGGTTGCGCACCGTCTCGACCTGCATCGGGATCGGGGTGCTGGTCGCCGCGCTCTCCGCCGTGGGCGTGGCGCTCCTGCGTCCGTTCCCCGATCCGCTCCCGCTGCGCGTGCTGTTCTGGATCGCGGTCACCGCCGCCGGGTGCGCCCTCGCGTGGGCCCCTCGCGGGAGCGGCCGGCTGCGCGTCGCGGTGACCGTGCTCGCCGTGGTCGCCGTGCTGCTGATGGGCGCGGTCAAGGTCAACGCGTTCTACGGGTACCGCCCGACGCTCGCGTCGGCCGTCGGGCTGCAGGCATCCGACCAGACCACCTTCGCCGACCTGCCGCGCGAGGTGGAACTCGTGACCGCATCGGCCGGGATGTCGCTCGCGGCCGGCTGGACGCCGCCGCCGGACATGCCGGCCACGGGGCAGGTCGCGCAGGTCTCGATCCCCGGCACGGCGTCGGGATTCGCGGCCCGCCCGGCCTGGCTCTACCTGCCGCCCGCCTACCTCGGCAGCATCCGCGCCGAGCTGCCGGTGCTGGTGCTGATCCCCGGCCAGCCCGGCGGCCCGGACGACTGGCTGCTCGCCGGCCAGCTCGCCAATGTCCTGGACCGCTTCGCGGCCGCGCACCACGGGCTCGCGCCGGTGGTGATCGTCCCCGACACCACCGGTTCGTCGTTCGGCAACCCGCTGTGCCTGGATTCGAGGCTCGGCAACGCCGAGACCTACCTCGCCGTCGACGTGCCGGCGTGGGAGACCGAGCACCTGCAGGTCCGCCATCACCACCGGGCGATCGGCGGGTTCTCCTTCGGCGGCACCTGCTCGCTGCAACTGGCGGTGCGCAGGCCCGAGGTCTACCCGACCTTCCTCGACATCGCCGGGCAGGCCGAGCCGACGCTGGGGGACCGCGCGCAGACCGTGCAGGCCGCCTTCGGTGGGGACGACGACGCGTTCCGCCTGGTCAACCCGCTGGACGTGCTGAAGACGGCCGCCCCCGGCCGGTACGTCGCCAGCGCCGGCATCCTCACCACCGGCCGCGACGACGCCCTCTACGGGCCGGAGGCCGCCCGGGTGCGTGACGCCGCGGCGGAGGCAGGCCTGCCGGTGCAGCTCATCAGCCTGCCCGGCGGTCACTCCTGGCCGATGGCCATCGACTCGCTCACGGCAGCGCTGCCGTGGATCGCCGACCGCGCCGGCCTCGTCCCGGCCCCGCCGCTGCCGCACTGAGCGCCCCGCCCGCCCTCCCACATCGCAGCATGGTGGCCATCCTGCGATCTGACGCTGGGATGGCCACCATGCTGCGGTCCGGAGTGGCCCGCGGCACGGTCTACTAGGGCGTGTCCTGTAAGCCGGTGCGCAGCCATAACACGATCGCGGCGATGATGAGTTCG
>NZ_JBHSIR010000037.1:0-78092 GCF_042653605.1 Pseudonocardia sp. GCM10023141
CTCGACCGCCGCATCGCCGACCTGGACATCCTCAACACCGAACTCGACGCCTGGCAGGCCACCACCAACACCGACCAGCGACAAGTCAACTGGCACTTCACCGCCAGCGACGCCCGCACCAAACTCCGACACCTCTACCCCGAATCTTAGAAGCGACGCTCTACTAGCGTTGCGGAAGTGAGCTCGACAACGCCCATTTGATGCGGATGGCTGGGCGGTTCGCCCGCCGAGTCCAAGCCCCAGCCCACCGTGGACGAGGGTGTTCTGACCCTCCGCGAAGCCCGGCGTGCCGTTGGAATCTGATGGGCCGATGTATCAAAGTGGAACGGCGGTGCACCCGTACGCGGTCGGCATGATTCTCGCCACACAAGCAGCTGTGGCCACGGAAGGATCGGTCAATCGTGACGGAGCACAACGAGCTCGACGTCCTCATCGTCGGCGCTGGTTTCGCCGGCCTGTATCAGCTCGACAGGTTGCGGGAGCGGGGACATGGAGTACACGTACTGGAATCCGCACCCGGTCTGGGAGGAGTTTGGTACTGGAACTGCTATCCGGGCGCGCGGGTCGATACCTGGGCATCGATGTACCAGTTCTCCGACGAGGACCTGTGGAAGGACTGGGACTACAGTGTCCTGTATCCCGACTGGTCGGAGGTACGCGAATACTTCCGCTACATCGACGAGAAGAAGAACTACTCCCGCGACATCTCGTTCAACACGCCCGTGGACTCTGCCCTGTTCGATGAGGCGACTCGTCGCTGGAACGTCACGGCCACGGACAGAGCGACCGGTACGACGAGGGAGTTCCAGGCCCGGCACCTGGTTCTGTGCACTGGGTTCGGCTCCAAGCCGTTCGTCCCTGATCTGCCCGGCCTGCAGGACTACACAGGCGAGATCCACCACACCGCACGCTGGCCCCAGGGCGGATTGAGCCTGGATGGCAAGCGGGTCGCGGTCATCGGCACCGGCGCGTCCGGTGTCCAGGTCGCGCAGGAGGCTGCGCCGGTCGCGTCCCAGTTGACCGTGTTCCAGCGGACGCCGAATCTGGCGCTGCCGATGCGCCAGCGGGCGTTCTCGGCCGAGGACAAGATCGCGGACAAGGAGACGTGCCGAGAGCGGATGGCGCTCCGGAACGGCACCTTCGCCGGATTCGACTACGACTTCCTGGGGAACGCGACGACTGACGTCTCGGCCGAGGAGCGTGCGGCCGCGTACGAGAAGCTGTGGGAGATCGGCGGGTTCGTGCCATGGCTGGGAAACTTCAACGACTTCTTCTTCAACGAGGAGTCGAACACTCACTTCTACAACTTCTGGCGCGACAAGACCCGGGCGCGGATCGACGACAAGGACCTGTGGGAGAGTCTTGCCCCGACCAGTCCGCCGCACCCTTTCGGCGTCAAGCGGCCATCGCTGGAGCAGCGCTACTACGAGATCTTCAACCAGAACAACGTCGCGTTGGTCGACCTGCAGCGGAACGGGATCTCGCAGATCACGTCGAACGGGATCCGCACTGCCGACGGTGTCGTGAACGAGTTCGACGTGATCGTGCTCGCGACCGGGTTCGACGCTGTCACCGGCGGCATCACCGCGATCGACATCCGCAATGCCAAGGGAGAGTCGTTCGCCGAGTCGTGGAAGGACGGCGCCCACACCGCGCTGGGCTCGGCGACTGCGGGATTCCCGAACCTGCTGTTCGTGTACGGCCCGCAGAGCCCCTCCGCGTTCTGCAACGGACCGTCGTGCGCGGAGGCTCAGGGTGAGTGGGTCGCTGACTACGTCGACCACCTGTTGACCTCGGGTGTCACGCGCTCGGAGGCGACACCGGCTGCCGAGGCGAGGTGGCAGGAGGGGATCGACGCCATCGTGGCGCAGGCGCTGTTCACCAAGGCGAAGTCGTGGTACATGGGGGCCAACGTGCCGGGCAAGAAGGTGCAGATGCTGATGTACCCGGGCGGCCTCCCGGGCTTCCTCGACGAGGTGAACACCTCGAAGGCGAACGGATACCCGGACTTCGTCCATTCCAGCTGACCCGATCCACCGCTGCTGCCGGAGCCGACGTTGTTCCCGTTCTTCCCGGTGCCCGGCGGGAACCGCGTCTGCGCCGTTTACTTTCCGCCGGACCGCGATCACGGTCACGGGGAAGATCACGGCTCCGACCCCGAGCAGGCCCAGCCCGGCCTGCTCGGCGCCTTCACCGGCCAGGACGGGGACGATGGTGTGTCGCCGTGGCGCCGATCGCAGGATGTCCTCCCGATCCCAGCACCGAGGGCCCGTCAGTCGGCGATGAGAGGCCAAAGGCCGTCCGGTCCCGCTGTCGCGGCCGCCGCGGCGAGCCGGCGGTCCCAGTGTGCGACGGACCCGAAGTCGCTACGCCAGGTGTCCTTCGCCGGTCGATCTGATCCATTGAACGGGCTCCGAGCTGTGGTGGCTCATGTTCGGTGTCAACGACGGCCCTCCGCGTGTGAAGACCCTCGGAGATCTCGGTTCCGACCGGCGATGTCGGTGGGCAGCGAGGCCTCGGAGCAGCTGTAGCTGTCGCCGAAGCTGCTCTGGCAGACCGCCGGCAAGTGGATGTCGTGACGCTGAAGCTGTTCCTGGCCCACTGGACGCAGCTGGCGCAGACCTTCCCGCCCCACGACGAGTACGCGCAGAAGACCGACCGCACCATCCCGATCGTCCTGCTCACCCCGGTGTGAGCGCCTTCCACAGCACACCCGTCCGGGCCCCACCTGCGGCGAGGTCGTCAGCGCATTGCGCGGGTCGAAAGACCCGAGCAGGATTCACGGCTCCTACGGAGCGCAGTACCTGTTCTGTTGCCCCTCGGTGACATGGCGCAACGACGTCGTGGCCGCATCACGCCTGGGTCGGGGTGGAACTCGGCGTGCCGACCACAGGTACGCCGGCGCGGTTGGCGCCTCGGTCATGACGTTCCCTCAGATCGGGCCGTCGGCGCGGTTGCCGAGATGCGGGCGGCGAGGGCGGCGGCGCCCTCGCCGGACAGTTGCGGTAGCGCGATGAGGCGCCCGCAGCACACGAGGAGCAGCGCGGCCATCGGGCCCCGGACCTCAGGGCCCTCGCCGGCCGACCAGGTCGTGTCGGTGGCGGTGAGCCGGAAGCCGGCCACGTTCTTGATCGACGGCGGCGGCGGCGGCATGCGCATCGACAGGTTCCGGCCGGCGGCGGCGGCCGCGGCGGCGGGCGCCATGTCGAGGCGGCGGCCGAGCGGGATGGCGATGTCCTGGCTGTGCACCAGGATGTCGGTGAGCGTCTCGAGGTGGGTCACGCCGAAGTTGTGCCGGCGTGAGCCGATCATGTCGCGGATCGCCGCGATGATCTGCGCGGTAGTCAGCTCGGCGGCCCGCAGCCGGGCGACGTGCTGGGTCGTGCGGTCCACGCTGCCGCGCCACTTGCCCAGAATGCGCAGTTCGTCACCGAGACTGAGCTGTTGCATGGTCAGGTGGGCGGCGACGTCCCGAACGGTCCAACCCGCGCACAGGGAGGACTGCTGCCACTCGTCGTCGGAGAGTTCGTCGAGCAGGACGGTCAGGCTCGCACGCTGCGCGTCGATGGCCTGCCAGACGTGGTCGCGGTCGAGAGAGGCGGTCATGACGGAACCTCCACGGATCGTGGCCGGAGCACGGTCGTCACGAGTGCCGTGATCTGGTCGGCCGGGTCGAACGCCGGGTCCGGAATGGCGAGGTCGTGCAGGACGAGGCCGGTGTAGTGGTTCATGATGATCGGCCCGTCGCGCTCGGGGTCGGTGGAGCCGGCAACGCGCAGCCATTGCATGAACCACGCGTTGACCCCGGCGCCGGTGGTACTCATTTGCGCGCGCAGCGACGGGTGGATGCCCGCCTCGACGAGGATCGCGTAGCGGGCCAGGGTCAGCGTGCGCAGCTTGCCGGTGGCCTCTTTGGCCGCGAGAACCAGCACCTGGGCAAGCTCCTGCGGGGTGGTCGGGTACATCCGCCTCGCGAGGTCCTCCCAGGCGGCGCGCTCGCGGGCGGCGAAGCGCTCCACCACGGCGTTGAGCAGCGCGTCGCGGGTGCGGAAGTGGTTGGACGTGGAGCCCGCCGGCAGGCCGGCCGTAGCGTCGACCGCGCGGTGGGTCAATGCGTGGATCCCACGCTCGCCGAGGACTGTGATCGCGGCATCGAGGAGCTCTTCGCGTCGCGTACCCATTGCCCGATACTACGGTCATAGTCACGGTGACTACAAGAGTTGTACTGACAACTGCGATGGTAGTGACAACCGAGCACCGAGGCCTTTCGCGCCGGCAAGACGTTCGACGGCGAACAGTTCCTCGCGGGCGGGGGCCCTGGTGCGCGTCCAGTACCTTGTCATCGCCGGGTGGCTGCGGGTTCCGCGCCGGCCCGGACCGCCGCCCGGTGGACATGCATGCCGGACACCAGGGTCAACACGCCCACACCCGCCGACGCGGACCGGGCGAGCGCGCCAACGCCGATCAAGAACTGGAAGATCGTCCGCACGATCGGCGAGTTGCCGATCCGCTCTTCCCCGTGCGGCTGGTCGAGGACATCGAGGGTGCCGCGGGCAACGGACATCGGTACCTGTGTCTGGACACCCTCGGCTATCCGCACCGGGGCGCCCATCTCCGCGGTGATCAGCGCGGCGATCGCCGGCAGATGTCGTGCCGTGGCATCGATGATCGCGGATACGCGGCGCCGCCGCTCCCTCAGGTCGATGTCCGGATCGAAGGCGCGGCGCGCAGCCGAGACTGCGGCGTCCACATCGCCGGCGGTACCGTTCGGGACGTGCCCGATCACCTTCTCGGTCGCCGGATTCACGACCTCGACCACGCCGTTGGGAACACGGGCGCGATCCAGCGACCGTCGATGTAGAGAGTGTTGCGTTCGCGCATCGCCGTGGCTTGCTCGGTCACGTCAACGGCCCCGGTCCATCACGATGCTGGCGCGAACATCGCGTTTGCTCTCTGCCGCGGCGAAGGCGTCGTTGATCTGGTCGAGCGAGTACGTGGCGGCGCCGAGTCTCGCGAGCGGGATCTTGTCCCGCTGTTGCTCGAGGAAGGTCAGCGCACGGGAGAGCACGTCGGGTTCGTAGAGTGACACGCCGATCATGGTTTTGTTCGAGAAGAGGAAGCTCGACGGATCGAAATCGAACGTCCTGCCCCGGTTGATGTTGCCGATCTCGACGTAGCGGCCGTACATGGCGAGCATCTTCAGGCCCTCGTCGATCGCGGCCGGGATGCCGACCACCTCGACGACAACGTCCGCGCCGCGACCTGACGTCCAGGTGCGGACGTGTTTGGCCCGGTCTCGGACCTCGGTGACCTCGGTGAGGTCGATGACGTGGTCCGCGCCGAAGGCGGTGGCGAGCTCGAGCCGTTCGGCGACGCCGTCGATCGCGATGACGACCCGGGCTCCCCGCGCCTTGGCAACGGCGACGGCGTACAGGCCGAGCGCGCCTGCTCCCTGTATGACCACGCTCTCCCCGAAGGTCAGATTCGCGCGTTCGAGCCCATACATGACCTGCGACAACGCACAGTTCGCCCCGGATGCCAGTTCGTCTGGAACCGAGTCGGGGACGCGATAGAGGACGGCGTCGGCGGGCAGCAGGAAGTAGTCCCCGTAGCCGCCGACGAAGTAGGGAGGCTGCTCGGCGTTACCCAGCATCGCCATGGACAGCTTCTCGCAGGCGGTGCGACGCCCGTGAAGACAGCTGTAGCAGCGATGGCAGGAGAAGAAGTACGGGAAGACGACCCGCGTTCCCGTCTCAAGACGACGACCGTCGGAGTCGGCGGTGACGCCGTCGCCGAGCGCGGCGATCTCGCCGACCATTTCGTGTCCCAGGACCGTGGGGAGCTGACCGCCGAGCCCCTTCGTGTTGAAGGTGCCGTGCCAGGCGTGCAGGTCCGAGCCGCAGATGTTGGTTCGCGTCACCCTGATCAGCACCTCGCCGGGACCGACCTCGGTGAGGGTGGCTTCGGTGAGCGTGAAGGGTTGTCCAGGTGTGTCGAATCGGGCGATGCGGCCGGTGAACATGGGTTCCTCTCGGATGGTCGGGCGTCCTCGGTCGAGACGGCCGCACGACCGGGCCCGAGGCTCCGAGGCCGTGCGGCCGCAGTTCGATCGGCTCCCGCCTCAGTTGGCTCCGCGGCGGCCGACGTTCGCGACGCGGACGTAGCCGTTGGACTTGCCCTGCGCGAAGTCGGGCAGTGTCGTCGTGTTGGTGATCAGGAAGAGCACGTCGTTGTTGGGTCCGCCGAAGGTGGCGGCCACTCCCCAGGCGTCCGGGACGAGGATCCGGTCGGTGATCTCGCCGCCCTCCTCTACCCGGTAGAAGCCGCTCTCCGGGCCCTCGGTCAGCGCGTTGGCGTACCAGACGCCCCCGTCGGCGTCGACGGTCATGCCGTCCGGGTTGTGGGTGCCGGGCAGGTCTGCCCAGGTCCGGTGGTCTGTGAGGGTGCCGTCGGGCTGCAGGGTGTAGGCGGAGATCTTGTGTGCGAGGGTCTCGGCGAGCAGGAATGTCGTCCGGTCGGGGTGCAGTTCCGCCCCGTTGGGGAAGAGCGTGTCGCCGGGCACGCTGGAGACCGTGCCGTCCGGGGTGACGTGGATCAGGTTGGTGGTCGCGGGCGCCGCGCCGCCTGCCAGGTCGAAGCCGAAGTTGCCGATGTAGGCGTGGTCGTTCACGACGCGCATGTCGTTCGCGTCGCCGCCGCAGAAGGCGGCCAGGTCGGCGTGCACGGTGATCGTCTCGTCGACCGCGCGCCGCAACAGTTTGTGGTCGTGCTGCGAGACGATCAGCATTGACCCGTCGGACAGGAACCCGAGGCCGGACGGCGAGTTCGGGACCTCGGC
Source organism: Pseudonocardia sp. GCM10023141 (assembly GCF_042653605.1). Classification (NCBI taxonomy): domain Bacteria; kingdom Bacillati; phylum Actinomycetota; class Actinomycetes; order Pseudonocardiales; family Pseudonocardiaceae; genus Pseudonocardia; species Pseudonocardia sp. GCM10023141. Next base: position 6,839 of record NZ_JBHSIR010000037.1, read on the forward strand.
GACCGTCTCCCAGCTGCCGTCGTTGTCCATCGCGATGACCCGGGTGTTGAAGAAGTCGCTGAGGTAGAGCTTCCCGTCGCGGTAGCGAGGTGCTTCGAGGAAGCCGTGGCCGCTGCTGAGCTCGGTGAAGCCGTGGTCGGTAGGCATCGTTGTCTCCTTGTCGATCAAGGTGTCGTGGTTGCGGTGCGTCGGATCAGAGGAAGGCGCTGCGGAGCAGCTTCTTGTCGAACTTCCCGACGCTCGTCTTGGGCAGTTCCGCCATCAGGTCGAACCGGTCCGGGACCCAGAAGGACGGGAACCGCTCCTTCAGGTGAGCCTTGAGTTCCTCGGCGGAGACCTCGCCGGAAGCGACGATGAAGGCGACGGGCCGCTCGATCCACGTGGGATCCGGCGCTCCGACCACGGTGGCCTCGACGATCTTCGGGTGGTCGGACAGCGCGTTCTCCAGCGCCACCGACGAGATCCACTCGCCACCGCTCTTGATCAGGTCCTTGGCACGGTCGACGATCGTGAGGTAGCCGTCGGGCGTCATGGTGGCGATGTCACCGGTGTGGAACCAGCCGTCGGTGAAGCTGGCTGCCGAGCGGGCGTCGTCGTAGTACTCGCGGATCACCCACGGCGACCGGACGAGGACCTCCCCGGGTGTCCGTCCGTCCCACGGCGCCTCGCTCCCGTCGTCACCGAGCAGCTTGACCTCGACCAGCGGCAGCGGTTGCCCCTGCCGGCCGAAGATCGCGAAGCGGGCGTCCCCGTCGAGGTGCTGGTTGGCGGTCGTCAGGCCGCAGAAGGTGAGCACGGGCGAGGCCTCGGTCATGCCCCAGGCCTGGGTGACGTGGATGCCGTGCTGCTGCTTCCACCACTTCATCTCGCCGACCGGCGGCGCCTGGCCCCCCAGCCACAGGGTGTGCAACGACGAGATGTCGAACGTGCCCGGATGGTCCTCCAGTGCGCGGCGGAGGAGCATTCCGACGGTCACCGCGCCGACCAGGACGGTGGGCTTCGCGGTCTCGACCATCTGCAGGTAGTCGGAGCCCACGGGGTGATCGCCCGGTAGCACGATGGTGGCGCCCTGCATGACGCAGGCGAACGGCATCCCCCACGAGTTGACGTGCGAGAGCGGGGTCACCAGCGCGTAGCGCTCGGCCTCGCTCACGCCGATGGTGCCGGTGGTGCACAGGCCGAGGGCGTGCAGCACGGTACTGCGGTGGCTGTAGACCACGCCCTTCGGGTCGCCTGTGGTGCCCGACGTGTAGCACATCGACGCTGCGGTGTTCTCGTTCAGATCTGGGTAGTCGTAGTCGTCCGCGGCCGCCGCCATCAGGTCGTCGTAGGAATGCACCGGAACGGGAAGAACGCCCGCTGCCGGGACTGCGCCGTCGAATGCGATGACGGCCCGAACGTTCGCCAGCCGGTCCCGGAGGCGTTCGAGCAGCGGCAACTGGTCACCGCTGACGAGCAGCACGGTGTCATCGGCGTGCGCGATGATGTAGGCGATCTGCTCGTCCGAGAGCCGGGTGTTGATGGTGTGCAGGACGGCGCCCATGCAGGGCACAGCGAAGTAGGACACCAGATGTGCGGCGGTGTTCCAGGCCAGCGTGCCGACCCGGTCACCGGGCCCGACGCCCAGGTCGCTCAAGACGTTCGACAGTCGACGCGCACGCTGCCCGAACTCGGCGAAGGTGAACACATCGATCCCGCTCTCGGTGCGAGCGATGACCTCCTTGTGTCCGTAGAGACGCTCAGCACGCCACAGCAGGGTCTTGATCTGCAGCGGTACATCCATCATCAAGCTGTGCACCGTGCGCTCCTCGTGCGGATAGCGGGGAAGGGTCCGACCGAGATCGCCGCGGTCAGAGTCGTTTCCCGAGCAAGGTCGCCGCGGCGGATCTCCGCGTCGGTCTCTCAACGCCTGGGGCGACATTCCTCCAGTGGTGGCGATCTCGCGGCCAGGTAGCAGTGAACGGAGATGGTTCACGTTGATCGGCCGACCGAGCCGTTCCAGTTCGAGACACTGGCTTGTACGCGGCCGATGTCGGCGGACCGGACCGTTCACCCAGATCAACGTCCTGCGGTGAGGCGGGATCGGGAACGGCGGCCCGAGCGGACGGCAGATCGTGTGTCTCGATGTGGAACACCGGCCATCGAGACGAGCTCGGCTACCCTCGTGAGTGACTCGCGTCACTGGAGATTGCGAAGGTCCTGATGAGGTCGACTCGTATGACCGCACCGGAACAAGTCGAGCCCCCGGCCCTGGGCGAGCCCGTTCTGCGGCCCGTGATCGCCGCGTCCTGGCGCCGGTCCTCGGCGTGTGGCCTTGACCACGAGAAGCGCGTCGAGCTGCCCTTCGACCAGGATCTCGACGATGACAGCCGCCTGCTCCGGGCGGCCCGACCTGTGCTCGATCGGCTGGTCAACACACTGTCGGATACGCCGAATACAGTCCTGCTGGCCGACCACACTGCCCGGATCGTGCAGCGACGTGTCGGTCGAAAGTCCCTGTACAACACCCTGGACCGGGCGGGTGTCGCCCCCGGGTTCGGCTTCCACGAGGAGTTCGCCGGCACCAACGGGGTCGGCACCGCTCTGGAAGAATCGAAGCCCGTGGTCGTGCACGGTGAGGAGCACTTCGCGGGGTTCCTTCGCAGCCTGTCCTGCGTCGGAGTGCCGATCCACGCTCCGATCACCCACGCCGTCGAGGGCGTACTCGATCTCACGTGCCTGTCCAGCGACTACAACCCGCTGATGCGGCCTTTGCTCGTCGAGGCGGTCGAGCACATCCAGACCCGCCTCACGCAGATGGCGTCGCCATCAGAGGTGGCATTGCTCGAGGAGTTCGTGCGGACCTGCCGCATTCACCGTGGCGCGGTCGTAGCGCTTCGTCCCAACGTCATCCTCACCAACCCGACTGCTGTCGAGCACCTGCATCCAGCAGAACATGCGGCGCTGTGGGACACGGCGCGCTCGATGGCGGCGGCCGGACGTTCGGACGGGTTCATCGAGCTCGCCGGTGGCCGCTACCGAATTCGCTGCTCTCCTGTCGACGCCGGCTCACGGCAGCCCGGCGGGGTGGTCCTGCGTCTGGACCCGCACGAACGGAGCGTTCCACGCCGCAACCGCGACACGTACACCGCTGCGCCGGTCCGGCCGCTTCCCGGCCGCAGCCCGCAGTGGCAGCGCATCCTGACTCTCCTTGCGGACCTGGCCACCTCGAAAGGACCGGTAGCCATCACCGGGGAGGCAGGAACCGGCAAGGCGCGGCTGGCGAGACACCTGGCCTGTTCGGCGAACGACGGCCGCGGCCTCCGTGTCTTCAACGCTGAGACCGAGCGGGATTCTCTCTCCGCCCGCGTCAGCGCGGCGCTGGCATCGGGAGACGCGGTGGTGCTGCGTCGGATCGATCGGCTCGGGTCCGAAGATCTAGCCCGTCTGGAGTCGCTCGTCGAGCTGGGACCGGGTCCGGTGGGCCGGCTGTTCGTCACGGCCCGGACCACAGCCGAGATTCCGCCGTCGCTGGAACGCGCGCTCGCTCGCTTCACCCATCACGTCTGGGTGCCACCGCTGCACCAGCGCACGGAGGACATCACCGACCTCCTACCCGCTCTGCTGGCCGAGCTCACTGGCCGCGACGACATCTCATGCTCGCTCCCGACGACACAGGCACTGATGCGCTGCCGATGGCACGGCAACGTCACTGAACTTCGCGACGTCCTTGCCTCTGCCCTGGCCGCAGGAGTGACCCGCGAGGTCGAGCTGCGCCACCTGCCGACCCGAATCCTCCAGCGGGCCAACCAGCGGCAGCTCACCCCGCTCGAACACGCCGAGCGCAACCTCATCATCGAGACGATGGCCAGCGTCACCGGCAACCGCACGGAAGTGGCCCGGATCCTCGGCATCGGTCGAGCCACCCTCTATCGCAGAATGCGAAGTCTGGGCATCGCCACTGAGCAGGAACTCGCCCGCTGACTCGGACCGGCCGATATTCACTTCGCCCGTTTGATCGTTCGCCGTCGGGACGGCAGGGAATCGCTCAGAGCGGCGAACGCCGCTGATCGTGGCGCCGCTGGGCCCGTCGAAGCGCCGCAGAACGCCAGCGCCGAGCCAGCGAGAACCGTCGCGAGCGCCAGGAGCGGCCGGTGAACGGCGCAGCCGCGACCCTGGCTCACGGCCCGCCGGGAGTAGCGCTCGGACCTTGACCTCTCGCCGCAGCTGGGGACGCCTCAGTTGCGGGGCTGGCGCCGACGATGCCGAGCCACCGCGATCACTGGCCTGATCGTGCCCGTCCGGTGGCGCGGCCGGTGCGGCCGGTCGCCTGCTCGGTCGACGATCACCACCCGCGTGCCGGCGGCGTGCGCACCCGCGAGCGTCGACTCGCCGACGGCGCCGATCGCGACGATGCCGTCCACCCGTCGCTCCAGGAAGGTGCGGACGTAGGCCGTCTCGCGCTCCTGCTGCCCGGCCGAGTTGCCCAGGAACAGCAGGCGGTCGCGGGGCAGCGCCGCCGCCTCGACGGCGAGCGCGAGCTCGGCGAAGTAGGCGTTGCTGACGTCGGGCACGATCATGCCGATCGTCCGCGACTCCGTGGCGGCCAGCGAGCGTGCGATCGCGTTGGGCCGGTAGTCGAGCGCGGCCATCGCGGCGAGCACCCGCTCCCGGCGCTCGGGGCTGACGTTGCGGGGACCGCCGTTGATGACGTAGCCGACCACCGCCGTGGACGTCTCCGCGAGACGCGCGACGTCGTCGCGGGTCGGGCGGCGATCGCTCACCCGGTTGCCTCGGCGGGCCGGATCCGGAAGCGGGGATAGCGATCGGCGGCGCCCTCGTGCTCGACGCTGCGGGTGCCGGCCTCGACCCCGGAGCGGGTGGCGTCGGCGAGCCCGAGCCCGAGCCCGTGCGCGAGCGCTGCGGCGACGACGCCGACCGTGGCGTCGCCTGCCCCGGTGGTGTCGCGCACCTCTCGCGGCACCGGGCCCTGGACGTGCCGCGCCTCGGTCGGAGAGATGAACACCGCACCCGCGGCGCCGAGGGTGATGATGGCCGAGCGGCACAGCCCACGCACCCGGTCCGCCGCGGCGAGCGCCGTGGCCACGTCGGTGACGGTGTGGCCGAGCAGCTCCGACACCTCCACCTCGTTGACCACCAGCGGATCGGCGAGGCGGGCCAGGTCGGGGGCGTCGACGTAGGGCGCGAGGTTGAGCACGATCCGGATCCCGGCGCGCTCTGCGAGCTCGGCGGCGGCCCGCAGCGCCGCCACCGGCACCTCGCACTGCATGACGAGCACGCTCGCGCCGGTGATCCGGTCGGCGACGGCCGCCACGTAGTCGCCGTCGAGGCTGCGGTTGGCGCCGCCGACCACGATGATCTGGTTCTCGCCGCTGTCGCTCACCGCCACGAACGCGGATCCGGACGGCGCGTCGTCGCGGTGCGCCACGCCGGCGGCATCCACATCGTTGGTCTCGAGCGCCGCCACGAGCTCGTCGCCCGCGGCGTCCGTGCCGACCGCGCCGAGGAAGCACGTGGCCGTGCCCGTGCGTGCGGCCGCGACGGCCTGGTTCGCCCCCTTGCCGCCGAGCCCGAGTGCGAGCCCGTCGGCCACGACGGTCTCACCGGCCTGCGGCAGGCGGGCGACGCGGATGACGCTGTCGCGGTTCACGCTGCCCAGCACGGCGACGGTGGGTGCGGGCGGGGCGGAAGGCATCGGTGGCTGCTCCTTGAGATCTACGCGGGTAGATCGAGGTTCACGCATCGTCGACCCGGTGACAAGCCCGGCGCCCACCGATCGGGGGACCCCGGCGTCGTCCACCCGGTCGGCCGATCACCCGATCCTGGTCCGGGGCGCCCGACGACAGGCTTCTCCCATGCCGGAAACACCGGCGGACCTCGGAAGGAAGCCCATCATGAAGACCTTGATCCTCGCCACCGTCGCACTCGGACTCGCCGCCGCCGCCACCCTCGGACTCGCGGGCACCGCGGGGGCCTCGGAGCCCTCGGGCGTCATCACGCACCCGACCACCTCCTACTCCAGCCCGTCCAACGTGTCCGCTCCGGTCACGTCGCTGCCAACCGGCACGCAGGTGCAGGCCGTGTGCTTCACGGAGGGGCAGAGCGTCAACGGCAACCAGAACTGGTTCCGGATCATCGACGGCAACGGGTCGAGCTACGTCCACCGCTCCGCGATCACCGTCGACCCCGGCCTGCGCCACTGCTGAGGCGCACGTGCGAGGCGCACGCGACCCCGGGTCCCCAGTGGACCCGGGGTCGTTCCGCGTTCCCGGACGCCGTCCTCCGATCGGCCGACCTGCGGCTCCGCCGCCCGATCGGCCGGCTGACCGACCGTGCCTGCCGCCGGGGGCGGCCAGAGTCTGGCTAACCCACTGATACCGAAGGACCGAGACGATGACCACCGCGCTGATCGCACGAACCGCCCCCACCGTCCGCCCGCCATGGCTCGTCGCGGCGGATCTCTCGGCGATCCTGCTCCTCGCGGTCGAGGGCGGGCTGATGGCTGTCGCCGCCGGCCTCGGACCGTTCGGGGTGCTGGTCGTCGCCTTCGTCTCGTCGCTGGGCGGTGGGCTGATCCGCGACCTGATCGTGCAGCGGCACCCGCCCGCCGCGTTCGGCTCGATCCTCTACCCGGCGACGGCGCTGGTCGGCGGGATGGTGGCGGCGCTGGGGCACGGCGTGCTCGACGACCTCCTCCTCGGCGTCCGGGCCCCGTTCGACGCCGCCGCGCTGGGGCTGCTGTGCGTGGTCGGGGCGATCATCGCCCTCGACCGCGGTACCTCGGTGCTCGGCGCGGTGGTGCTCGGCACGGTGAGCGCGATCGGTGGCGGTGTGATCCGGGACCTGCTGACCGGCACCGTGCCGCTGGCCCTGCGCCACGACGTCAGCGCCGTCGCGGCAGCGGCCGGGGCGGCAGCGACCGTGATCGCGCTGCGCTGCCGCGCCCCTCGATCGGTGGCCGCGGTGCTGGGCGTCGTGGTCTGCGCCTCGCTGTCGATGGTCGCCACCGCGCAGGGGTGGCGACTGCCAGCGCTGGGCGGCTGACCCCCGTTGACGGCTAATAAATTCTGTCGTAGAACTTATCCGGCAGTTGACCACGACGATGTGATTCCGGAGCGTCCATGAGCGAGCCCGCTGGTGACCTGATCCACCTGAGGGCGGCCGGGGTGAGCCTCGTCCTCTCGACGGCGGGTGCCCGGCTCCCGATGGTGCTCCACTGGGGCGCCGATCTCGGCGACCTCGACGACGCCGATCTCGCCGGCCTCGCGGCCGCCGCCATGCCGGGCACCGCGCCGAACGAGAGCGACGCGGTGCCGCGCGCGGGCCTGCTGCCCGAACACGCGTCGGGATGGAGCGGACGGCCGGGCCTCGCGGGCCAGCGAGCCGGAGAGGGCTGGTCGCCGCTGTTCACGCTCACCGCGCTCGACGTCGATACCGCAGCAGGGACGGTACTGGCCGCCGGCCGCGACGACGATGCGGGCGTCGAGGTGGCGATCGAGCTCGAGCTGCTGGCGTCGGGGCTGTTGCGCCAGCGGGCGACGGTCACGGCGCTGGCCGGGTCCGAGGTCCCCTACGCCGTCGAGGGGCTCGCGCTGGCCCTGCCGGTGCCGGCGATCGCCACCGAGCTGTTCGACCTGACCGGGCGCTGGGGCCGCGAGCGGTCGCCGCAGCGGGCCCCGTTCCTCGTCGGCGTGCACGCGCGGGAGAACCGGCGCGGGCGCACCGGCGCCGACGCGCCGCTGATCCTCGCCGCCGGCACGGCCGGGTTCGGGATGCGCACCGGCGAGATCTGGGCGATCCACGTGGCGTGGAGCGGCAACCACGTCGCCTACGCCGAGCGGGTCGCCACCGGCGCCGCGCTGCTGGGTGGCGGCGAGCTGCTGCTGCCCGGCGAGGTCCGGCTCGCCGCGGGCGAGTCCTACACGGGCCCGTGGATCTACGGCGCGCACGCCACCGGCCTCGACGGCGTCGCGGCGCGGTTCCACACGCACCTGCGTTCCCGGCCGCACCACCCGGCGAACCCGCGTCCGGTGGTGCTCAACACCTGGGAGGCCGTCTACTTCGACCACGACCTCGACCGGCTCGTCGAGCTCGCCCGCCGCGGCGCCGAGATCGGCGTCGAGCGCTACGTCCTCGATGACGGCTGGTTCCGCCACCGCCGCGACGACACCGCCGGGCTCGGTGACTGGTACGTCGACGAGGGCGTGTGGCCCAGCGGGCTGAACCCGATCATCGACGAGGTGCGCGGGCTGGGCATGCAGTTCGGGTTGTGGGTCGAGCCGGAGATGATCAACCCGGACTCCGACCTGGCCCGCGCGCACCCGGAGTGGATCCTGCAGACCGGCGGGCGGCTGCCCGTGACCTCGCGCCACCAGCAGGTGCTCGACCTCGCGCACCCCGCCGCCTACGCGTACATCCTCGAGCGCCTCGACGCGCTGCTGACCGAGTACGCGATCAGCTACCTGAAGTGGGACCACAACCGCGACCTCGTCGACGCCGGGCACACCCCGTCCGGCACGGCCGGGGTGCACGCGCAGACGCTGGCGGTCTACCGGCTGCTCGACGAGCTGCGCGGGCGGCACCCCGGCATCGAGATCGAGTCCTGCTCGTCCGGCGGGCTGCGGGTGGACCTGGGGATACTGGAGCGCACCGACCGCGTCTGGGGCAGCGACCAGCTCGACCCGGTGGAGCGCCAGCAGATCCAGCGCTGGACGGCACAGCTGCTGCCGCCGGAGCTGGTCGGCTCGCACGTCGCGTCGCCGCGGTCGCACAGCACCGCCCGCACGCACGACCTGTCCTTCCGCGCGGGCACGTCGCTGTTCGGCTCGTTCGGCATCGAGTGGGACATCTCGTCGGCGACCGCTGCCGACCGCGCCGAACTGGCCCGCTGGGTGGCGCTCTACAAGGAGGTGCGCGGGCTGCTGCACACGGGCACGGTGGTGCGCGCCGACCAGCACGACCCCGCCTTCGCGCTGCACGGCGCGGTGGCGCCGGACCGCAGCGACGCGCTCTACGCGCTGGTGCAGCTCGCCACCGCCGTGACGTCGGTGCCGGGCACGCTGCGCTTCCCCGGGCTCGACCCCGACAAGCGCTACCGGGTGCGCACCCAGGCGCCGGGCGACGCGCCGGCCATGCGCGCGTCGCAGCTGCCGCCCTGGCTCGCCGACGGGCTGGAGCTGCCGGGCCGGGTGCTCGGCGGGTCCGGGGTGCGGGTGCCGGCGCTGCATCCCGAGCAGCTGTTGCTGTTGCGGGTGACGGAGGTCTGAGCGGGCCCGGCCGAACCGCAGCATGGTGGCCATCCAAGCGTCAGATCGCAGGATGGCCACCATGCTGCGATCCGGGAGGCGCGGCGGAGGAGGTTGACGGGGCGCGATCACCCATGTCAGGGTCGGTGGACCAGTGGATGAGCCACTGGTCATCTGGAGGCAGGGTGCCGGAACCGATCCGCCGCGACACGGTCGTGGACGCGCTGGTCGACCGCGTGCGCGACGACGTGCTCGCCGGGCGCTACCCGCCCGGCACGCTGCTGCCCCCGGAACGGACGCTGGCGGCCGGCTACGAGGTCACCCGCACCTCGCTGAAGCACGCGCTGGTGCGCCTCGGCGCGGCCGGGCTCGTGGAGACCAAGCACGGTGTCGGCACGCGGGTGCGCGACTACACCAAGCTCGGCGGCCTCGAACTGCTGCCGGCGCTGCTGCGCGCCGACCCGGGCGGCTGGGCGCGGGAGGTGTTCGAGGTGCGCAGGCAGGTCGGCGCGCTGCTCGCGGCCACCGCCGCCCGCAACGCCACCGCCGAGCAGCGCGAGCGGCTGGTGGCGAGCGTCGCCGCCGTCCGCGACGCGGCCGACGCCGATGCCGCGCAGCTGGCCGAGAGCCGCTTCCACCGCGAGCTCGCCGGTGCCACCGGCAACCGGGTCTACCGCTTCCTGACCAACGCGCTGCTGAGCGCCTACCTGCCGATGCGCACCGCGTTGCGGGCTCCGTTCGCCGACCCGGTGGCGGCCGCCGACCGGCTCGAACCGGTGCTGGCGGCCGTGCTCGACGGCGACCCGCACGCCGCCCGCGCTGCCGCCGACGCCTACCTGGCCGAGACCGAACGCCTGATGCTGGGCTGACGACGAGGAGTGCTCGTGCGCACCACGTTCCGCGAGACGATGGCAGGCGTCGTCGACGGCCGCCCGTTCACGCTGCGCCTTGCCGTCGACCAGCCCGGCGCGTTCAACCCCTTCGCCGAACGCACCGCCACGCTGTCGGGCACGGTGGACGCCCCCGGCCTCGCCGACGGTGCACCGGTGACGGGCACCCTGCGCATCGCGCCGGTCGCCGCGCGCACCATCGCCTACGACGTCGCGTTCACCGCAGCAGACGGCAGGCGGCTGCGCCTGGCCGGTGCGAAGACCATCGCGTTCACGCATCCGGTCCGCTCGATGACCATCCTGCCGGTCACGCTCACCAGCTCCGCCGCCGAGCGGCTCGGCACCGGCACGTTGCGGTTCGCCCTCCGCGACCTGCCGTCGTTCCTCGGCGGGTTCCGGATCGGGACGGGGACGGGCCCGGCTGACGTGCACACCTCCCGGTGGCGCGGGCAGCCCGGCCGGCTCGAGGTCTGGTACTCGACGTTCACCGATCCGGCCACCGGAACCGGGGTGTGGATCCACCACGAGCTGGTCGCTCCGGCAGGCGGCGGTCCCGCGCAGGCACTCGGCTGGGCGGCGGTGTTCCCTCCGGGGGAGCGCCCGCTGCACGGCCGGTTCGGCCCGCAGGACGCGCCGGCGCTGCGGGACGCGCAGGTGTTCGCCGCCACCGACGTCGCACTCGAACCCGGCCTGCTGCGCGGCGTCGCGGGCGACGTCTCCTGGGAGCTGCGGGAGCGCGGCGGCGGTGCGCCGCTGCACACCTTCCCGGCCTGGTCGTGGCGCCGCGAGTGGCTGCCGGCCGCACATCTGGTGACGGCGCCGGGTGCCACCTTCGACGGCTCCATCCGGTACGCGGGCCGCGAGCTGCGCGTCGAGCAGGCGGTCGGCGCGAGCGCCCGCATCTACGGGCACGGCAACGCGCAGCGGTGGGCGTGGTTGCACGCCGACCTCGGCGGCGGTGACGTGCTGGAGATCGTCACCGCGGTCTCGCGGCGCCCGGGGCTGCGGGCGCTGCGGCCGTTGACGTTCCTGCGCCTGCGCGTCGGCGGCCGGGAGTGGCCCGCGCGCGACCAGTTGCTCGCCGCGCTGCGCTACACGGCGCACATCGACCTGCCGGCATGGTGGGTCTCCGGCCGGTTCGGCGACCGGCGGATCCGCGTCCGGGTGCACCAGGACGCGCAAGCCACGCTCGCCCTCGACTACGCCGACCCCGACGGCGCGCCCGCGGTGTGTCGCAACAGCGAGCGGGCCGACGCGCTGGTGGTGCTGGAGCGCCGCACCGGCCGCACCTGGGTGACCGAGCGCGAATGGCACCTCGACGGCACCGCGCACGCGGAGGTCGGCACCCGTGACTGACGCGGCTGCCGTCGGTGCGCTGCTGGGGCTGACCGATCCGGCCGCCGCCGGTGCCGTCGCCGCCCGGCTGGACGTGCTGCTCGCCGCCATGCCGGTGGCGGTGCGGGCCGGGGTGCGAGCCGGGTTGGGCGCGGTGGCCGTCGCGGCGCGGACCGGCACCGGGCGTCCACTGTCCGAACTCGACGTGGCCGGCCGCGACGCGCTGCTCACCCGCATCACGGCCCACCCGGCGCTGGCCGCAGCGCTCGACCTCGTGAAGATGCCGGCGCTGCTGGCCGCGGGTGCCGTCGCGGCACCGAGCCCGGCGCCCGGGGGCCGGCCCGACGCCGAGCTGGACTGCACACCGTCCTTCGGCTGGCCGGGCTCGACGCGCGCCGACGCCGTGGTGATCGGCTCGGGCGCGGGAGGGGCGATGGCCGCCCGCACGCTGGCCAGGGCCGGACTCGCGGTGATCGTGCTCGAGGAGGGGCGCCGCCACCCCGTCGCCGAGTTCCGCACGGCGAGCCCGCTGGACCGGTTCCGCACCCTCTACCGCGATGGCGGCGCCACCGTCGCACTCGGCAACCCGCCGGTGGTGCTGCCCATCGGGCGTGGCGTCGGCGGCACCACGCTGGTCAACTCCGGCACCTGCTACCGCACCCCCGACCACGTGCTGGCGCGCTGGTCACGCGAGCACGGGCTGGCCGTCGACCGCTTCCCCGCGCTGCTCGACGAGGTCGAGGCCACCCTGCAGGTCGCGCCGCAGCCGCTGGACGTGCTGGGCGCCAACGGCGAGATCGCGCTGCGCGGGGCGCGCGCGCTCGGCTGGGCGGCCGCCCCGCTGCGCCGCAACGCTCCCGGCTGCGGGGGCTGCTGCCAGTGCGCGATCGGCTGCCCGCGCAACGCGAAGAACGGCGTGCACCTCAACGCGCTGCCGCAGGCGTGTGCGGCGGGCGCGCGGATCGTCACCGACGCCCGGGTCGAGCGCGTGCTGAGCGAGCGCGGGCGCGCGGCCGGGGTGCTGGCCAGGCGCCCGGACGGCACGGCGTTCGCGATCCGGGCGCCGCTGGTGGTCGTGGCCGCGGGCGCCACCGAGACGCCGCCGCTGCTGCGCCGCTCGGGGCTCGGGCGCCACCCGGGACTGGGGCGGGGGATGGCCGTGCACCCGGCGGTGAGCGTCGCGGGCCGGTTCGCCGAGCCCGTGCGGGCATGGCAGGGAGTGATGCAGAGCGTCGGGGTCGAGGAGCTGCACCGCCGCGGCATCCTCATCGAGGCGACCGCGGCGCCGCCGGGCATGAGCACGTTCGTGCTGCCGGGGCTCGGGTCCCGGCTCGCTGCCGAGCGCGCAGGCGCCGATCGGCTCGCGTTCCTCGGCGCGATGATCGCCGACCGCCCGTCGGGGCGGGTGCACGGCAGCCGCCGCCCGCTGCTGACCTACCGGCTGCACCCCGACGACGCCGCCACGCTGCGGGACGCGATCGTCGCCATGGGCCGGATCCTCTTCGCCGCGGGTGCGCAGGAGGTGCTGACCGGGCTCACGGCGAACCCGGTGGCCACCACGGTCAACGGGCTGCGCGACATCGTGGCGGGCACCCCGACGGCGGCGCTGCACGTCGCCGCGTTCCACCCCACCGGCTCGGCCCGCATGGGCGCCGACGCGCAGCGGGCCCCGGTGGACGCGACCGGCGCGCTGCGCGGCATCAGCGGCGTCGTCGTCGCCGACGCGTCCGTCCTGCCCAGCTGTCCCGAGGTGAACCCGCAGCTCTCGATCATGGCTGCGGCACTCGCGGTGGCGCACCACGCGGCCGGTACCTGACCGACGGCGATCGGGTGGCCAGGTCGCGCAGGGCAGCGGAGTCGGCGGGCACGCCGTGGCGCCGGCACCAGGCCGCGACCTCGGCACGCGCCCGGCGGGCCTGGCCCCGCCACCACGCCGTGACGGCGATGGCGCGCCTGCGGGCCACCTGCAGCCGTGCCGCCGCCGCGCGGGCGTCGGCGTCGGCATCGGTCAGGTCGGCGCCGGTGAGATCGGCGGGGTCGGGCTGCGGCGCGCGGCCGCGCCTGCGCACCGTCATGACGACGACGGCCACGAGCGCCGCGGCCGCGGGCACGATCAGCAGCGGGCCGGGTGCCAGGTAGCCGACGGCGACGATCCCCAGCACCAGCACGCCCGTCAGGAGCCCCGCCGCCACCGCGATGGCGCCCAGCCGGCGCCACCGGCGGAGCAGGAGGCGCCGGGACGCGGCGTGCAGCACACGCCGCCGCCGGGCCGCGACGGCCGCTCGCCGCTCGGCGGCCCGCACCGCCACCACGGCTGCTGCCGCGCTGCGACGGGCCCTGGCGAGCACGGCCGTTGACGCGGGTGCCGTCGGCTCCTCCGGGCGTTCGAGGAACGCGACGGTGTCGAGGACGTCGGCCATCGCCGCCAGCGCCGCCGGGGAGACCGGAGCGTTCGCGTGCCGTCCGATGGTCTCCTCGCGCGAGCGGGCGGGCCAGCCGAATGCCGCGGAGAGGTGTTGGGTGCAGGCGACGAGCAGGTTCATCCCGATCTCCCCGGTGTCCGATGCCGGGGACTACCCCGTCCGTGGGCGCGTCAAAGCCTCGGGTCGCTGGATCGGGTGATCCGCTGGCATGCTGCGCCGATGACAGCCACGGGTGACGCGACCGCACAGGCCCGGCTCACCGCGGAGGAGTGCCTGCGCAGCGGCGACTTCGACGGGCTGCTGGCGCTCGAGGAGCAACTTCGCCAGGACGCCGAGCAGTGGCCGTACCTGTGGTCGGTCGCCGTCGCCATCGCGGCCGCCGAGCGCGGCCGCGACGACGCCCGCGCGCTGCTCGACGAGGCCGTCGACGCCGGGTTCTTCCAGGCCGCGCTCTTCGAGGACAAGCTGGCGAGCTGCTTCGGGAACGACCCGGACTGGCCCCGGCTGCAGGCCCGGATGGAGGCGAACGTTCCGCCGCCACCGGTGGTGCTGCTGTCCTGGCCGGACCCGCCCGCGATGCTGGCACCGCAGCTGGAACGGATCGCCGACGACCGGCAGGCGCGCCTGTGCGCCATGCTGCCGCCGGTGACCGGCTCGGCATGGGAGACCGCCAAGACGTTGCTCACCTGGGTCACCACTCGCTGGGACCACGCCAACGGCACCGTCGAACAGCCCGACGCCGTGGAGATCCTCGAGCGCGCCGCGGCGGGGGAGCGGTTCTCCTGTCGCGAGTTCTCGATCGTGCTGACCCAGGCCCTCAACGCCGTGGGCATCCCGGCGCGCCGGCTGGCGCTGCGCCGCCGCAACTCCCACATCGGCATCGGGCGCGGGCACGTCGTGTCCGAGGCCTGGATCGACGACCTCGGCCGCTGGGTGGTGCTCGACGGTCAGAACGGCGCCTACTGGGCGGACGCCGACGGGGTGCCGCTGGGCCTGGTGGAGTTGCGCCGGGCCTTCCTCGACGGCCAGGCACCGGCCCGTCTCGTCGGGCTGGTCACCGAGCACGAGAGCACCTACGCGGCCGGCTGGTGGCCCTACTTCGCCGCCGGCTCGACCACCGGCTGCGAGTGGGGTGTCGGCGAGGCGTTCGGGCCGATCTTCCAGGAGGGCAACGTGTTCACGGCCGAGCGGCTGCTCGTCGATCCCGCGGCGGCCTACCCGGACCTCGCTGCCGTGGCCATCGGGATCACCGGCTCCGCGGACGCCCCGGCGGTGACCGTGCTGACCGCGCACCCGTACGCGGTGGGCTGCCGGGTGGCCGACGGCGCGCAGTTCTGGGACGTCGGTCCGGGCGAGTCGTGGGCGCTGCGCAGCGATCCCGGCGAGCACAGCGTCGACCTGTTCACCGTGACCGCCTACGGCGCGCACCGGGGCGGGCGCATCGACTACCGGGTCACGGGCTAGTCACCGGGTCGGCCCTGCCGAGCACGTGGTCCTGGATCGCGACCGCGGCGCCGCCGCGCGCCCAGCCGGTGAACGGGATCGGGCGCACCGCGAGCTCGACGGGCGGTGCGGCCCCTGATCGGTGCTCGGCCAGCGTCGCGTCCAGCTCCGGGCGGGCGAGCTCGACGATGCCGACGCCCTCCCCGGAGAGGATCACGAGCGCGGGGTCCATGAGGTTGGCGATGTCGGTGATCAGCAGGCCGAGCGCGCGTCCGGCGTCGCCCACGACCCGTTGCGCCGCCGGATGCCCGTCCCTGGCCAGCTGCAGCGCTTCCGCGTAGGTCACCGGGCGGCCGATCGCCTGCGCCACCCCGCCCGCCACCGAGCTGGACGTCAGCACCGCGTCCGTGCACCCCCGGTGGCCCTCCCGGCACACGCCGCCCGCCCCGAACGGCCGGTGCCCGACCGAGCCGCCGGCACCGTGCGCGCCCTCGACGACGCGGTCGTGCACCACCACCCCGCAGCCGACGCCCGCCCCGATCGTCAGCAGCGCGAACGAGTGCCTCCCGCGGCCGTCACCGAACCAGTGCTCGGCGGCGGTCAGCGCCCGGACGTCGTTGTCGACCACCGTCGGCAGCCCGGTGGCGGCGGCCAGCCGGTCGGCGAGCGGCACGTCGGTCCAGCCCAGGAAGCGCGCCACGACGACGTGGCGGTGGCCGACGGCGAGCCCGCCGATGCCGACGCCGAGCGCCGTGACGTCCGGGTGCGCGGCGCGCAGCTCGGCGACGACCTCGGCGACGGCCGCCACGACGGCGTCCGGGTCGCGGCCGGGCAACGGCCGGACGTGTTCGGCCAGCACCTCGGCCCGCAGGTCGGTGACGACCGCGTAGAGCTCGTCCGCAGTGATCTTGACGCCGACGAACTGCCGCGACCCCGGCCGGACGTCGAGCGGGAGCGACGGCCGCCCGGTGCGCACGTGCACCGCGGTGGTGCCCTCGACGAGCAGCCCGGAGTCGACGAGCGGACGGGTGAGCCGGGTCAGCGAGCCGGGGGAGAGGCCGAGCCGTCGCGAGAGCTCGGACCGGGGCAGCGGGCCGTGGCGCAGCACCTCCACGGCCACCAGCCGATGGCTCCCGTCGAGCGCGGCCCATCCCCCGGCGGGCGGGGTTTGTTCCGGAACGGAAGCCATCGGACCAGCGTATCGGCACGTTCCCAGCTCGGCCCCGTTGCAGGAAAGCCACGTTCCCGCAACGACGTTGCGGGAACGTGGCTTTCCTGCGATCACTGCGAGAGGGCTGGACCGGGCATCAGTCGCGCAGGAGCCGGCGAGCCAGCGCGTCGAGTCCCGCGACAACCTGCGCCGGGCTGAAGCCGCGGGCGCGCCGCTGGTGGCGGTAGACCTCGGGCGCCAGCGGGGCGAGGAGTGCGTCGATGAGCATGTCGGGTTCGGGGATCTCGGCGGCCACGAGCAGCGTGCGGACGTGGAGCTGCCAGAACCCGTACGCGCCGGTGGCGAAGCGGTCGGCACCCTGCTCGGCGCCGAGCACGAGCGGCAGGTGCTCCTCGAGCAGGGCGACCATCGCCGCGTAGAACGCGGCCAGCCGGTCGGCGGGGGCTGCTCCGGGCCCGAGCGGTGGCGGGCCGCCGATCAGCTGCTCCTGCAGGTGGCGCTCGTGCTCGTCGAGCAGCGCGACGGCGATGGAGGAGACGTCCGGGAAGCGGCGGTAGAGGGTGGCCCGGCCGACACCCGCGGCCGCGGCGATGTCGCCCATGGTGACGGCCGCCGGATCGGTGCCGGCGAAGACGTGTCGGGCCGCGTCCAGGACGCGCCTGCGGTTGCGTGCCGCGTCGGCGCGTTCCGGAGCCACGAAACGCAGCCTACTCGATGTGGACATGGTGTCCGGTTGAGCCTACGCTCGCCCACGCAAGAGGACACCGTGTCCACTTAGAGGGGAGCTGATCGATCATGTACCCACTCCTGCTGGCGTCCGCGCTGCTGGCCGGTTTCCTGCTGGCCGTGCAGGCGTCGGTGAACCAGCAGCTGAACCGGGCCGTCGGCACGCCGTTCGGCGCCTCGACGCTGCAACTGCTGGTCGCCGCGTCCGCCCTCGCGGTGCTCGCCGTCGCCACCGGCGCGATCGGGGCCGTGACGCTCCTGCCGGGCGTCGCGTGGTGGCTGCTGCTCGGCGGCCTCGCCAGCCCGCTCTACATCACGGCCGGCATCCTGCTGTTCCCCCGGCTCGGCGCCCTCACCGCGGTGGGCCTGTTCGTGACCGGGCAGGTGTTCGCGTCGCTCGGCCTCGACCTGTTCGGGCTGCTGGCCGTGCCGCAGCGTTCGCCGGGCGCGGGCATGCTGCTCGGTGCGGTGGCGGTGCTGGCCGGGATCACGACGATCATCCGGGGTCGGGTGCTGCCCGGCCGGGCGTCAGTGTCGGCTGTGGACGGTCCGGGGGCCGCGAGCCGGACGTTGCTCGCCGATCCGCCCGTCCGCATGGCGGCCCGGGGCGCATGGCTCGTGCTCGGCCTCGTCGCCGGGGCCGTGCTGCCGCTGCAGGGGGCGGTCAACGCGCAGCTCCGGGCGCGGATCGGTGCGCCGCTCGCGGTGGCGACCGTCAGCTTCGTCGTGGCGACGCTGGCGATCGCCGTGGTACTGGTCGTGCTCGTGGCGCTGCGCCGCACCCCGGCCCCCGCGCTCGCGCCGTTGCGTCGGATGCCCTGGTGGGGCTGGCTCGGCGGGCTCTGTGCGGCCGCCTACGTGACGGCGACCTTCCTGTTGCTGCCGACGATCGGGGCGGCCGTCACCGTCGCGCTGACGGTGACGGGACAGCAGCTGGCCTCGGCGCTGGTCGACCAGTTCGGCTGGTTCCGGATGCCGCGGCGACCGCTGACCGCCGCGCGTGGTGGGGGACTGGTGCTGCTGGTGGTGGGCTCGGTGTTGGTGCAGGTGGGGTAGGCGCCGGCCGACCTGGAAGACGCCGACCTGAAAGACCGGGCCCCGCATCGGCTCGCACTCCCACCCACCCATTCCGGGTAGGGAGGTGGCGTGCAGGCGGGTCGAGCCACCGCCGATGTGGGGTCAGCCCCGCAACGGCGTGCGCGCCCCCGTGCCGGGCTCGCCCTTCACCGTGAGCACCCCGCCGATCGTGTGCCGCAGCCAGCCGAGCACGACCCGGTCGTCCAGCGTCAGCGCCACCTCCGGCCCGCTGAGCGTCAGCCGTGCCACCGGCCGGTGCTGCAGGGCGTCGCGGATCGCGGCGGCCAGTTCGGGGGTGGCCAGTACCTGCACCCCGTCGTGTCGGACGGCCTGGGTCCCGGGGATGGGCGCGGCGGCATCGGGTCCGGTGCTCAGGACGTAGCCACAGCCGTGGCGGTCGTCGAATCCGGTGACGATCACGGCCGTCTACTCCGCGTTCCCGGTGCGGGACCGGTGGTGGGGAACGGGCTGCGGCGTGGCTGCGGGGGCACTCACGGGTTCCAGCATGCTGCGGCGGGCGGGAGCGGCGCCATCGCAGGCCCGCAGGGCCGGCTCCGCGACGGCGTCCACTGCCCTGATCGTGCGCGACATGGAGGCCTCCGGAGTGCTCGACGGTGCGTGCCGATCGCCGGACCCTATCCAGCTCAGCGCACCCACGTCCGGAGGAAACTTCCTTCGGCGTAGTGCCGGAAGACCGTGGCGGGGGCCACGGGTGAGGAGTTTCACGCTCACAGGGCGTTTGCCCAGTGCTTACTCGATGGTAACTATTGCGAGCAGTACCGCCCTGCCGTGCTCTTGCACAGCGGCGGTGGCAGAGTTCGACACATCCGTTATGGGGCTCCCGCCCCGATCAGGTGGCCCCGACAGTTGCTGGGGCGCCCCGTGACATCCGAGAGCGGCACGCCCGCCCGGCAGGAGGTCGAAGAGGTCCGATGAACATCGTCGTGCTGGTCAAGCAGGTGCCGGACACCTATTCGGAACGAAAGCTGAACGCTTCGGACGGCACCCTCGACCGGGAAGCCGGCGACGCGGTGCTCGATGAGATCAACGAGCGCGCCGTCGAGGCGGCCCTGCAGCTGAAGGAAGCCAACGACGGGTCGGAGGTGACGCTGGTCGCGATGGGTCCCGACCGCACCACCGACGCCATCCGCAAGGCACTGTCGATGGGTGCCGACAAGGCCGTGCACCTGTCCGACGAGGCGCTGCGCGGTTCCGACGCGGTGCAGACCGCTCGCGCGCTGGCCAAGGCCATCGGCACGATCGGTGACTTCGACCTGGTCATCGCCGGCAACGAGGCGTCCGACGGCCGCTCGGGTGCGATCCCCGCGATGGTCGCCGACGTGCTGGGCCTGCCGGCGCTGACCCACGCCCGGGAGATCACGGTCGAGGGTGGCTCGCTGACCGTCAAGCGCGAGACCGACGACGGCGTGACGTTCCTGTCCGCCGACCTGCCGGCCGTCGTGTCGGTCAGCGAGAAGATCAACGAGCCGCGGTACCCGTCGTTCAAGGGCATCATGGCCGCCAAGAAGAAGCCGGTCTCCACCATCACGCTGGCCGACGCCGGCATCGATGCGTCCGAGGTCGGGCTCGCCAACGCGCTGTCCAGCGTCACCTCCGCCTCGCCCAAGCCGCCCAAGAGCGCAGGCGAGAAGGTCGAGGACGAGGGCGACGGCGGCGCGAAGATCGCGGCGTACCTCGTCGCGCAGAAGCTCATCTGACCGACCGACGAGAAGAGGAGAACCCCATGACCGAGGTACTGGTCCTCGTCGACCACGTCGAGGGTGAGATCAAGAAGGCCACCTACGAGCTGCTCACCGCGGCCCGCGCGCTGGGCGAGCCGTCGGCGGTCGTCGTCGGCCCCGCCGGCACGGCCGGCAAGCTGAGCGACGGCCTCAAGGCCAACGGCGCGGAGAAGATCTACGTCGCCGAGACCGACAGCACCGCCTTCCTCGACTCCGAGGTCGGTGTGCTGGCCGCGCTGATCGAGGCGAAGTCCCCGGCGGCCGTGCTGATCGGCGTCTCCGCCGACGGCAAGGAGATCGCCGGACGGCTCGCCGTGCGCACCGGCTCGGCGCTGCTGGCCGACGTCGTCGCCGTCGGCGCCGAGAGCGCCACCCATTCCGTGTTCGGTGGCGCGTTCGTCGCCGAGGCGAAGTGGAACACCGCACACCCGGTGATCACGCTGCGCCCGGGTTCGGTGGAGATCGAGGCCACCGCGGGTGCGGGCGCCGAGGAGACCGTCGAGGTGCCGGCCCCGGCCGGCCGCGTCGCCACGGTCACCAGCCGCGAGCCGATCACCGGTGGCGACCGCCCGGAGCTCACCGAGGCCAGCGTCGTGGTCTCCGGTGGCCGCGGTGTCGGTTCGGCCGAGGACTTCTCCGTGGTGGAGGAGCTGGCCGACGTGCTCGGTGCCGCCGTGGGCGCGTCCCGCGCGGCCGTCGACTCGGGCTACTACCCCCACCAGTTCCAGGTGGGGCAGACCGGCAAGACCGTGTCGCCGCAGCTCTACATCGCACTGGGCATCTCCGGCGCGATCCAGCACCGCGCCGGCATGCAGACCTCGAAGACGATCATCGCGGTCAACAAGGACACCGAGGCGCCGATCTTCGAGATCGCCGACTTCGGTGTGGTGGGCGACCTGTTCAAGGTGGCCCCGCAGCTCAAGGACGAGGTCACCAAGCGCAAGAGCTGACGACCTCGTTCGAACCGGTGCCCCGGACGGCCCAGCCGCTCGGGGCACCGCTGTGTGCAGGGCCGTCCGGGACGTCAGCATGGACGCCCTCCTGACGTCCGGACCGCGCCCTGTTCACCCGGTTGCCATCACCTCGTGGTGGTTGGTGGGTTCGCCCGTTGCCCGCGGCGCGTACCAAGCTCCTGTGACCTCATCGCAGGTGCTCGTCCAGACGCCGCAGGCCGCCGCGTCCCGGTACACGCTGCTGCTGACCACCGACTCCGACGAGGTGCGCGCCGCGCAACGGCTGCGCCACCGGGTGTTCGCCGGGGAGCTCGGCGCCACCCTGCACAGCCCCGAAGACGGGCTCGACATCGACCGGTTCGACGACTTCTGCGACCACCTGGTCGTCCGGGAGGACGGCACCGGGGAGATCGTCGGGACCTACCGGATGCTCCCGCCGGACCGGGCCCGCGCCGCGGGCTCGCTGTACGCGGAGGGCGAGTTCGCGATCGACGCGCTCGCACCGCTGCGGCCCCAGCTCGTGGAGGCGGGTCGTTCCTGTGTGCACCCCGACCACCGCGGCGGTGCCGTCGTCGGGCTGGTCTGGGCCGGGATCGCCCGCTACATGCTGCTCACCGGCAACCGCTGGCTGACCGGCTGCGCCAGCGTCCCGCTCACCGACGGTGGCGCGACCGCGGCCGGGGTGTGGGACCAGGTGCTGGCCCGCCACCTCGCGCCCGAGCAGTACCACGTGCGCCCGCACCTGCCGTGGGACCCGACGGGCATCACCCGGCCCCGACGGTCGGCGCTGCCGCCGCTGCTGAAGGGGTACGTCCGGCTCGGCGCCTGGGTCTGCGGGGCACCCGCGCACGACCCCGACTTCGACTGCGCCGACTTCCTGGTGCTGCTGGGCCTGGATCAGATCGACGCCCGGTACCTGCGCTTCTTCCTGGGTGCGAGCTGATGACCGCCCTGATGCCTGCGCTGGCCGCGCTCGCCGCCCCGCCCGCGCACCCGACGACGGTGGCGGGCGGCTGGGCGCCCAGCTCGCCGTGCACCCCCGACTGCCTGCCCGCCGAAGGACCCACGGTGGGGCGGGTCCGCGTCGCGGCGCGCCTCACCGGCATGGCCACCGTGCTGCTGGCCGCCGTCGCGCTGGCATCCGTGCTGCCGGCGACGCTGCGCGCCCGCTGGCTGCAGGCCTGCTGCCGGGCCGTGCTGCGCGCAGCGGGCGTCCGGCTGCGGATCAGGGGCACGATCGAGCCCGGCGGGCTCGTCGTCGCCAACCACCTGTCGTGGCTCGACATCCTGGCGCTCGACGCGCTGACGCCGCTGCGGATGCTCGCGAAGACCGAGGTGCGCGGCTGGCCCGTGATCGGCGGGCTCGCCGCCCGCACCGGAGCGGTGTTCGTCGACCGTGCGGGGTTGCACGCGCTGCCCGCCGTCGTCGCCGGCACCGCCGACGCGCTGCGCTCCGGCGCCACCGTCGGTGTCTTCCCGGAGGGCACGACCTGGTGCGGGGCGGCGGCGGGACGCTTCCGCCGGGCCGCGTTCCAGGCGGCGATCGACGCCGGCGCCACCGTCCGCCCGGTGGCCATCGCGCTGCGCACCGCGGGCGGCGCACCGGCCCGCGCGGCCGCCTTCGTCGGCGACCAGACGCTGCTGGACTCGCTGCTGCGCGTCGTCCGGATGCCGGCACTGGAGTGCGAGGTGACGGTGCTGGCGGCGATCCCGGCCGGCACCGCAGCCGACCGCCGGGAGCTGGCGCTGCTCGCGAGCGCGACGGTCGGCCGGGCCACCGGGGTGGGGCACGGGGTGCAGCCGGACCTCCTCACACGTCAGCAGGGTGGCCCTCCTGACGTTGGACGTCAGCAAGGTGGCCCTCCTGACGTGCAGGCCGCCGCGTAGAACCCCCGCGCCACGGCGTCTACCCTGATCGGGGATCAAGGCGACCGGACGGGTAGTGGACGTGGATGGCAGCAACGCGCTCGGCAGGCGGGGCGAGATGACCGCAACCTCCGCACCGGTACGGGAGGTCTACCTCGACCACGCCGCCACCACCCCGATGCTCGACGAGGCGGTCGCGGCCATGGCGGCGGCACTGGCCCGCACCGGCAACGCGTCCTCGCTGCACTCGGCAGGCCGGCGCGCGCGGCGCGAGGTCGAGGAGTCGCGCGAGCGCATCGCGGCGTCGGTCGGCGCGCGGCCGTCGGAGGTCGTGCTCACCACCGGTGGCACCGAGAGCGACAACCTCGCCGTCAAGGGCCTGTACTGGTCGCGGCTGGGCGCCGATCACCGCCGCCGCCGCGTGCTGGTCTCGGCGCTGGAGCACCATGCCGTGCTGGAGTCGGCGGAGTGGCTCCACGAACACGAGGGTGCCGACGTCGAACTGCTCGAGGTCGACGCGCACGGCCGGGTCCGCCCCGAGGTGCTGCGCGCCGCGCTGGAGCGCGCTCCGGAGCAGGTCGCGCTGGTCTCGATCATGTGGGCCAACAACGAGGTCGGCACCGTCAACCCGATCCGGGAGCTCGCCGCCGTCGCCCACGAGTTCGGCGTGCCGATGCACACCGACGCCGTGCAGGCCGTCGGCATCCTCGACGTCGACTTCGCGACCTCCGGCGTCGATGCGCTCTCGCTCACCGGCCACAAGCTCGGCGGCCCCTTCGGCGCCGGCGCGCTGCTGCTGGGCCGCACCGTCGAGCTCACGCCGCTGCTGCACGGCGGCGGCCAGGAGCGCGACGTGCGGTCGGGCACGCTAGACACCCCCGCGATCGTCGGCCTGGCCACGGCCGTCGAGCGCGCGGTCGCCGACGCGCCACGGCGCGCGGTGGCCATCGCCGGGCTGCGCGACGACCTCGTCGGCAAGATCCGGGCCACCGTCTCCGACGCCGTGCTCAACGGCGATCCCGGCACCGGCAGTGTCGACGGCGGCCCGTCCCGGCTGCCGGGCAACGCGCACCTGTCGTTCCCCGGCTGCGAGGGCGACAGCCTCCTGATGCTGCTCGACGCGCAGGGCATCGAGTGCTCCACCGGTTCGGCCTGCACGGCAGGGGTCGCGCAGCCCAGCCACGTGCTGCTCGCCATGGGCGCCGACGAGGCCGCCGCGCGGGGTTCGCTGCGGTTCAGCCTCGGCCACACCACCACCGGCGCCGACGTCGACGCGGTCGCGAGCGTGATCGGCCAGGTCGTGGAGCGGGCCCGCCGCGCCGGTCAGCCCTCGCTGGTCGGGAGGTAGCCGTGCGCGTCCTCGCGGCCATGAGTGGCGGTGTCGACTCGGCGGTGGCCGCCGCCCGCGCCGTCGATGCCGGGCACGACGTCGTCGGCGTGCACCTCGCGCTCTCCCAGACCCAGGCCACGCTGCGCACCGGATCGCGCGGCTGCTGCTCCAAGGAGGACGCGGGCGACGCTCGCCGCGCGGCCGACGTGTTGGGCATCCCGTTCTACGTCTGGGACTTCGCCACGCAGTTCACCGAGGCCGTCGTCGACGACTTCGTGGCCGCCTACGCCGCCGGGCAGACGCCCAATCCCTGCCTGCGATGCAACGAGAAGATCAAGTTCTCGGCCCTGCTGGACCGGGCGCTCGCGCTCGGGTTCGACGCGGTGTGCACCGGGCACTACGCCCGCCTCACCCAGGACCCCGACGGGGTCGCGGAGCTGCGCCGGGCCGTCGATCCCGACAAGGACCAGTCCTACGTGCTCGCGGTGCTCACCCGCCACCAGCTGGCGCACGCCATGTTCCCGATCGGCGACACCCCGAAGGCGCAGGTCCGGGCCGAGGCCGCCGAGCGCGGGCTGCGCGTGGCCGACAAGCCCGACAGCCACGACATCTGCTTCATCCCCTCCGGCGACACGCAGGCGTTCCTCACCGAGCGGCTCGGCGTCCGTCCGGGTGCGATCGTCGACGACGCCACCGACACCGTGCTGGCCCGCCACAACGGGGTGCACGAGTTCACCGTCGGGCAGCGCAAGGGGCTCGGGGTCGCGGCGCCCGCCGCCGATGGCCGCCCGCGCTACGTGCTGGGCATCGAGCCGGTCAGCGGCACGGTCCGGGTCGGGTCCGCTGCCGCGCTCGACGTCCACGCGATCGAGGCAGGCGCGCCGGTGTGGAGCACCGGTGGCGCGCCCGGCGAGCGGTTCGCGTGCGTCGCGCAGGTGCGGGCACACGGCGGGCTGGCCACGGCCGTGGCCGAGCCGGGGCCCGACGGGCTGCACGTGGAGCTGGCCGAGCCGCTGCGCGGTGTCGCACCGGGTCAGGCGGTGGCGCTCTACCGCACCGACCCCGCAGGCGATGTCGTGCTGGGCAGCGCCACGATCACCGCAACCCGCTGACGGCCCCGGCCCGGCGATTGCGGGAAGTGGCTGCCAGGAGAATCCCCATCCGAACGCGGCCTACCAGCGGGACCACCGGGAACCGCACCCGACACCCCCGCGCCGGCCCCGTTGCGAGAGCCCGCCGCGCCGGGCGAGTGATCAACGCCCACAGGTTCCGGTTCGATCATGAGCCAGTGCGCGCTCGACCACCGGCACGAAGATCAACGCCTACTGGGTCATGGTCAACACCGAACCAGTGGGCGTTGATCACCCCACCCGCACCGCAGCGCCCCACGCCGGGCCCTCCTGTGCGCCTCGGCGAGCATGATCCGCGCGAGCCGCACCACAGCGCCGTCCCGAGGACCGCGGGGTGCGGCTCGTCCGCGCCGGGAGGGCACGACCCCCTCCTGTTGATCTTCCGGCCCGGCGAGGGCGCAGTAGCGCGGGGCACGCCCCCCCATCCGCAACCGACGTCCCGGTTCTCGTCTTTCATGGCGACCGAAGGCCATGACGGACTTTCCTGCAACGGGGCGTGGCCCGGCGGCACCACCCCGCGCCCGGGCGCCGGATCACCTGCGCCTGGGAGCGCCTGGTAGACACCGCTCGTGAGCACCGATGACGTTCTGGCCGCAGCACTCGCCGCAGCAGGTCTGGCGGGCGCGCGCCCCGGGGAGGCGGCACCGCCGCCACCCCCGGTCGTCTCGGCGTCCACCGTCGAGGAGGACGTCCCGCCGCCGCCCGCACCCCGCTGGCCCGCAGGCGCAGCCACCGGCGTCGGGTCGATGCCGGGGGAGGACCCTCGCGAGTCGGCCGCCGTGGTCGTCGGGGAGCTGCCGCTGCTCCCGAGCATCCCGGAGCTGCCCGCCCGCGGCGTCGGCGCCGACATGATCGGGCGCACCGCCGCGCTGCTCGTCGACATCGCCGTGGAGGTGGTGGCGTCCGGGTACCGGGTGGCGTCGCGGCCGGGCATCGACCACCGCCGCGGCTACGACCTGCTGCGCGGTGACATGGACGCGTTCGACGAGGCCTGCGACCCGGTCCGGCCCGGCTGGGTGAAGGTGCAGGCGATGGGGCCGTGGTCGCTCGCGGCGTCGGTCGAGCTGCACTCCGGCCACAAGGTGCTCACCGACCACGGTGCGGTGCGCGAGTTCGCCGCGAGCCTGACCGACGGGCTGCGCGCCCACATCGACGAGGTCGCGGCCCGCACCGGCGCCGCCGTGCTGCTGCAGCTCGACGAGCCGTCGCTGGGCGCGGTGCTGCTGGGCCGGATCCCCACGCCGTCGGGCTACGGCACCGTCGGTTCGGTGTCCGACCCGGCGGCCAAGGCGGTGCTGCGATCGGTGATCGAGGGCGTCGGGGTGCCGGTGGTGCTGCACTGCTGCGCCGCCCAGCCGCCGATGCAGGTGCTCGCCGACGTCGGCGCCGCTGCGATCGGGATCGACGCCACGCTGCCGGCGGTGTCCGGTCCCACCGCGCATCCCAAGGCCCTCGACGCGCTCGGCGAGATCTGGGACGCGGGCGTGCCGCTGTTCCTGGGGATGGTGCCCGCGCTCGACCCCAACCGGCCGAGCAACAGCGGTCCCGTCACGAGCCGCATGCTGGCCGGCCGGGCCTTCGACCTGGCGGATCGGCTCGGCTTCGCCCGGGAACGGCTCTCGACGCTGGCCGTCCCGACCCCCACCTGCGGGCTCGCCGGCACCAGCCCGACGTGGGCGCGCCGCGCGCTGGAGCTGTGCCGGGAGCTGGGCACGGCCTTCACCGACCCGCCCGACAATGACCACGATCCGCGCGATGACCCCCGCGACGAGCGGGACCGGGACTGATCTCCGCCCATCATCATCGGGTGATCCACGAAGAATGTCGCGGTCGGTGTCGGTGGCGGTGGGTAACCTCCCCCCGTGACCGGAACAGACCCCGCCCCGAGCACGGATGTGCGCCGCCACGCCGAGCTCGCCACCGAGCTCACCGAGCACCTGTTCCGCTATCACGTGCTCGACGCACCCATCATCTCCGACGGGCAGTTCGACACGCTGTGGCAGGAGTTCCTGGCGCTGGAGGCGGCCCATCCGGAGCTGGTCACGCCGGAGTCGCCCACGCAGAAGGTCGGCGGCCGGTTCTCCACCGACTTCACGGCGTACGACCACCTCGAGCGCATGCTCAGCCTCGACAACGCCTTCACGGCCGACGAGCTGCGCGGCTGGGCCGAGCGCGTCGCGCGGGATCTCGGCTCCGGGATCGGCGCGGGGGAGCTCCACTACCTGTGCGAGCTCAAGATCGACGGGCTGGCCGTCAACCTGCTGTACGAGAACGGCAGGCTCACGCGCGCCCTCACCCGCGGCGACGGCCGCACCGGTGAGGACATCACCCTCAACATGCGCACGCTCGAGGAGGTGCCCGAGCAGCTCACCGGCACCGCCGAGTTCCCGGTGCCGGAGCTGATCGAGGTGCGCGGCGAGGTCTACTTCCGGCTCGCCGACTTCGAGGCGCTCAACGCGCTGATGGTGGAGGCAGGCAAGCCGGTCTACGCCAACCCGCGCAACACCGCGGCGGGCTCGCTGCGCCAGAAGGATCCGCGCGTCACCGCGTCGCGGCACCTGCGCCTGATCTGCCACGGCTTCGGCAAGCGCGAGGGCTTCACGCTCACCCGCCAGTCCGAGGGCTACGACGCGTTGCGCGCCTGGGGCCTGCCGGTGTCGGCGCGCACGAAGGTCCTCACCGGGGTAGCCGAGATCATCGCCCACACCGAGTACTGGGGCGAGCACCGCCACGACATCGAGCACGAGATCGACGGCATCGTCATCAAGGTCGACGAGCTGGCCCTGCAGCGGCGCCTCGGCAGCACCTCGCGCGCACCGCGCTGGGCCATCGCGTTCAAGTACCCGCCGGAGGAGGCCGTCACCAAGCTCCTCGACATCCAGGTCAACGTCGGTCGCACCGGCCGCGTCACCCCGTTCGCGGTGATGGAGCCGGTCGTGGTGGCCGGTTCCACGGTCGCGATGGCCACGCTGCACAACGCCGACGAGGTGCGCCGCAAAGGCGTGCTCATCGGCGACCGGGTGGTCATCCGCAAGGCGGGCGACGTCATCCCGGAGGTGCTGGGCCCGGTCGTCGAGGCGCGCGACGGCTCCGAGCGCGCGTTCGTGATGCCCACCCACTGTCCCGAGTGCGGCACCGCGCTGGCGCAGCAGAAGGCAGGCGATGTCGATCGGCGCTGCCCCAACTCCCGGTCCTGCCCGGCGCAGCTGCGGGAGCGGCTGTTCCACGTGTCCGGACGCGGCTCCTTCGACATCGAGGGCCTGGGCTACGAGGCCGCGGCGGGGCTGCTCACGTCGGGGGTGGTGCAGGACGAGGGTGATGTCTTCTCGCTCACGGAGGAGGATCTGCTGCGGGTCGAGCTGTTCCGCACGAAGGCGGGAGAGCTCTCGGCCAACGGGCGCAAGCTGCTCGTCAACCTGCAGGCTGCCAAGGAGCGGCCGCTGTGGCGGGTGCTCGTCGGGCTCTCCATCCGCCACGTGGGGCCCACCGCGGCGCAGGCATTGGCGCGCGAGTTCACGTCGATGGACACCATCGAGGCGGCCGCGGCCGAGGCGGCGCGCGCCACGGAGGCGGCCGGTCTGGCCATCACGTCCGACGGGTCCGCCGAGGAGGACGTCCCGGTCGTCGAGGAAGCCCCCGCCGAGGTCGAGAGCGCCGCCGAGGCGGGTGCGGAGGCCACCGACGCCGACGACGAGGAGGCCGCACCGGCGGAGCTCACGGCAGAGGAGAAGGCGCTCGTCGCGGAGAAGGCGGCGCGCGCCGCCACCCGCGCGCAGGCCAAGGCGCTGGCCGCCGCGCTGGCCCCGATCGCCGGCGCCGAGGGCGTCGGGCCCACCATCGCGGCCGCGCTGCGTGACTGGTTCTCCGTCGACTGGCACCGCGAGGTCGTGGCCAAGTGGCGCGCCGCCGGGGTCCGCATGGTCGACGAGGTCGACGACTCGGTGCCGCGCACCCTCGACGGGATGTCCATCGTCATCACCGGATCGATGGATTCCTTCTCCCGCGACGAGGCCAAGGAGGCCATCACCGCCCGCGGCGGGCGGGCCGCGAGCTCGGTGTCGAAGAAGACCGCGTTCGTGGTGGCGGGGGAGGCGCCCGGCTCCAAGTACGACAAGGCCATCGAGATCGGGGTCCCGGTGCTCGACGAGGCAGGCTTTCGCGTGCTGCTCGAACGCGGTCCGGAGGCCGCCCGTGAGGTGGCCTCCGTCGAAGCTTGACACCTGCCCAGATTCTGGGGTCCGGACGTCGCCCGTATGATCAATTCTCCGGGTTTCGAGGGTCCTCCGATGGGAGGGAGCCGGTATGCCCGCTGCTTCGGCGGGCTATCCTCTCCGGGATGGGGGTGTCGCAGTGCTGCAGGCGGTTCTGAACGGATCGCGGCCCGAGGATGCGCACCCTGCGCTGCCCGTCCTCGCCCGCCACCTCGCGCGTGATGCGCGTGCCGTTGCGCGGCTCGGGATCTCCGCGGTGCACGTGCACCCGCGCGCTCCCAACGGGCTCGAGACGCTCGACCCGATGCACGTGGGCGACGCGGTCGCCGCCATCCGGGCCGAGGTGCCCGGCATGGAGATCGGCGTCACCACCGGCCGCTGGATCGAGCCCGACCCCATGAAGCGCATCGAGGCCGTGCTGGCCTGGGGCCACCTGGGTGTCGGCAAGCCGGACGTGTGCTCGGTCAACGTCCACGAGAAGGGCTGGGTCGACGTCTGCGCGGCCGCCCACTCGGTGGGCATCGGCGTCGAGCTCGGCGTGTGGACGAGCGGCGACGCCGTCACGCTGCGCACCAACGGCGTACCGCCCGGCACCACGCGGGTTCTGGCCGAGTCCACCGTGGCCGACCCCGAGACGGCGGTGGCCGAGGCCGTGCGCATCATGCGTGCGCTCGGTGCCGAGCTGGGTGCCCCCGTGCTGCTGCACGGCGAGGAGGACGGCGCCTGGCCCGTGCTCGAGTACGCGCTGCGCATGAACATCGACACCCGCATCGGCTTCGAGGACGTGCTGGTGCGCCCCGACGGCTGGCTCGCCACCGGCAACGACGACCTCGCGAGAGCCGCGCTCGGTATCCGCGTCTGAGCCGTGCCCCGGGCCTCGCCTGGGGGCACGTCTCTGTGCGCGATGTCACACCCTGTGCGGCGTCTGTGGGTGTAAACGCACGCTTCGTCGGGTACGGAGGTCACTCCGAGAGGCCCTGAGCAAGCGATTTGGCAAATGCAACAGAAATAGTCCCGCACCCGTGGTCGAGGACGTGGCCTGTTGTGGGATCCGAGCAATACCGTTGAACGCATGGGAGTTCTCGGCACCATCGGACGACGCGCTCAGGTCGCGGCGGGTTGGCTCACCACACCGTTGCTGCCCGATGATCTCCTCGGCACGCTCAATCCGTTGTGGTCCACCCGCGAGCCGCACGCTCGCGTGGTCGGGCTGCGCAGGGAGACCGCCGACACCACCACGCTGCTGCTGCGCACCGGGGTCAAGCGCCCGGCGCACCGGCCGGGGCAGTTCGTCGGCGTCGGGGTCCGGATCGACGGCGTGTGGCAGTGGCGCACGTACTCGGTCACGTCCCGCCCGTCGGACCCGCTGCTCGCGGTCACGGTCACGGTCGTGCCCGGCGGCAGCGTCTCCGGACGGCTCGCACACGGCACACCGGTCGGCACGCTGCTGCGGATCGGCCCGCCCGCAGGCGAGTTCGTGCTCCCCGAGCCGGTGCCGGAGAAGCTGCTGTTCCTCACGGCCGGCAGTGGCATCACGCCCGTCATGGGCATGCTGCGCGAGCTGGCAGCCAGCCGTCCCGAGGCGCTCGACGGCGCCGTGCTGGTGCACTGCGATCGCACGTCCCCCGAACTGATCTTCGGCCCGGAGCTGCGGGCCATGGCCGCCTCCACCGGGCTGCGCCTGGTCGAGCGCCACACCAGCACCGGTGGTCGGCTCACCCCCGACTGCCTCACCGACGCGGTCCCGGACTGGGCGGCCCGCCAGGCCTGGGCCTGCGGTCCGGCCGGCATGCTCGACGCCTTCACCGAGCGGTGGGCGCGCGCGGGAGATCCCGACGCGCTGCACGTGGAGCGGTTCACCCCGCCCGCCATCGCCGCCGATGGTGCGCCCGGTGGCCGCGTGCGCTTCACGACGAGCGGGATCGAGGCTGACGCCGGTCCCGGGGAGCCCCTCATGGCGGCCGGCGAGGCGGCAGGCGCGCTGCTGCCCAACGGCTGCCGCATGGGCATCTGCCACACCTGCGTGGGCAAGCTGCGCTCCGGCGCGGTGCGTGACCTGCGCACAGGCGATCTGCACGACACCCCCGGCGAGCCCGTCCGCACCTGTGTATCCGGTGCCGCGGGTGACGTCGACATCGAGCTGTAGGAGACCGTATGACTTCCCCGACGAGTGCTGCTGCACATCTCACCGACGAGCAGATCGCGGAGCTCGGTGTCGAGCTCGACGCCATCCGCGACGAGGTCATCGCCAGCCTCGGTGAGAACGACGCCAAGTACATCCACAAGGTCATCGCCTGGCAGCGTGGCCTCGAGGTCGGCGGCCGCGGCGCGCTCCTGTTCTCCCTGTTCCCTCCGGCGTGGATCGCCGGCACGGCCGCACTGGCGGCCGCCAAGATCCTCGACAACATGGAGATCGGGCACAACGTCCTGCACGGCCAGTGGGACTGGATGAAGGACCCGAAGATCCACTCCACCACGTGGGAGTGGGACCACGCGACGCCTGCCAAGGCCTGGCAGCGCACCCACAACTTCGAGCACCACACGTACACCAACGTGCGTGGCAAGGACCGCGACCTCGGCTACTCGATCATGCGGATCACGCCTGAGCAGGAGTGGAGCCCGTCGCGGCTGTTCCAGCCGTTCGTCAACCTGGGCCTCTCGATGATCTTCGAGTGGGGCATCGCGCTCTACGACATCGAGCTCGACAAGGTCAAGAGCGGCGAGAAGGAGTGGTCCGTCGCCAAGGAGGAGCTCAAGGTCGCCGGCAGGAAGGTGGCCAAGCAGCTCGCCAAGGACTACGTCCTGTTCCCGCTGCTGTCGGGCCCCGGGTTCCTGAGCACGCTCGCGGCCAACGCCACCGCCAACCTCATCCGCAACCTCTGGTCACACGCGGTGATCTTCTGCGGCCACTTCCCGGACGGCACGGAGACGTTCGAGGAAGAGCGTCTGGAGGGGGAGACCCAGGGTGAGTGGTACGTCCGCCAGATGCTCGGCTCGGCGAACCTGAGCGGGAGCAAGTTCTTCCACACGATGACCGGCAACCTCAGCCACCAGATCGAGCACCACCTGTTCCCCGACGTGCCGAGCAACCGGTACATCGAGATCGCCCCGAAGGTGCGCGAGATCTGCCAGCGCTACGGTCTGACCTACACCACGGGCTCGCTGCCGCGGCAGTACGGCAAGGTCCTGCGCAAGATCGCGCGGCTGGCGTTCCCGGGCGGTGGCCCCAAGAAGGGGGTCACCCCGATCCCGATCAAGCGCTCGCGCCGCCCGCTGCAGTCGGCCCAGCCGGTGCGCCTGGCGTCCTGACCCTCGGGGCAGGTGCATTACCAGAATTTCTGCAGGATCGAAACGGCCCGGGGCAAGATCGCCCGGGCCGTTTCGGCACGCCCGTCGATGCCGCCGGATGCCCTCCCGACGTGACGCTCCACAGTCGTCAGGACGCAGTCGCGTGGATCGCCTGCCCGGTCGCCTCCGCCGGCCACGGCGACCGGGCGATCGCCTGCTCGACGGTCAGCACCCCGCGTCCCACGTCGGCGGCCAGCGCGGCCACGGTGGCGAGCTCGGCGCGCTGGGTCCGCACGAACGCGACGTCGACGGGCTCCCCGTGACCGGGCACCACGACGCCGGGAGCCAGGTCCAGCACCGCATCCAGCAAGGCGGGCCAGGCTGCGAGCGCCGAGTCGGGGCCCACCGAAGGTGATGCGCCCTGCTCGACGGTGTCGCCCGCGAACACCACCGCGGCGTCCGGCACGTGGACCAGCACGTCGTGGTCGGTGTGGCCGCGGTCGGCGTGGATGAGCGTCACGGTCCGGCCGCCCAGGTCGAGCGCCACGGTGGGGTCGACGGCCCGATCCGGCAGCAGCCGCCTGGCGCCTTCGAGCCGCCCGGCGAGCTCCGGCTTCCCCTCGGCGCGGTAGCGCTGCGCCCACTCGGTGACCTGCGCCGCGCCGTCGGCCGTGATGACCTCGCCGCAGCGGGGATGCGCGTACACCGGAGCAGGCAGGAACGCGCCGGTACCCAGGAAGTGGTCCCAGTGCGCGTGCGTGATCACCACCGTCCACGGCAGCGGCGTGATCGCGCGGACGGCGGCGGCGAACACGGCACCGTGCACCTCGTCCGTGCCGGTGTCGATCACCAGGCAGCGCTCGGAACCGACCACGAGCCCGAGCGTCAGGTCCAGCTCGACGTGGCGGCGCGCGAACACGCCGTCCGCAAGAACGATCCACCGCACGAGCAGGTGTCTACCAGAGCGCCCGGCGCCCGGACGTCAGATTGCAGGAAAGCCACTTTCCCGCAACGTCGTTGCAGGAAAGTGGCTTTCCTGCAACGCGGCGGGGTCGGCCCGGAACCAGAAGGGGCCCGCACCCACCCGTCGATGGTGGTTGCGGGCCCCCGATCGTGGGGTGCGCTCAGAGCGCGTACTGCTTGATCCAGTCGACCTGCATCTGGTTGTTGCCGCCGCCCCCGCTGCCGGGGAAGTAGTCGAGCTGGATGCACAGGTGCATCGGGCCCGGCGGCAGCGCGGACTTGTCGGTGGTGCGGAACCACTCCTTGCCGTCGACGAACGTCGCGATGTGGTCGGGCGTCCACTCCACGGCCCAGTTGTGCCACTGGGTGGCGTCGATGTTGACAGTGCCGCTGAGCTGGGAGTTGCTGCTGCCGTAGTGCAGGAACATGTTGGTGCTCTGCCGGCTGTGGTCGCTCATCTCCATGAAGTCGACCTCGCCGCCCACCGGCCAGTTCTCGGCGTCGGGCCACAGCAGCAGGAGCGCGTTGTAGTCCTTCGCGCCGACCGGCGCCTTGACCCGCCCCTCCCAGCGGCCGTACTTCTGGCCCTTGCCCCAGGCCATGCCCTCCGTGTTGCCGGCGGCGTCGCCCGCGATGGTGAGGACACCACCCAGGACGCTCGCGGCGCTCGGGGTGCGACGACCGTTGCCGCCGTGCCCGGCGCCGTCGTAGAGGCCCCAGCCGCCCAGGCCCGCGGTGAAGTCGTCGGACTTGACCGGCGTGCCCCAGCCGAACTTGTCGGCGGCCGACGTGCCGGTACCGGTGCCCGCGGCAGCGGCCGCTGCAGGCGGCTTCGGTGCCACGGGAACGGGTGCCGGCGCGGGCTTGGGCGACGTCGTCGGGACGGGCGCGGGGGTCGGGGTCGCGGTGTTCCCGCCGTGCCCGTTGCCGTTGCCGTGCCCGCTGGTGGCAGGGGTGTCGGTCGCGGGTGCGTCGACGACCGGAACCGTCGCGCCGGCGCCGGTGGCGGCGCACTCGGCGGGCAGCTCGTCGCCGACACCGGCCCGGTCCAGCGCCTTGCGCAGCTGGGTGGCCTGCTTGCTGTCGTCTCCGCTGTTGAGCGCCAGCACCAGCTGGTGCGCCGCACGCATCCAGTTGCACTGGTCCACCGCGGCCACACCGGCCGACGGGAGCCCGACGGTGATGGCGGCCGCCACGACCAATACGGCGATGGTGCGCTTGCGCTTGCGGCCGGGCCCAGAAGGCATCCGGTGACCGGTCCGCGGCCCGTTCGGGGGCGGCGTGCGGTGTCGGGTGCTGCGCCGCGTCGGCGCCGCGTCCTCGGTGTCCTCGGTCTCGTGGAGGATCGGGGTCTCGACGCTCGGAGCTTCAAGGGGCAGTGCCGCGATGACGGGAAGGTCGACGGCCGTGGTCTCGACATCGGTCGGTGCGAGGTCGAAGCCGGCAGCGGGTGCGACCGCAGTGGGTGCGACCGCGGCGGGTGCGACCGCGGCGGGTGCGACCGCGGCGGGGGCGACGTCCTCGAGCCCGTGTGACCTGGCGAAACCGTCGAAGCTGTCGTAACCGTGGGACTTGGCGAAGTCGTCGAAGCTGCCGAACGGGTCGAACGCGGGGATGGCGTCGTCGGGGGCGCGGCGCGGAGCCGGGAGGCTGCTGGCCGGGATGCTGGGGAACGATCCGGCCGACTCGAGGGTGGAGGTAGCGGGCGCGGGGTCAGCGGCTCGGTGCCGGGAACTCGCGGGAGGTTCGTCGGCCGGGGTCGCCGATTCGGGGAGGGCGTGCCTGGACATGGAAGTTCCTCACACCGGTGGCCGTGGCCGTGGGGGCGACCGCGGACTCCTGCCCAGTGGCTGTGGGGCACCTGTGGGGAGCGTCGGCGGGCAGGATCCCGGAACCGAACCAGGTGCACCGGTCACCTCCGTGGGGGTCGACCGGCCAGGGGAACGTAGCCGTGGCGCGACCACACCCAGTAGGAGTCGTCCGGGTATGTGCGGTGACTGGAGCCCTCGACGCCATCAACGGATGAACGGTTGAAAAAGGTTGCTTCCGGTCCGTCATTTTCCGTCGAGCGGGAAGTTCGCGTCGTCGAGCGGTCCCAACCCTGCCTGTCGGCCCGGATCGGAGGCCGTGCGGAGGGCGACGGTCAGCTCGAGCCGGGAGGTCGGCTCATCGAGCGCTGGACCGAACGTCTCACGCAGACCCGCCAATCGGTAGCGCACCGTCTGCGGGTGGACGTGGAGTGCGGCAGCGGTGGCCGTGATGTCACCGTGGGCGTCGAGCCATGCCCGCAACGTCTCCTCGGCCCGCGCGGCGGCGCCCTCCGGCATCGCCCGCAGGGGCGCGAGCGCCCGCGCGCAGAGCTCGGTGGTCAGCTCCGGTTCGGCGGCGAGCAGCAGCGCCAGCAGGTGTTCGTCGCTGCGGGCCAGCGGATCGCGGGTACCGGGCTGCAACTGTCCGGCCCGGTGCAGCGGCCAGGCCGCCTGCGCCCGCGCGATCGACCGCGGCACGGCGGCGGGTGCGACCGTCGGACCCAGCACGGCCGGCTGTCCCCGCAGCGCGGTGCGCACCCGGTCGATCCAGCCGCCGATGTCGGGCATCGTGACGAGGACGACGCCCACCGGGTCGAGGTCGGCGCCGATGGCGCCCGGCAACCGGTTGGCCACCGCCACCGCGTCCTCGACGGCCAGCGCCGCCAGCCGCGGCGGCACCTTCCAGCCCGCTGCCGCGGCGGCGCTCTCCACCTCGGCGGCAGGCGCGGGTGGGCGCCGGGCCAGCAGCACCACCACGGCGTGGCGGCGGGTCTGCGCAGAGCCGGTCTGGCTGGACTCCTCCGACGTCCAGCCGGCGACGGACGCTGCCGAGAGCTCCTCGATATAGGTGAACAGCGCCTCGGCGAGCCGGAAGATCACCTCCGGCGGCAGCTGGCGGGCCGTCGCGCTGGCCCCGAGATGGCGCCACAGCGTGCGGCTGCCCACCTGGTAGGCCGACGTCAGCGCGGCCAGCGTGCGGCCCTCGCGGTACTCCAGCTGGCCCAGCGCGCGGTACACCTGCAGGTCGACGAGCGGCACGTCGCAACCGAGCAGGTCGAGGAACTGGGCGAGCGCCACCGCGACGCCCTCGGTGATGCGGGTGCCGAACCGGCCCGTCATCGGGCGCGCGAAGTCGGAGACCTCCGTGCGGACCGCGGCGATGATGTCCCCGGTCGAACCGGCCAGCTCCGGCCGCAGTGCGGCCCCGACCCAGCTGGGCACGCGTGCCCACGGCCGTTCCAGCCCGTTCGGTTCGGTGGTCATGTCACAACCGGTCTATCACGCACCGCCCAGCACCGTCGTGATGATCCCCGCGAGGTGTGTGAGCCGCGCCAGCTCCGACGGCCGGAACGCGGGCCCGCCGGGCCGCCCGACCACCAGCGCCTGCGCGGCGGCGCCGAACGGTGCCGCCGCGAGCTCGGTGTCGAGCGCGAGCCACGGCTCGGGCACCCAGTGCAGCTCGGGATCGATGACGATGGCCCGCTTGAGCGGCAGCCACGGCAGGTCCCCGGCGCGGGTCTCGGGCGCGGCGGCGCTCTCCGCGGTGCGGTAGGACCGGTCGCCGTCGCGCACCGCGATCAGCGCCCAGCCGGCCCGGAAGATCCGGGGCACACCGGCGGCGAGCAGCATCAGGCCGTTGCCCGGATCGCCGGTGATCTCCTCGATCAGCTCCAGCTCACGATGGGTGTCCAGCCGTCCGGAGTGCGGGCGCACGGACTCCACGGTGACCCCCGGAACCGACTCCGCGGCCGTGATCAGGACGTCGGGCGGGCGCCCGGACGGCAGCTCGACGGCGAGGTCGTCGATGGCGTTGCCGTGGAGCCGCTCGACCACGTCGACGCCGAGGATGTCGGCCCCGGCGTTGCCGAGAGCCGTCGCCACGGCTCCGAGACTCCCCGGCTGATCCGGTAGCACGACACGGAGCAGGAACGACACGCCACACGCCCTCTCACCCGACAGACCCACCGCGCGGCGAAGCCGGTGCCGCTCGGGCAGGCCGACGCGGCACTCGACGGAGGATTGTGACAGGCGGCGGCCCGATCGGTGCAACTTCGGGCGAAGCGCACAGCTGGCACACAGGGAGCGCGCCCTGCCCTCCGGATATCCCTCGGCACGCCGCCACTAGACTCAACCCTTCGACGGATGCGCCGGTGCAGCGCTGCGTTGCCGCCCCGCCGTTGCCATCCTGTCGCCCCGCATCCGAGCATCGTCACACGCCATGGAGGGACATGTCCGCCGATCCCGCGGTTTCGGGTATCAGTAGGGACGAGGTGGCCCACCTCGCCCGGCTGGCCAGGCTCGCCGTCACCGACGCGGAGCTGGACATGTTCGCCGGCCAGCTCGACGTGATCCTCGGCTCCGTCGCACGCGTCGGTGAGGTCGCCGCCGACGACATCCCACCCACCTCCCACGCCGTGCCGCTGCAGAACGTCTTCCGGCCCGACGAGCTGCGCCCGGGACTCACCCAGGAGCAGGCGCTCTCCGGTGCCCCCGCCTCCGAGGACGGCCGTTTCCGCGTGCCGCAGATCCTGGGGGAGGAGGCGTGAGCGCCGACCTGACCAGGCTGACCGCCGCCGAGCTGGCCACGAAGATCCACAGCCGCGACGTCTCGGCCGTCGAGGTCGCACAGGCCCACCTCGACCGCATCGCGGCCGTCGACGGCTCGGTGCACGCGTTCCTGCACGTCGCGGGCGAGGCGGCGCTCGAGTCGGCCGCGCTCGTCGACGCGTCCCTCGATGCCGGCACCGCGCCCGCGTCGCCGCTGGCCGGGGTGCCGCTCGCGCTCAAGGACGTGTTCACCACGTCCGACATGCCCACCACGGCCGGCTCGCGGATCCTGGAGGGCTGGCGCCCGCCCTACGACGCCACGGTCACCGCGCGGCTGCGCGCGGCGGGCATCACGATCCTGGGCAAGACCAACATGGACGAGTTCGCGATGGGCTCCTCCACCGAGCACTCCGCGTACGGCGTCACCCACAACCCGTGGGACCTCGGGCGCGTCCCCGGCGGTTCGGGTGGCGGCTCGGCTGCCGCGCTGGCCGCCTACGAGGCGCCGCTCTCGATCGGCACCGACACGGGCGGCTCCATCCGCCAGCCCGCAGCGTTCACCGGCACCGTCGGCGTCAAGCCCACCTACGGCGGTGTCTCCCGCTACGGGCTCATCGCCTGCGCGTCGTCGCTCGACCAGGGCGGGCCCTGCGCGCGCACGGTGCTCGACGCCGCGCTGCTGCACGAGGTCATCGCCGGGCACGACCCGCTCGACTCCACCTCGATCGACTCACCGGTGCCCGGTGTCGTCGAGGCCGCGCGGCTCGGCGCCACCGGTGACCTGTCCGGGGTGCGCGTCGGGGTCGTGAAGGAGCTCGGCGGCGAGGGCTACCAGGCCGGTGTCCGGGCCTCCTACGAGGACGCGCTGGCCCGGCTGGAGAAGCTGGGCGCGGAGCTCGTCGAGGTCAGCTGCCCGCACTTCGAGTACGGGCTGGCCGCCTACTACCTGATCCTGCCCAGCGAGGTCTCGTCCAACCTGGCCCGCTTCGACGCCATGCGCTACGGCCTGCGCGTCGACAAGGGGGCTTCGGCGGAGGAGGTCATGGCGGCCACCCGCGAGGTCGGCTTCGGTCCCGAGGTCAAGCGGCGCATCATCCTCGGCACGTACGCGCTGTCGTCGGGTTACTACGACGCCTACTACGGCCAGGCCCAGAAGGTGCGCACGCTGATCAGCCGCGACTTCGCCGCGGCGTTCACCAAGGCCGACGTGCTGGTGTCGCCCACCACGCCCACCACGGCGTTCCCGATCGGCGACAAGGTCGACGACCCGCTCGCCATGTACCTCAACGACCTCGCCACGATCCCCACCAACCTCGCGGGCACCGCCGCGATGTCGGTGCCGTCCGGGCTCGCCGACGACGGCCTGCCGGTCGGGCTGCAGATCATGGCGCCCGCGCTGGGCGAGGCCGCGATGTACCGCGTCGGGGCGGCCTTCGAGGCCGCCCGCAACGCCGCACAGGACGGCCCGCTGATCCACCGCGTCCCGGAGGTGACCGCATGAGTACTCCGACACTGGTCGACTTCGACGACGTCGTCGAGCGCTTCGACCCGATGCTCGGGCTCGAGGTGCACGTCGAGCTCAACACGCAGACCAAGATGTTCTGCGGCTGCCCCACGGAGTTCGGCGCCGAGCCCAACACCCAGGTCTGCCCCACCTGCCTCGGGCTGCCCGGTTCGCTGCCGGTGGTCAACCGCACCGCCGTCGAGTCGGCCATGCGGATCGGGCTCGCGCTCAACTGCTCGATCGCGCCGTGGGGCCGGTTCGCGCGGAAGAACTACTTCTACCCGGACATGCCGAAGAACTTCCAGACGTCGCAGTACGACGAGCCGATCGCCGTCAACGGCTGGCTCGACGTGCAGCTCGACGACGGCTCGGTGTTCCGCGTCGAGATCGAGCGCGCGCACATGGAGGAGGACACCGGCAAGTCGCTGCACGTCGGCGGTGCCACCGGTCGCATCCACGGTGCCGAGTACTCGCTGCTCGACTACAACCGCGCGGGCGTCCCGCTGATCGAGATCGTCACGAAGATGATCCCGGGCACGCGGGAGCGGGCGCCGGAGGTGGCGCGCGCGTACGTCACGGCGCTGCGCGACCTGATCAAGGCGCTCGGTGTCTCCGACGTCCGGATGGACCAGGGATCGATGCGCTGCGACGTCAACCTGTCGCTCTCGCCGCGCGACTCCGGGATCCTCGGTACGCGCAGCGAGACGAAGAACGTCAACTCGCTGCGCTCGGTGGAGCGGGCCGTCCGGTACGAGATGTCGCGCCACGCAGGCGTGCTCGACGCCGGTGAGAAGGTCGTCCAGGAGACGCGCCACTTCCAGGAGGACACGGCCAGCACCCGGTCCGGGCGGATC
Source organism: Pseudonocardia sp. GCM10023141 (assembly GCF_042653605.1). Lineage (NCBI taxonomy): Bacteria > Bacillati > Actinomycetota > Actinomycetes > Pseudonocardiales > Pseudonocardiaceae > Pseudonocardia > Pseudonocardia sp. GCM10023141. The sequence goes on from NZ_JBHSIR010000037.1 coordinate 47,567, forward strand.
AAGGAGACCTCGGAGGACTACCGGTACTTCCCGGAGCCCGACCTGGTCCCGATCGCGCCGTCGCAGGAGTGGGTGCAGGAGCTGCGCGGCACGCTCCCCGAGCTGCCGTGGGAGCGCCGGGCCCGGCTGCAGTCGGACTGGTCGCTCTCGGACGAGGAGCTGCGCGACCTCGTCAACGCCGGGGCGCTCGACCTCATCGAGGCCACGGTCGCCGCGGGCGCGCCTGCTGACGACGCGCGGTCGTGGTGGGTGGCGTACCTGACGCAGCAGGCCAACACCCAGGGCGTCCCGCTCGAGGAGCTGGCGATCACGCCGGTGCAGCTGGCGCGCGTGATCGCGCTCGTGGCCTCGGGCGAGCTCAACAACAAGCTGGCCCGCCAGGCCGTCGATGGCGTGCTCGCCGGCGAGGGCGAGCCCGACGAGGTCGTCGCGGCCCGTGGTCTCGCGGTGGTGTCCGACGAGGGTGAGCTGATCGCCGCCGTCGACGCCGCACTCGCGGCCCAGCCCGACGTCGCGGAGAAGATCCGCGGGGGCAAGGTCCAGGCCGCCGGCGCCATCGTCGGCGCGGTCATGAAGGCCACCGGCGGCAAGGCCGACGCCAAGCGGGTCCGCGAGCTGATCGTGCAGCGCTGCGGGGCGTAACCCTCGCCCGTTGCGCGGGGGCGTGGGCCCGTCAGGCCTTGCTCGCCCCGCCACCGGACGGCGGCTGCACTCGCACCACCCGGTCGTCGCTGGGCACCGGCTTGCCGCCCGCCTTGTTCACCGTACCCAGCCACAGCAGGCCGTCCGGGGCGAGCGCGGCGGCGTTGAGGCGGCCGTAGGTGTTGGCGAGCAGCGTCTGCGGTTCGCCGGTGAACGTGCCGTTCTCGCCGGGTCGCAGCACGAACAGCGCCGCCGCTCCCGTCTCGGCGATCGCGACGACGCCCGGCTGGGCCATGCAGCCCGCCACACCGGGACGGTCCGGCCACGTCCAGGCCGGTGCCGGGAGGGGGCCGGGGACCACGCGGTGCAGCACGTCCTGCGTGTCGGTGCGATCGGTGATCCAGGTCAGCGTGCTGACGGGGTCGGTGCAGATGCCGCCCGGGGCGTGCAACCCGGAGCTGAGCACGGGTGAGCCTGCCGTCGGGTTGCCGGTGGCGGGGTGGCCGAGCGTGTCGATGCGCAGCAGCTTGCCGGCCAGCGTCGCCGGGTCGGCCGCGTTGCCGCCCGCGTCGCCGGTGGCCACCAGCAGCGAACCGTCGACGTCGACGCCCAGCGCGCCGCCGTTGTGCGTGGCGCCGCGGGGGATGCCGACGAGCACCGGCTTGGCCGGCTCACCGGTGGCGATGCGCACCACCCGGTTGTCGGTGGCCGTGGTGATGTAGGCGTAGAGGAGGTGATCCTCGGAGTAGGCGGGGGAGAGCACCAGCCCGGTCAGCCCGCCGCCGCCCGCGGTGTCGACCGGCACCGACGCGACGAGCTGCGGGTCGGTGTCCTTCTGGACCTTCAGGATGCGGCCGGTGGCCCGCTCGCCCACGAGCGCCGAACGCGCGTCGGGCAGCACCGCGATGGCCCCGACGGGTTCCAGGCAGGTCGCGATGACCTGCGGGTCGGTGTCGGTGCACCCGCCGACGGCCGGGGGCGTCGCGCTCTGGCCCGCCGGACCGGGCGGGGGCGGGACGGCGGCGTCGGGGTCGGGGATCACCGGCGGGCCGCCGAGCTCGCCGGCACCTTCGAGCTTCTCCTTCCAGTCGCGCGGACCCTGATCCGGGAACGTCGCGCAACTGGTGAGCAGCAGCCCGAGCAGCACAGCGGCGACCCCTCGCCGAAACCGTCCGTGCACTGCCACGCCCCGAGCCTAGGTGGCGCCCGGTGAGTGCCCGGTGAGTACCGCGTTCCGGACGGCCCCACCGCCGTTTCGGGGGGACACCCCCGAATGTGGTGCAGAACGGGTCGCGCGACGTCGTGTCCCACGCGCGTACGCCGTCGCCGGGCTAGTGTCCGGGGTCATGAGCGAGCAGCCGACGTCGATCATCCCTGGGAGCTCCGGCTCCGGATTCGGCGACTCGCCGAGCCCGACCCGCCCGACGCGCCGCCCGCTGACGTGGAATCCCGGCACCGACCTCGGCCTGCTGCTGCTGCGCTTCGGTATCGGCGCCGTGTTCTTCGGGCACGGTGCGCAGAAGGTGTTCGGGCTGTGGGGCGGCATCGGCATCGACGGCTTCGCCCGCGCGCTGGACAGCAGCGGCTTCAACCAGTCGGTGACGCTCTCGTGGGTCACGGGCCTCACCGAGCTGATCGGCGGGGCGTTCGTGGTGCTCGGCGTGCTCACGCCGCTGGCCGCCACGGGGCTGCTCGCCGTCATGATCCCCACGGTGATCGTCAATGTCGGCGCCGGCTGGTTCGTCGGACCGGGGGCCGCGATCAACGGCGTCGAGTACAACGTGGCGCTCGGCCTCGCCGCCGCCGCGATCATCTTCACCGGTCCGGGCCGGATCGCGCTGGACAACGGGCGCACCTGGCACCGCAGGCCGGCGCCGTGGGGCGTGTTGGCGCTGATCATCGGGGTCGCCGCCAGCCTGGTCGTCTTCTTCACGTTCCACCGGTGACCCCCTGAGACCGTCAGCGCTGCCCGACGCCGCCTGGCTCCCGGCGGTCCGCCGCGCGCTCGGCGGTGCCGTCACGCTGCTGGATCGGCGCCCGCTCGAGGGCGGCTACGGGTCAGCGGGTGTCGAGCGGTTGGAACTGGACGTCGCGGGCGAGGCGCGTTCGGTGGTGCTCAAGCGGGCCACCGCCGTGGAGGTCGCGGCGATGCGCGCGATCGCGGTGGTGCGCGAGCTCGACGGGCCGCGGCCGCTCGCGATCGGCACGGACTGGCTGGTGCTGCCGTTCGTCGACGCTCCCGCGCTGGCCAATTGCCTCGCCGTCCCGGATGCCGTGTGGCAGACGCTGGCCCGCGTGCATGCGCACTGGCTGGGCAGGCGCCCCCGCGGGTTGCCGGTGGTGGACGCGGCGTGGTGGGCGGGGCTGTGCGACCGGACGCTGGTGGCGGTCGAGGGTGGTGCCGCGCGGTCGCCGGACCCGGCCTTCACCGATGCCGCGCGGGCACTGCGGGCCTGGCGCGCCGACCCGCGGATCGTCGCGGCACTGGCGCTGCTGGCGCGCACGCTCGTGCACGGCGACCCGCACCGCGGCAACATCCTGGGCGACGCCGACTCGGGGGTGCTGATCGACTGGGGCAACGCGCGCGTCGCGGCGCCCGGGCTGGACCTCGCCGTGCTGCGGGCCCAGGGCGCGCCCGCACCGGCGACCTACACGGAGCTCTTCGCGCAGCTCACCGGTGGTGCGTCGGGTCTGCAGGCGGTGGAGGCGGCGTGGGCGGACGTGCACGTCCACGTCCAGTACCTGGGGTTCGCGGCCGACCACCTCGGCCCGGGGCGGGTGGCGGAGATGATCGCCCATGCCGCCGGGGCGCTCGGGCGGCTGGGGGTGGGGCTCGCCGATCTTCCAGCGGGGTGACATCGCTGACGTTCAACGTCAGCGATGTCACCCCGCTGGACAAGCAGGCGCCCGGACGTCACCTCAGGAAGGACGACCCGCGCGGGGCTGGCGCGGCGATGGCAGGAAAGCCACTTTCCCGCAACGACGTTGCGGGAAAGTGGCTTTCCTGCAACGGCGGACAGCGGCCACGACCCCAGCGCACCCGGGGCGCGGTTACGGGATGCGCCGCACCGCTCCGGTGTGGGCGCTCGTCGCCAGCGCCGCGTAGGCCCGCAGCGCCTTGCTCACCGGGCGGTCGCGGCCGACCGGCTGCCACGGGTGCTCCGACGCGTCCATCTTGGCCCGGCGCTCGGCCAGCACGGCGTCGTCGACCTGCAGCGCGATGGTGCGCTGGTGGACGTCGAGCACGATGGGGTCGCCGTCCTCGATCAGCCCGATCACGCCGCCGGCTGCGGCCTCCGGCGAGATGTGGCCCACCGAGATGCCGCTGGAGCCGCCGGAGAACCGGCCGTCGGTGATCAGCGCGCAGACCTTGCCGAGACCGGTGCCCTTCATGAACGCCGTCGGGTGCAGCATCTCCTGCATCCCCGGCCCGCCGGACGGGCCCTCGTAGCGGATCACGAGCACGTCGCCGGGCTGCACCTGCTTCGACAGGATCGCCTCGACGGCCGCCTCCTGGCTCTCGACGACCCGCGCGGGGCCCTCGAAGTGCCACAGCTCCTCGGGGATGCCAGCCGACTTGATCACCGCACCGTCGGGGGCGATGTTGCCGCGCAGGACCGCGAGCCCGCCCTCGACGGTGTAGGCGTGCTCCTTGTCGCGGATGCAGCCGCCCGCGGCGTCGGTGTCGAGCGAGGACCAGCGGTTCTCCGTGGAGAACGCCTGCGTGGTGCGCACCCCGCCGGGCGCGGCGTGGAACAGCTCGACCGCCCTCGCCGACGGGGACGCGGCGCGGATGTCCCACTCGCCGAGCCACTGCTCGATCGAGGGGGAGTGCACGGTGTGGACGTCGGTGCTGAGCAGCCCCGCCCGCCACAGCTCACCCAGGATGGCGGGGATGCCGCCGGCCCGGTGCACGTCCTCCATGTGGTAGTCCGAGTTGGGGGCCACCTTCGACAGGCACGGCACCCGGCGCGACACGGCGTCGATCGCGGCGAGGTCGAAGTCGATCTCGCCCTCCTGCGCGGCAGCGAGGATGTGCAGCACGGTGTTGGTGGAGCCGCCCATCGCGACGTCGAGCGCCATCGCGTTCTCGAACGCGGCGCGCGTGGCGATGTTGCGCGGCAGCGCGGACGCGTCGTCGTCGCGGTACCAGCGCGTGGCGAGGTCCATCACGGTGCGCCCGGCGTTGACGAACAGCTCGCGGCGCGAGGCGTGGGTGGCCAGCGTGGAGCCGTTGCCCGGCAGCGCGAGCCCGAGCGCCTCGGTGAGGCAGTTCATCGAGTTGGCCGTGAACATGCCCGAGCAGGAGCCGCAGGTGGGGCATGCGGAGCGCTCGACCTCGGCGAGCCCCTCCTCGTCGACCTCCGAGGACGCCGACGCCGAGATCGCCGTGATCAGGTCGGTGGGGGCCTGTGCCACACCGCCGACGACCACGGCCTTGCCGGCCTCCATCGGCCCGCCCGAGACGAAGACCGTGGGGATGTTGAGCCGCATGGCGGCGTTGAGCATGCCCGGCGTGATCTTGTCGCAGTTGGAGATGCACACCAGCGCGTCGGCCGCGTGCCCGTTGACCATGTACTCGACGGCGTCGGCGATCACCTCGCGCGACGGGAGCGAGTAGAGCATCCCGCCGTGACCCATGGCGATGCCGTCGTCCACGGCGATGGTGTGGAACTCCTTGGCCACCCCACCGGCCTCGCGGATGGCCTCGGCGACGATGTCGCCCATGTCCTTGAGGTGGACGTGGCCGGGCACGAACTGGGTGTAGGAGTTGGCGATCGCGACGATCGGCTTGCCGAAGTCGTCGTCGGTCATGCCGGTGGCGCGCCACAGGGAACGCGCTCCGGCCGCATTGCGGCCATGGGTGGTGACGCGAGAACGCAGAGCCGGCACCGGGCTCACTCTCCAGCCGGGTAGGGCAGCCTGCCACCGCTCGCGGCGGCAAGCCGGGGGATGTCGCGGACGTGGACGGCGGGGAGCGGTAGCTCGGCACCGTCGCTCAGCACGGCGCTGATCCGGGAGCGGCTGGGCTGTTTGCCCGGCCCCAGGCGCAGCGAGCTGATCTCGACCCACGGTACGCGCCGCGTGCCGGCGATCCGGCGCACGGTGAGCGACTCGGTGTCGACGGTGGTGCGCACGCGGACCGTCCAGACGATCATGGCGAGGGGGACGAGGAACAGCAGCCAGCCGAACGGCAGCGTGGTGCCGATCGGGATCATGCAGAACGCGAACGCGAGCGCCACGAGTATCACGAGCGGGGAGATGCGGAAGACGACCTGCTGGCTGGGCGCGGGCGCCTCGGCGGGGGCGGGTTCCGGTTCGGTGGAGCTCACCTGCTCATCGTCGCACCTGCGCAATTCCCCGGCCCGCCCCGACCTTGCAGGAAAGCCACTTTCCCGCAACGACGTTGCAGCAAAGTGGCTTTCCTGCAACACGAGTGCCCGCCGCATCCAACAACCGCGTGGCGAGCACCACACCCCCGAACACCCCGACACCAGGCACGACGACCGCCGCCACAGACCCCTGCCCGGCCCCGACGCCCCGATGTACCAGGCGTTAAGCACGGAGTGGGCGTGTCGTCCGACGCGCGGCGCCGCCGTGGCGCAGCGTGACATCGGGGCGGCGACCGGCCCGGATGCCCCCGACGGACGTCCCACGATCTGGTACCACGGTCCCAGTGAGTTGACGCCCCGGCGCGGTGGCGGCTAGCGTCGCACTCATGTCCACGATCCAGGTCCTCGTACTTACCAGGCGCGTCCACGCCTGAGCGAGCACTCGGTCGTCGACGCGCCACCCTCGTTCCGCCGGTTCCCGGTGGTCGGGGGTTTTTTCATGTGCGGACCCGAAATCTGATCCTCAAGAAGTAGCGGAGCAGAACCCCATGACCACCGCAACACCCCGATCCGGCCCGAAACCGGCTCCGCCGCCGAGCCGGCCCGGCTCGCAGCAGGCCACCACCCCCGGCCCGCAGCAGGCCACGGCCGGACCGCGCTTCGACGCCGTGCCGATGACGGGCGCGCAGTCGCTCGTCCGCTCGCTCGAGGAAGTGGGCTGCGAGGTGGTCTTCGGCATTCCGGGCGGCACGATCCTCCCGGCCTACGACCCGCTGCTCGACTCGACCCGCGTGCGCCACGTGCTGGTCCGCCACGAGCAGGGTGCGGGACATGCCGCCACGGGGTACGCGCAGGCCACCGGCCGCGTCGGGGTCTGCATGGCGACATCGGGTCCGGGTGCCACCAACCTGGTCACCCCGATCGCCGACGCGCACATGGACTCGGTTCCCATCGTCGCGATCACCGGCCAGCAGTCCAGGGCCCTGATCGGCACCGACGCGTTCCAGGAAGCCGACATCACCGGCATCACACTCCCGATCACCAAGCACAACATGCTGGTGACGGACGCCAAGGACATCCCTCGGGCGATCACCGAGGCGTTCCACCTGGCGAGCACGGGTCGTCCGGGCCCGGTGCTGGTGGACATCCCGAAGGACGTCCTGCAGGAGCAGACGACCTTCACGTGGCCCGCGGAGATGAAGCTGCCCGGATACCGGCCGACGACCCGGCCGCACGGCAAGCAGATCCGCGAGGCCGCGAAACTGATGAGCGCCGCGCACAAGCCGGTCCTCTACGTGGGTGGCGGTGTGCTCAAGGCGGAGGCCTCCGCCGAGCTGCTCGCGCTCGCGGAGCTCACCGGGATCCCGGTGGTCACCACGCTGATGGCGCGTGGCGCGTTCCCCGACAGCCACCCGCAGCACGTCGGCATGCCGGGGATGCACGGCACGGTCACGGCTGTCGCGGCCATGCAGAAGGCCGACCTGCTGGTGGCCCTGGGTGCCCGTTTCGACGACCGCGTCACCGGCCAGCTGTCGAGCTTCGCTCCGCACGCCGCGATCGTGCACGCCGACATCGACCCTGCCGAGATCTCCAAGAACCGCCGCGCCGACGTCCCGATCGTCGGTGACTGCAAGGAGGTCATCGCCGAGCTCATCGACGCGGTGCAGGCCGAGCGCGCCGAGCACCGCCACGCCGACCTCACGGCGTGGTGGGCCGAGCTCGACCAGCTGCGCAGCACCTACCCGCTCGGCTACACGTGGCCTGCCGACGGTTCGCTCTCACCGGAGTACGTGATCGAGCGGATCGGCCAGCTCACCGGCCCGGACGCCGTCTACACCGCCGGTGTCGGGCAGCACCAGATGTGGGCCGCCCAGTTCGTCAAGTACGAGAAGCCGCGCACCTGGCTCAACTCCGGTGGGCTCGGCACCATGGGCTACGCCGTGCCGGCGGCGATGGGCGCCAAGATGGGTCGCCCGGAGGCCATCGTCTGGGCCATCGACGGTGACGGCTGCTTCCAGATGACCAACCAGGAGCTCGCCACCTGCGCGATCGAGGGCATCCCGATCAAGGTCGCCGTGATCAACAACGGCAACCTGGGCATGGTCCGGCAGTGGCAGACCCTGTTCTACAAGGAGCGCTACTCCCAGACCGAGCTCGGCACCCACAAGCACCGCATCCCCGATTTCAAGCTGCTGGCCGAGGCCATGGGTTGCATCGGGCTGCGCGCGGAGTCCAAGGACGACGTGGACCGCGTCATCAAGGAAGCGCTCGCGATCAACGACCGCCCGGTGGTGATCGACTTCGTGGTCGGGGCCGACGCGCAGGTGTGGCCCATGGTCGCGGCCGGCACGGGCAACAGCGAGATCATGGCGGCGCGCAACATCCGCCCGCTGTTCGACGGTGACGAGCTCGTCACCGACGACGACGAGCCCAGCCTGGACGCCGTCCTCGAGGCGACGCTCGGTAGCAAGGACGAGCTGGGCGGCACGGACGAGGAGACGGACCGATGATGGAGCGCCACACGCTGTCGGTGCTCGTCGAGGACAAGCCCGGCGTGCTCGCCCGCGTCTCGGGCCTGTTCTCCCGGCGCGGGTTCAACATCGAGTCCCTCGCCGTCGGGCCCACCGAGCACCCCGACGTCTCCCGCATGACGATCGTCGTGGCCGTCGACGACCTCCCGCTGGAGCAGGTCACCAAGCAGCTCAACAAGCTGGTGAACGTCATCAAGATCGTCGAGCTGGAGCCGGCCGCATCCGTGCAGCGCGAGCTCCTGCTCGTCAAGGTGCGTGCCGACCCGGGCGTCCGCAGCCAGGTGCTGGAGATCGTCAACCTCTTCCGCGCCAAGGCCGTCGACGTCACGCCGGAGGCACTGACGATCGAGGCCACCGGCACGGCTGAGAAGCTGTCTGCGCTGTTGAAGAACCTCGAACCCTTCGGCATCCGCGAGATGGTGCAGTCCGGGATGGTGGCCGTCGGCCGCGGTCCCCGGTCGATCACCGCCGCCGCAGTCCGTTAAGCCCATCTGAGAGGAACCCACCACCCGTCATGAGCGTCAACATCTACTACGACGACGATGCCGATCTGTCGATCATCCAGGGCCGCAAGGTCGCCGTGATCGGGTACGGCAGCCAGGGTCACGCGCACTCGCTGTCGCTGCGCGACTCGGGCGTCGACGTCCGGATCGGGCTGCCCGAGGGCTCCAAGAGCCGCCAGAAGGCGACCGACGAGGGCCTGACGGTGCAGACGCCCGCCGAGGTGTCGGCGTGGGCCGACCTGATCATGATCCTGGCGCCGGACACGAAGCAGCGCTTCATCTACGCCGACGACATCGCGCCGAACCTCAAGGCCGGCGACGCCATCTTCTTCGGCCACGGCTTCAACATCCGCTACGACCTGATCAAGCCGCCTGCCGACGTCGACGTCGCGATGGTGGCGCCGAAGGGCCCCGGTCACCTGGTGCGCCGCCAGTTCGTCGACGGCAAGGGTGTTCCGGCGCTGATCGCCGTCGAGCAGGATGCTTCCGGCAACGCGAAGGCGCTCGCGCTCTCCTACGCCGCGGCCATCGGCGGCGCCCGCGCGGGCGTCATCGAGACCACGTTCAAGGAGGAGACCGAGACCGACCTGTTCGGTGAGCAGGCCGTGCTCTGCGGCGGTGCCGCGGCGCTGGTGCAGACCGGTTTCGAGGTGCTGACCGAGGCCGGTTACGCCCCGGAGATCGCCTACTTCGAGTGCCTCCACGAGCTCAAGCTGATCGTCGACCTCATGTACGAGGGCGGCATCGCCAACGAGCGCTTCTCCATCTCCGACACCGCCGAGTACGGCGACCTCACCCGCGGTCCGCGCGTCGTCAACGCGCAGACCAAGGAGGAGATGAAGCGGATCCTCGCCGAGATCCAGGACGGTCGCTTCGCGGCCGAGTGGGTCGCCGAGGACGAGGCAGGCCGCCCGAACTTCACGCGGCTGCAGAAGGAGGGTGCCGAGCACCCCATCGAGGAGGTCGGCGAGAAGCTGCGCGGCCTCATGAGCTGGGTGGGCAGCAAGGCCACCTGAGCCGCCGGCTCCCGGTGCTCCGTTGCAGGTAGGCGTTGCAGGAAGGCCACCTTGCCGCAGGAATCCTGCGGCAAGGTGGCCTTCCTGCCATTCGGGGCCGGCAGGCGCACAACTAGGATCAGCGGCGTAGCACCCCTCGATTCAGGAGTACTGGAACCGCCGTGAGCAACGCTGCCACCCGCCCTGTCGTCCTGATCGCCGAGAAGCTGGCCCCCTCCGCGGTCGCCCTGCTGGGCGACGACGTCGAGATCCGCCACGTCGACGGCACCGACCGGCCCGCGCTGCTGGCCGCCGTCGCCCATGCCGACGCGCTACTCGTGCGCTCGTCCACCCAGGTCGACGCCGAGGTGCTCACCGCGTCCACGCGGCTCAAGGTGATCGCCCGGGCCGGTGTCGGGCTCGACAACGTCGACGTGCCGGCCGCCACGGCCCGCGGCGTGATGGTCGTCAACGCGCCCACCTCCAACATCGTGTCGGCCGCCGAGCACGCCGTCGCGCTGCTGCTCGCGGCCGCGCGCCACATCCCGGCCGCCGACGCGAGCCTGCGCGCGGGCAAGTGGGCCCGCAGCGCGCTCACCGGCGTGGAGATCAACGGCAAGGTCGCCGGCATCGTCGGCCTCGGCAAGATCGGTCAGCTGGTCGCGCACCGCCTCGCCGCCTTCGGCGTGGAGCTGATCGCGTACGACCCCTACATCGCCCCGGCCCGCGCCGCGCAGCTCGGCATCGAGCTCGTGTCGCTCGACGAGCTGCTCGAGCGCGCCGACCTGATCTCCATCCACCTCCCCAAGACGCCGGAGACCCTCGGGCTCATCGGCAAGGACCAGCTCGCCATCACCAAGCCGGGCGTGATCATCGTCAACGCCGCGCGCGGCGGGCTCATCGACGAGGACGCGCTGGCCGAGGCCGTGCGCAGCGGCCATGTCGGTGGCGCCGGCATCGACGTCTACGTCACCGAGCCCACCACCTCCAGCCCGCTGTTCGAGCTGCCGCAGATCATCGTCACGCCGCACCTGGGTGCGTCCACCGAGGAGGCCCAGGACCGCGCGGGCACCGACGTCGCCCGGTCGGTGCAGCTCGCGCTGGCAGGCGAGTTCGTCCCCGACGCCGTCAACGTGCAGGTGGGCGGCGCGGTCGGCGAGGAGGTCAAGCCGTGGCTCCCGCTCGTGCAGAAGCTCGGCGTCGTGCTCTACGGCCTGGCCGGGCGCCTGCCCACGTCCGTCACGGTCGACGTCGCCGGTGAGCTGGCCTCTGAGGACGTGTCGGTGCTGCCACTGGCCGCGCTGCGCGGGGTGTTCACCCGGGTCGTGGAGGACCAGGTCACGTTCGTCAACGTGCCGTCGCTGGCCGCCGAGCGGGGTGTCACCGTCGAGGTCACCACGGCTCCGGAGAGCCCCAACTACCGCAGTGTCGTGCAGTTGCGGGCCGCGATGCCCGACGGTGAGACGGTCACGGTGTCGGGCACGCTCACCGGCCGGGGCCAGGTGGAGAAGCTCGTGGAGGTCAACGGGCGCAACTTCGACCTGCGCGCCGAGGGCGACATCGTGCTGCTCGAGTACGCCGACCGGCCCGGCGTGATGGGCCGGGTCGGCTCGCTGCTCGGTGAGGCGGCCGTCAACATCGAGGCCGCGCAGATCAGCCAGACCGCCGACGGCACCGACGCGATCATGCTGCTGCGCGTGGATCGTGCCGTCGACCCGGGTGTGCTCGAGCCCATCGGCGCCTCGGTCGGGGCGAAGACCACGCGGCTGGTCTCCTTCGACTGATCATTTCCGGGGTCGGTCTCGGGGATCTCCCGGAGGTTCCGGGCGCCGCCCGCTGGCAGGGTGGTCGGCGTGATCGAGTTCCTCGGTGCGCTCCCGCTGGAGCTCGCCCTCGCGGTGGCGGCGCTCGCCGTCGTCGCGGAGGCGGCCCTGCTGATCGGTGTGGTGCTGCCCGGCGCCAGCGCGGCTCTCGTCACCGGGGCGCTCGCGACGGCAGGCGTGCTGCCGCTGCCCGCCGCCATGGCAGCGGTCGCGGCCGGCGCACTGCTCGGGGGCCAGCTCGCCTACCTCGTCGGTCGCCACGGCCGCGGCACCGCGGCAGCCGTGGCGCGCCTGCAGGCCGCCGGTGGTCGGCGTGGGCGGGCCGCGCGGGCCGTGCTGGGACGTCCGCCCGGGTGCCGGGAGGTGGCCGCGGCGCAGTGGCTCGTCGGCGCCCGCACGCTGGTGCCGCGGCTGGCCGGAGCCGGCGGTCTGGGCTACCGGCGCTTCACCACGGTCCAGGTGCCCGGTGCGCTCGTCTGGGGCGCCGGCCTGGTCGCGGTGGGTGCCGCGGCCGGGGCCGCCTACCGGCAGGCCGGTGCGCTGGTCACCGGCATCGGCGTGGGGGTGTTGATCGTGGGTGCGACCGTCCTGATCGTGCGGCGACGGCGCGGCCGGGAACGGCGCCCGGTTCCGGCGGACGCACTTGCGTGATCATGAACGGGACCGCTCCACGCCGGATGGGTGGACGTCGTTCACCTGATCGGCTGCCCGCCCGCATGGCGCGCTGACTCCCGTCCAGGATCGCCTAGGTTGCCCCGAGTGCGGCCGGACCCCACCGGCGCAGTGGGGGGTGAACGGTGCCGGCAGCGGTGCGCGCCAGTAGCTTGCGCGTGATGCTCGGGGCCGTCGGGCTGACAGCCGCGATGCTGGCGGCGAGCACCTCACCCGCACTTGCCGCGTCACCGCCCCGCGGGCCCGCCACCCCGGTGTTCGTCGAGCTCGACCGGCCCTCGGCGCTGCAGCAGTTCTCGGGGCTCCGGGCGAAGGGCCCGGCCATCGCGCAGGCGGCCGCCCGCTCGGCACGCACGGCGATCACCGGTGCCACCGACGAGTTGCTGGCCCGTTTCCGCGGCGCCGAGAGCGTCGGGGAGCTGTTCCGCACGAGCAACGCCGTGCCGGGCGTCGCCGTGCTCGCGACCCCGGCCATGGCCCGGAAGCTGGCCGCACAGCCCGGCGTCCGATCGGTCCGTCGCATCACACCCGCCACGCTGTCCAACGCCGGCGCCGACCAGCTCGGCCGCGCGATGCAGGCCTGGCAGCAGACCGGACGGCTGGGCACCGGCGTGCGGGTGGGCGTAGTCGACACCGGGATCGACTACACGCACGCCGACTTCGGCGGGCCCGGCACCAAGGCGGCCTACCAGGCCGTCGACCCGGCCCATGCCGCGCAGGCGGCCTTCCCGACGGCGAAGGTGATCGGCGGGGTCGACCTCGCGGGTGACGCGTACGACGCCGACTCGCCCGACCAGTCGCGCAACGTCCCCAACCCCGACGACAACCCGCTCGACTGCGAGGGCCACGGTTCCCACGTCGCGGGGACGGCGGCAGGCCTCGGCGTCACCGCCGACGGGGCCACGTTCCGGGGCGACCCGCGGACGCTCACCCCGGCGACCCTGAACGCCATGAAGATCGGCCCCGGGGCCGCTCCCGGCGCGCTGCTCTACGCGATCAAGATCTTCGGCTGCACCGGTTCGACCGCGCTCACCGCGCAGGGTCTGGACCGGGCGCTGGACCCGAACGGCGACGGCGACTTCGACGACCGGCTCGACGTCGTGAACCTGTCGCTCGGCTCGTCGTTCAGCGCCGTCGACGATCCGGTGAACGACTTCGTCCGCGTCCTCACCGAGAACGGCGTGCTGGTGGTCGCGGCGGCAGGCAACGGCGGTGACCTCTACGACGCCGGCGGCTCGCCCGGCAACAGCCCGGACGCCATCGCGGTGGCCAGCGTGCGCGACGCGGGTGTGCTGCTCGACGGTGCCGAGGTCAGGGCGCCCGCGGCGGCGGTCGGTCCGCTCGTGGGCCAGTACAGCGTGGACTACACCGGTTACGACAGCCTCGACCTGACCGCGCCGGTGGTGCAGCTCGGCGGGCCCAACGCCGAGGGCTGCCAGGCCTACAGCCCGACCGACGCCGACCGGGTGCGGGGCCGGATCGTCTGGCTGGCGTGGTCCGACGTCGACGCCGAACGGGCATGCGGCTCCAAGGCGCGGGCGGACAACGCGGCCACGGCGGGCGCCGTCGGGGTGCTGCTGCCCTCGGCGCAGCGCGACTTCGGGTCCACCCGGATCGCGGGGGACGAGAAGGTCCCCGTCTTCCAGCTGACCGCGACCGCAACGGCCGCGGTGGCGCCGGCACTGGCCGGTGGGCAGCTGCAGGTGCGGCTCGCCGGTGCACTCGCCAAGTCGCAGCAGATCCAGATCCCCGCCATCGAGGACACCCCCAGCACCTTCAGCTCCCGTGGCGTGCGCGGTCCCACCGTCAAGCCCGACGTCGCGGCACCGGGGGAGTCGATCACCTCGGTGGCCGCCGGCACCGGCAGCGGCCGCGTCAGCGAGTCGGGCACGTCGATGGCCAGCCCGTTCGTTGCCGGGGTCGCGGCGCTGGTGCTGGAGGAGCACCCCGACTGGCCGCCTGCGAGGGTCAAGGCCGCGATCATGGGCACCGCCACCGCCGACGTGTACTCGGGGGAGAAGCACACCGGCGCCGTGCTCGGACCGATGCGCGTCGGGTCCGGCCGGATCGACGCGCGGGCCGCACTCGCCACCACGCTGCTCGCCGCGAACGCCGACGACCCGGGTGGGGTGAGCGTCACGTTCGGCACGCTCGAGGTGCCGATGGGAGCGCCGCTGGAGCGCCACCAGCGGATCCGCATCACCAACACCGGCACCGCTGCCGCGTCGCTCGGTGTCGCCTACCGGCCCGCGACGTCGACACCGGGAGTGCAGATCTCGGTTTCGCCCGCCAATGTCGTCGTCGCGCCGGGTCAGGACGCGCTGGTCGACGTCGCGTTGCGGATCGCGGACCCGTCCGCGCTGCGGCGCACGGCCGACCCGACACTCGAACTGGTGCAGGAGGGCCGCGCCCGGGAGTACCTCGCCGATGCCTCCGGACGCGTCGTGCTGACGCCCAGTGGGCAGCGGGCCGCCGCGCTGCGGGTGCCCGTGTCCGTCTCACCGAAGCCGGTCTCGGCGCTGAAGGCGACCCTGTCCGGTGGGCTGCTGACCCTCGCAGGCACCGGCGTCGAGCAGGGCAGCGGGCGGGAGGCCTACCGGTCCCGGGCGGGCGTGTTCGCGCTCGCGGCCACCAGCCCCCAGCTGCCGATCTGCGAGTCGCGCTCCGAGGTGGCCGGCTGTGTCGCCAACGCCACCGGCCGGGGCGGGGACCTGCGTGACATCGGGGTCACCTCCACCATCGCCGCCGCGCGCGCCGCCGGGGCGCCCGGTGGCGCACTGTTCGCCGTGGCGGTGACGACGTGGGCCGACCTCTACAACGTCGGATCCACGACCCAGCCCGCCGTCGAGTTCGACACCGACGGCGACGGCAAACCGGACTTCCTCACCGAGCTCGTCTCGCTGCCCGACACCGACGACCTCGTCGCCAGGACCACGGACCTGCGCGCGATGCCGACCCCGAAGGAGGTCGACATCGAACCGGTGAACGGCTTCGACGGGTCGGTCGACACCAACGTGTTCGACACGAACGCCTGGGTGCTCCCGGTGCGGATCGCGGCGCTGGGGATCGACCCGGCCGCGGCGTCGGCCCCGCTGCGGTTGCGCGTCGTGGTCCATGGCGAGTACGGCCCGCCGGGCGTGGATGACGGCATGGTGGACGCCACCGGTTTCGTCGCCGCCGATCCGCTGGCCCCGACCGTCGCCGCCGCCCCGCAGTTGGGCGCGGCCGACCCCGACGTCGTGCTCATGCCGGCATCGGGCGGAGCGTCGCTGGCGGTGACGAGCGCGGCGCGGTCGTCGGTGCTGGTGGTGCTCGGGCAGAACGGCAGCGGCTCCCGCACCGTCGTGCTGGGGCCGGGGCACCCCGAGGGTGCGGAGGTGCTGGGCACCGCACCACCGGTGGGCCCGCTCACGTCCCCGGACGCGGCCCGCCCACCCGTCGTCATCGGGCCGACGCCGGCGCCGGTGGCCGTCGTCTCGCAACCGCGCTGACCCGCAGCACCCGGCGGCGTCCACCGATGCCATGATCATTACCGCATTGCAGGGGTGGGATGACTGGCCGTCGAACGGTGGGAGCACAATGGCCCAGCCGGGGGCGTGTCGCATCCGGTCGAGGGATCGGTGTGCCCGTCGCCGTGCCCAGCTCCACCCATTGGGATGACCACGATGGAGTGGTCGGTGGGGGATCGGCGCCATCGCAGCCGGTAACGTGCGACGACGCAAAGTGGAGAGAGGACATCAGGCATGCGCCTTGCGGTCATTCCCGGCGACGGCATCGGGCCGGAGGTCATCGACGAGGCACTCAAGGTCCTCAACGAGGTCTCGCCCGGTGCGGAGACCACGACCTACGACCTCGGCGCCGCGCGTTGGCACTCGACCGGCGAGCTCCTGCCGGAGTCGGTGCTGACGGAACTGCAGCAGCACGACGCCATCCTGTTGGGTGCCGTCGGCGACCCGTCCGTGCCGAGCGGGATCCTGGAGCGCGGCCTGCTGCTGCGCCTGCGTTTCGAGCTCGACCACCACGTGAACCTGCGCCCCGCCCGGCTCTACCCGGGTGTGCGCGGCCCGCTGTCGGGCAACCAGGAGATCGACATGGTGGTCGTGCGCGAAGGCACCGAGGGGCCCTACGTGGGCACCGGCGGGCTGCTGCGCAAGGACACCCCGCACGAGATCGCCACCGAGGTCAGCATCAACACGGCCTTCGGTGTCGAGCGGGTCGTCCGTGACGCGTTCCTGCGGGCGTCGCGCCGCCCGCGCAAGCACCTGACGCTGGTGCACAAGACCAACGTGCTCACCTACTCGGGCCGGTTGTGGTCGCGGCTGGTGGAGGAGGTGTCGCTGGAGCACCCCGAGGTCAGCGTCGCCTACCAGCACATCGACGCCACCACGATCCACATGGTCACCGACCCCGGCCGCTTCGACGTGATCGTCACCGACAACCTGTTCGGCGACATCCTCACCGACCTCGCGGCTGCCGTCACCGGTGGCATCGGGCTCGCGGCCAGCGGCAACCTCGACGTCAGCCGCAAGAACCCGAGCATGTTCGAGCCGGTGCACGGCAGCGCGCCCGACATCGCCGGGCAGGGCATCGCCGACCCCACCGCCGCGGTGCTGTCGGTGGCGCTGCTGCTCGACCACCTGGGCGACCGGGCGTCGGCGGGGCGCATCGAGGCCGCGGTGGCCTTCGACCTGGCCACCCGTGACCACTCGGCCACGGGCCACACCCAGTCGATCGGTGACCGGCTGGCTGCGCTGGTGAGTGCGCACGCCACGACGCCGAGCCACTAGCTCCGCGGGTTCGCCCGGTTGCAGGAAAGCCACTTTGCCGCAATCTCCTTGCGGGAAAGTGGCTTTCCTGCAACGTCAGTCCGCGGGCTCGGCTCGTAGCGGCGGGCGTGGGCGTGCCGCTGCCTGCGCATACGTCGCGCGCAACTTCTCAATGACTCCGAGCTCGTCGGTCCGCATCCGCTTCGGCTTGGTCGCGATGTAGACGGCTCCAGCAGCGACGAAGTCTCCGGCTCGTTCCACGGTGTAGTCGTGGTCCTCGGGGCTCATGTGCCATTCGCCAGACTCGGTCTCCCAGGCCATGGCGACCTCGTCGACCCAGCAGTCGGCGATGCCCAGAAATCGTCCGTTCGCGTCGTAGATCTTCGCGTTCCAGATCGGTTCGGGAAGTCCGGTCTTGCGCCAGATCCGCTTGGCGTCGAGTTCTGCCGCCGACCGGACACCCTCGGCCACCTCACGAAGGACTGCCCGCGGCATCGCGGAACCGCGCCGGGAGCCTGCCTCGAGATCGCTCGCCAGCTGCGCCACCGTGCAGAACCGGCGTTGGACCGCTTCCGAGAACAGCTCGGCGATCTCGCCCGTCGAGATCAGGCGGCGGGCCCCGTCGGTGCAGGCCCTGGCGATCGGTGCGAGTGGGATCGTACCCCGGATCAGCGGAACGACGATCCGTTTGGTGCGTTCGACGTGCACGAATCCCACGGACCGGACCTGCCGCTTGTCGGGCACGAGCACGTGGATCGCGCCGGTCTCGACTCGGCGGTCCCGCGGCTGCGACGGGCCTCGGCGCAGTCCGTAGCGGCGGCACGCCTCCACGCCGGTCAGGACGGCTTCGGGGCCGGCGAGCAGGAGCGCGGCATGGACCAACTGGTCGTCTGTGGGCTGTCCGGTCGACAACAGCACAACGCCGGGGAGTAGGCGGGTCCACGGTCCGCCGTCGAGACAGCGGTGGTAGGCGGTGCGTTCCGGTATCCCGTGGGCGATCAGCTGGCGGACTGCGGCGACACCGGTCGGGAACGCATCACGCAGGCGGGATGCTCGAAAAGCTGGAGCGGTCACGATCGGGATGATGCGGGAGCGGAGGGGCCGCCGTGGCGTTTTGGGGATCCTCGTTGCAGGAAAGCCACTTTCCTGCAACGAGGTTGCGGGAAAGTGGCTTTCCTGCAATGTGAGGGGCGGGGGGTTAGATCACCCCCGCCTCACCCGACAGCATCATGGCGCCGGCCTGACCGAAGTTGGCCACGTCCGCAGCCGCGGCCTGACCCTCGGCACTGCCCATGCCCGCCCCGAAGTCGGCGGCCGAGGCGAACTCCAGCACCGCGATCAGGTGGTAGGCGGGCGTGGCGCCGTCGGGGCCGGGAGCGGGGCGGCTCACGCTGAGGCGCTGCAGCCCGGGGATCTTGGTCGCGAGCGGGGTGTGCACGTCGTCGTAGTACTTGTCGAACGCAGCCGGGTCTGCTGGCTGGTTGTAGAGGACGGTCAGCTGGTACACGGGCTACCTCCGGAGTCGACGGTGACACCAGCCACTCAAGCACATCCCCGCCACGAATCATCTCACCATGTGGGAACAGCGTGTGACATCGCCGGCGGCCTCGTGCCATGCTCGGGGCGTGTCCCACCTCAGCGTGATCATTATTGACAGGCGTGTCGGCTAGCACCACCAGGCCGACACGCAGACCTCTCGCATCCGCGGGGGGTCTTTTTTGTTGCCCAGATCACCCCGCCCGGAGTCCAGGAGACCCTCGCATGTCGCGCACCCAGCCCGCCGGTACCCCGCTCGGAGACGCCTTCCACGTCTACGACACGACGCTCCGCGACGGCGCGCAGCGCGAGGGGATCAGCTACTCGGTGACCGACAAGTTCGCCGTCGCCGCCCACCTGGACGCGCTCGGCGTCGGCTTCATCGAGGGCGGCTGGCCGGGAGCGATGCCGAAGGACACCGAGTTCTTCGCCCGCGCCGCGGCCGGTGAGTTGCAGCTGCGCCACGCCGCGCTCGTCGCGTTCGGCGCCACCCGGCGCGCGGGCCTCACCGCGGCGAGCGACCCGCAGGTCCGCGCGCTGCTCGACAGCCGGGCGCCGGTCGTCACGCTCGTCGCGAAGTCCGACCGACGCCATGTCGAGCGGGCCCTGCGCACCTCGGTCGAGGAGAACTGCGCGATGGTCGCCGACACGGTCGCGTTCCTGCGTGGCGAGGGCCGGCGCGTCTTCGTCGACGCCGAGCACTTCTTCGACGGCTACAAGTTCGACCCGGACACGGCCCTTCGCGTGCTCGACGCGGCCGTCACGGCAGGCGCCGACGTCGCCGTCCTGTGCGACACGAACGGCGGCATGCTCCCCACGGGCATCGCCGAGCTGGTCACGGAGGTGTCGGCGCGCACCGGGTTCCGGCTGGGCATCCACTGCCAGGACGACACCGGCTGCGCGGTCGCCAACTCCGTCGCCGCGGTGCAGGCCGGCGCCACGCACGTGCAGTGCACGGCCAACGGCTACGGCGAGCGGGCCGGCAACGCCGACCTCTTCGCCGTCGTGGGCAACCTCGTGACCAAGCTGGACCTGCCTGCCCTACCGGACGGCGCACCTCGCGAGATGACCCGTATCTCGCACGCGTTGGCGGAGATCGCGAACATCGCTCCCGACACCCACCAGGCCTATGTCGGGACGTCAGCGTTCGCCCACAAGGCGGGCCTGCACGCGAGTGCGATCAAGGTGGACCCCGAGCTGTACAACCACATGGACCCGGTGGATGTCGGCAACGGGCAGCGGGTGCTGGTCACCGAGATGGCCGGCCGGGCCAGCGTCGAGCTGAAGGCGAGCGAGCTCGGGCTGGACCTGGCCGGCCGGCCCGACGCCGTGGCGTCGGTCGTCGCCACGGTGAAGGAGCGCGAGGCGCAGGGCTGGTCGTTCGAGGCGGCCGACGCCTCGCTGGAGCTGCTCATGCGGGCCGCCATCGGCGACCGGGCGCAGGTGCCGTTCACGCTCGAGTCCTACCGGGTGATCACCGAGCGCCGGGCAGGCGGGGAGATGGTGGCCGAGGCCACCGTCAAGGTCGTGGTCGACGGCGATCGGCTGATCGCGACGGCCGAGGGCAACGGCCCGGTCAACGCGCTCGATGCCGCGCTGCGGGAGGCGCTGACCCCGTCGAGCCCGTGGCTGCAGGACGTGGAGCTGTCCGACTACAAGGTCCGCATCCTCATGCCCGGCGGCGGCTCCATGGCAGGCAACGGCACCGACGCGGTGACGCGGGTGCTGCTCGAGTCGAGCGACAGCCGCGGCTCGTGGACCACGGTCGGCGTGCACACCAACGTCGTCGAGGCCTCGTGGCTCGCGCTCGTCGACGCGCTGACGTTCGCCGCGCTGCGGATGGCGGCAGCGAACCCGGTGGCCGTGGCAGGCTGATCCGCCGTTCCCGGTGATCGTCGAAATGGACCACGCCGGGACGAGTCGATGGTGCAGTATCTGCGTCTGTGGACGACGTGCTGGAACGTATCGACCGCTTCTGCGACACGGTGCCGCGCGCCTGGGCGAGCGCCACCGACATCGGACCGCTGCGGTTGTTCACCCGCAACGGCAAGGGCTGGCCGTTCTACGCGCGGCCCGTGCCCGGCGGCGGTCCGATCACGATGGCCGACGTCCAGCGGGTGCGGGAGCGCCAGCGCGAGCTCGGCGTCTCGGAGGCCTTCGAGTGGGTGTACGCGGTGGCGCCCTCGATGGCCGATGCCGCGGAGGCAGCCGGCCTGGAGGCTCTGGTCTGCCCGATCATGGTGCTCGACGGCATCCCGAAGTCACCGGATCTGCCGCGCGGCTACACCGCGCGCCTGCTCGGCCCGGCCGACGGTGACCTCGGGGCGGCCGTGCACACGCTGAACTCCGTGGCTGCTGCCGCCTTCGGTGCGCCCCCTCCCGGGGCGCCGACGGAGGCCGATCTCACGGTGCTGCGCACCGACCTGGCCGAGGGCAGGCTCGCGAAGGCGTTGATCTGCGGGCCCAACGGCGCGGTGGCAGCGGGCTCCGCCCAGCGCTCCGGTGATGTGGTGGAGGTGGCCGGCATCGGCACTGCCATCGCCGAACGCGGCATCGGGCTCGGCGGCGCCATCACCGCGCTGCTCGCCGGTGCGGCCACGCGCGCGGGAGCGGAGCTGACGTTCCTCTCGGCCGGGAGCGACGCGGCCACCCGGGTCTACCAGCGGGTGGGTTTCCGCAAGGTGGGCGAGTGCGCGGTGGCGGAGCCGGCGGCCTCGTAACGCACTCGCCCGCGCCACGCTGCCGATTGCAGGAAAGCCACTTTCCTGCAATCTCGTTGCGGCAAAGTGGCTTTCCTGCAACACCGCCGGCCGGCCATGCCCTGCCTCACCCCCGCAGCGCCGCCTCCGGCCGCCGGGCCCAGTCGGGCGCGTGTTCGGGCAGCGGTCCGAGCGCGACGAGCCGGGCGGGCACGCCCTGCAGCACCGGGAAGCGCTGCAGCAGCCGCAGCGGGAGCGGCAGGGCCGAGGTGGGCGCCACGGTCTTCGGGTCGACGGTGTCGTCGAAGGTCGGCATCGGCCCGGCCGGCACCGTCGCGGGGGCGTTCTCGAGCACGGGGCCGGCGATCAGCGCGCGGTGGGCGAGCTTCTGCACGCTCTGGACGACGACGGTGGGCCAGTAGCGGCGCCGCTGGACCCGGTGCAGCAGCGCCCGTGGCACGATCCCGCCACTGCGCAGCGCCGGGGCGAGCAGCCGCGCGGCGGCCACGGCATCGGCCACGGCGAGGTTGATGCCCACACCGCCGACGGGCGACATGGTGTGTGCCGCGTCGCCGATCAGCAGCAGCCCGTCGGCGTCCCAGCGACGCATCCGGTTGAGCTCGACGTCGAGGAGCTTGACGTCGTCGAACGACTCGAGCGCGGCCAGCCGCTCGGACATCCAGGGCAGCAGCCCCGCGATCCGGCGCCGGAAGGCCTCGATGCCCGCGGCCCGCAGCGGTCCGTCGCTGCCCTTCTTGATCAGGTATGCCACCTGCCAGTAGTCGCCCCGGTCGATCAGCACGGCGAAGTGGCCGGTGGACAGGCGCAGTGCGGCACCGCTCGGGTCATTGTCGAGGCGGGGGAGCCGGAACCACCAGACGTCCATCGGCACGCCGAACGAGCGCGCCCGCATGCCCGCCGCGGCGGCGACAGCAGATCCGCGCCCGTCGCACGCCACCGTGACCGAGGCGCGGATCTCGTGCTCGCTGCCGTCGACGCGGTCGCGGTAGCGCGCTCCGACGACCCGGCCGCCGTCGCGCAGCAGCCCGGTGAACTCGGCGTTGCGCCGCAGCGCGAACGTCGGCTCCTGGGCGGCGGCATCGGCGATGAGGTCGAGGAAGTCCCACTGCGGCACCATCGCGACGTGCTGGTGGGCGCCGGGGAGCCGGCGCATGTCGGCCAGCTCGGCGGTGCCGGCGTCGAGCTGCACCCGCATCCGGGTCATCGCGCGCTGCGGGATGGCGGCGAACCGCTCGCCGAGCCCGAGCTCGTCCAGCAACGTCAGTGTGGACGCGTGGACGGTGTCGCCGCGGAAGTCGCGCAGGAAGTCCTCGTGCTTCTCCAGCACCGTGACGTCGACCCCGCCGCGGGCCATGAGCAGCCCGAGCACGAGTCCCGCCGGGCCCCCGCCGACAACGAGGCAGGTCGTGCGCTCGTTATTCACCATGGGATGAATAATACGCCGATGGCACGACGTTCGGGTAGTCCCCCGTTGGTACCGTCGTCACCAGCACCGACGCCCTCACCCTGATCGGGCCCCGGCCCGGAAGCGAGACCGACCACCTCATGCTGGAGCGCCCCGTCCTGGACCGCGGAGTCATCGATTCGCTGTTCCCCGCCGACCTTCCCGAAACCTCGCACTGGGAGCAGCGCTACCCGCCACGGACGCTCCCCGACGGCGCGCAGATCACCCGCTTCGGGCCGTCGCCCACCGGGTTCGTGCACATCGGCGGCATCTACGTGTCGATGATCGATCGCGATGTCGCCACGCACTCCGGCGGCGCGTACATCGTGCGGGTCGAGGACACCGACCAGTCCCGCGAGGTCGACGGCGCGATCGCCCAGTTCGACCGTGCCGCCGAGTACTTCGACATCGCCCCCGACGAGGGCGGCCGCGGCGACGGCGAGCGCGGCGACTACGGGCCCTACTTCCAGTCCGAGCGCGAGTCGATCTACCTCAGCTACGTTCGCGAGCTGCTGCGGGACGGGCGGGCCTACCTCTGCTTCGCGACGAAGGAGGAGCTCGCCGACATCTCCGCCCGCCAGCAGGCGCGCAAGTTGCCCACGGGCTACTACGGCAACTGGGCGATCTGGCGCAACGCCACCGCGGAGGCGGTCGCGGAGAAGCTGTCGGCCGGCGCCCCCTACGTGGTCCGGTTCCGGGCGCCCGACCTCACCGCCAACGCGCGGGTCCGGTTCACCGACGTGATCCGCGGCGAGCTGGAGCACGAGGCCAACCGCAACGACACGGTCATCCTCAAGTCCTCCGACCAGTCACCGCGGCTGCCCACCTACCACTTCGCGCACGCCGTGGACGACCACCTGATGCGCACGACGCTGGTGATCCGTGCCGAGGAGTGGATCTCCTCGGTACCGCTGCACCTGCAGTTGTTCGAGGCGCTCGGGCACGAGCCCGTGCCGTACGCGCACATCGCACCGCTGATGAAGCAGATCCCCGGCGGCAAGCGCAAGCTCTCCAAGCGCAAGGACCCCGAGGCGGGCGTCGACTTCTACATCAAGGCCGGCTACCCCGCGGCCGCCGTCCTCTACTACCTGCGTGGCCTGGCCAACGGACGACTGGCCGAGGTGCCGCTGGACGAGGCGCTCGCCGCACCGATCCGGCTCGACCAGTGCGGCGTCGCCGGCCCGCTCGTCGACCTGGTCAAGCTCGAGGACATCAGCGCCAACCACATCGCCACGCTCACGGGCGAGCAGATCGTCGACGCCGTACGCACCTGGGCCACCACCTTCGATCCCGAGATCGTCGGGGTACTCGACGCGGAGCCGGAACTCGCACTGCGCGCGCTGGCCGTGGAGCGCGAGGGGGTGCCCAACCCGCGCAAGGACCTGCGCAAGTGGTCGGACTTCCGCGACGCCTACGGGTTCTTCTTCCCCCGGCTCTTCACGCCGCTGGCGGGCCCCGGCGACGAGCGCGTCACCGCCAACCTGCCGCTGGACCCCGCGGTGGTCTCGGCGGTCGCCCGCGACCTCGCCGACACCTATCAGCATCTCGACGACCCGAGCGAATGGTTCGACCAGATCCGCGAGATCAGCGCCAAGAACGGGTTCGCGCCCAATCCCAAGGAGTTCAAGAAGAACCCCGAGGCGTACCCGGGATCCATCCGGGAGGCCTCCCAGTTGCTGCGCCTCGCGCTCACCGGATCCACCCGCAGTCCCGACATGCACGCCATTACCCGCGCGCTCGGATCGGACGAGGTCCGGCGCCGGATCAGGGCCCTCGCCGTCGAGGCGTGAGAGCAGCACCACAGCGCAACCACGCACCCCGTTTCCGCACTCCGCATGGCGCCCGACGTGCGGAAACGGTGTGCAGCGGCGCTTGTCGGCGGGAGTTTCCCCAGCTCATGGCTGTGGTCCGGGCCCGGTTTGGAACCGCTCGGCGGCCTCGGCTAGACTACTGAGCGCAGGACACGGGCGGCGGTTCCCCGGTTGGGAGCCGCGAACGCACGTGATTCTTTGGGGTATGGTGTAATTGGCAACACGGCTGATTCTGGTTCAGTTGTTCTAGGTTCGAGTCCTGGTACCCCAGCGGTAGGCGCAGCAAGACAGTTTGATACGATAATCAGCGTCACCACGGCCCCGTCGTCTAGCGGCCTAGGACGCCGCCCTCTCAAGGCGGTAGCGCGGGTTCAAATCCCGTCGGGGCTACAACGAGAATCCCGTTCCGGTTTCCGGAGCGGGATTTTTCGTATGTCCGGGTTCGGGCAGTACAACGAGCGAGGCCCCGCACGTCACCTCGGGTGACGGGCGGGGCCTCGGTTGCTCTCGATCAGCCGCCGAGCAGGGGCGGCGCCTTGCTGGTGGGCACGCCCGTTGGCGGCGTCGTGGTGACGGGCGGCTTGGAAGTGGGGGGCGGATTCGTGGTGGCCGGCGGGTTCGTCGTCACCGGTGGGTTGGTCGTGGCAGGAGCCGGTGTCGTGGTCGGCACGGGCACCGGAACCGGCGGCGGGTTCCGGACCGGCGGCTTGGTCGGCTGGCGGTCCTGAGTGGGGGGCACGTCGGCCGAGCTGGTCGGCTCGGTGGTCGGCACATCCGTCGTGGTCGACGGTTCCACGAGGCTGGGAGCGGGTGACTCCGAGCCGGTGGGCGTCGTCGCGGCGTTCGTCGGCCACCAGAACACGGCGGCGATCACCGCGATGGCGGCAGCCGCGCCTCCGATGCTCACCAGCAGCGCCGGGCTCCTGCTGGTGTTGCGCCTGCCGAACTCGCCCTCCGCCGCCTGGTCGTACTCGAGGCCGGGGCGCTCGGGGAACGCCGACGGCGGTGGCTGCCGGGGCGGGGCCGGCGGCGGGGGCATCCGGGCCGGCATGGCGCCGGACGCGGCCACCCGCTGCGCGGGCGGTGCACCCGCGTAGGCACCGGTGGAATTGACGCGACCGGGCAGCGGACCCGTCGGACGCAGCGCGGCCGGCGCGCTCCCCGTTGCCGAGCCGAGCGCGGCAGCGCCCATCCCGGCGGCACCCACAGCTCCCATCGGCGCCCGTGTCGGACCACCGACCCGGGGGCTCGGCACCTGCGGATCCGCGAGTGCCACCTGCGGCATCAGCGAGAGCGCAGCGCCCTTGGCGATGGCGTTCTTCGGGTCGGCGTCGACCGCGACCGGGCGGCCGAGCTGCTCGGAGACGAGCTGGCCGACCAGCGGGATCCGCGACGAACCGCCGACGAGCAGCACCGTCGAGAGCTGTTCGGGGGTGAGCCCAGCGGACGCGACGGCGCGCCGCAACGCGGCGACCGTCTCCTCCACCTTGGGCCGGATCATCGCCTCGAACTCGCTGCGGTGCAGCCGTACCGAACCGCGGGCACCGGGGAGCATCACCGGGATCGAGACCTCGGTGTCGCTCGAGAGCGCCTCCTTGGCCTCGGTGCACTCCCGGCGCACCGCGGCCACGGCGGACAGGACCGCGGGGTCGTTCTCGTCGAGCTCCTGGAACGCCTCCGGCATGCCGGCGATGACGTGCTCGAACACGACCTCGTCGAAATCGACGCCGCCGAGCCGCTCGATGCCCTCCGGGCGGCCCATGAGGCTGAACCCGCCGCTCGCGTCCTTGTGCACGATGGCGGCGTCGAACGTGCCGCCGCCGAAGTCGTAGACGGCGATCGTGGAGCCCGGCTCCACGCGCTCGGCCGACGCGTAGTGCAGCGCAGCGGCCTGCGGCTCGGCCAGGAACGACACCGGCACGCCCTGGTGAGCGAGCGCGTTGCCCAGCAGGTCCAGCTTGTGCTTGCCCCACGAGGCCGGGTGCGTGACCGCGACCCGGGTAGCGGGGCCCCCCTCGCGCTGCCCGGTGCGGTCCACCACCCAGCGGGCCAGCCGTGCCGACAGTTCCTCCGGTGCCCAGCCGCGACCGGCCACGACAACGGGTGTCGGGTCGCCGATGCGGCGCTTGAACTCGCGGACGACGTGGTCCGGGTCGGTCGTCGCGCGCCGCTCGGCGGATTCGCCGACGATCACCGAGCCGTCGTCGCCGATGTAGAGGACGGACGGCACAGCACTCGACCGATCGCCCAGATTGACCACCTCGGTCTCGTTGGCACGCACGCCCGGCCGGCCGATTGCGGCGGCGGTGCGGGTGGTGCCTACGTCGATGCCGAGCAGGTAGCCCTTCGTCACCCTTCTTCGCCCCCATGACTCTCTGTCGTCCAATGACCCTGTGTAGTCCATCGGGCGAGTAGGAGGTCACGTTAGCCGGGTTGCGGTACGACTATTGGGGCGGTGTCGATCACTGTCCGAGTTCGATCAGTGACTCGATCAGGTGATCAGAGGCGATGCTGGAGCGCTTCGGCGGCAGCCAGCAGGTCGGCGGCCCATCGCACGCCGGGCCGACGACCGATGCGATCGACCGGCCCCGACACCGACACGGCGGCCACGACCTGGCCCGATCCGTCGCGGACGGGTGCCGAGACGCTGGCGACGCCCGACTCCCGCTCGGCCACACTCTGCGCCCAGCCGCGCCTGCGCACGTCGAGCAGGGCCCGTTCGCCGAAGGTGGCATCGGCCAGCAGTGTGCGCTGAACGGCAGGTTCGGCCCAGGCGGCGAGCACCTTCGCGCCCGATCCCGCGGTCATGGGCAGCCGGGAACCGACCGGAACGGTGTCGCGCAGCCCGCTGGCGGGCTCGGCCGTGGCCACGCAGACGCGCTGGATACCGTCGCGACGGTAGAGTTGGACGCTCTCTCCGGTGATGTCGCGCAATCGCGGCAGCACGGCGCCCGCGGCCTCGAGCAGCGGGTCGATCCCGCCCGCGGCGAGCTCGGCGAGGGTGGGGCCGGGGCGCCAGCGGCCGTCGGAGCTGCGGTGCAGCAGCCCGTGCACCTCGAGCCCCACGGCGAGCCGGTGGGCGGTGGCCCGCGGCAGGCCGGTGCGCTCGCACAGCTCCGCCAGCCCGCAGGGCTCGGCCGCGACGGCCCGGAGCACCCCCACGGCCTTGTCGAGCACGCCGATGCCGCTATGCTGTCTCACAACTCGATACTATCTTCCCGACATGTGGGAAGTCCAATCGGGTGTCCAGTCTGAGGAGGCGGTAGGCGTGGGACGCACGCTGGCAGAAAAGGTGTGGGACAGCCACCTGGTACGCAGGGGAGAGGGCGCCGAGCCCGACCTGCTCTACATCGACCTGCACCTGGTGCACGAGGTCACGAGCCCGCAGGCCTTCGACGGGCTCCGGCTCGCCGGCCGGCCGGTGCGACGGCCCGATCTCACCCTCGCCACCGAGGATCACAACGTCCCGACGCTCGACGTCCTCGCGCCGATCGCCGACGAGGTCTCGCGGCTGCAGGTGGAGACGCTGCGCCGCAACTGCGCGGAGTTCGGCGTCCCGCTCTACCCGATGAACCACGCCGAGCAGGGCATCGTCCACGTCGTGGGGCCCCAGCTCGGGCTCACCCAGCCCGGCACCACGGTGGTCTGTGGCGACAGCCACACCTCCACCCACGGCGCGTTCGGCGCGCTCGCGTTCGGCATCGGCACCTCCGAGGTCGAGCACGTGCTCGCCACCCAGACGCTGCCGCTCAAGCGGTTCAAGACGATGGCCATCACGGTCAACAGCGCCGACGGGTACCTGCGTCCCGGCGTCACGAGCAAGGACGTCGTGCTCGCGATGATCGCGAAGATCGGCACCGGCGGCGGCCAGGGCTACGTGCTCGAGTACCGCGGCAACGTCATCGACAACCTGTCGATGGAAGCCCGCATGACGATCTGCAACATGTCGATCGAGGCAGGCGCCCGGGCCGGCATGATCGCTCCGGACGAGACCACGTTCGCCTACCTCGACGGCCGCGACCACGCGCCGACGGGCGCGGCGTGGACCGAGGCGGTCGCGGCCTGGCGCGAGCTGCGCACCGATGATGACGCCACCTTCGACGCCGAGGTCGTCATCGACGCCGACGCCCTCACACCGTTCGTCACCTGGGGCACCAACCCCGGCCAGGGTCTGCCGCTCTCGGCCAACGTGCCCGACCCGGCCCAGATCGTCGACGAGGGCGAGCGCGTCTCCGCGGAGAAGGCGCTGGCCTACATGGGCCTCGAGGCCGGCATGCCGCTGCGCGACGTCCACGTCGACACGGTGTTCGTCGGCTCCTGCACCAACGGCCGCATCGAGGACCTGCGGGCCGCCGCCGAGATCATCGGTGGACGCAGCGTCGCCGAGGGCGTGCGGATGCTGGTGGTGCCCGGCTCGATGCGCGTGCGCTTCCAGGCCGAGGCCGAGGGGCTCGACAAGGTGTTCACCGCGGCGGGCGCCGAGTGGCGTTCCGCGGGCTGCTCGATGTGCCTGGGCATGAACCCCGACCAGCTCGCTCCCGGCGAGCGCAGCGCGTCCACATCGAACCGCAACTTCGAGGGCCGCCAGGGCAAGGGCGGCCGCACCCACCTCGTGTCCCCGCTCGTGGCCGCGGCCACCGCGGTCCGGGGCACCCTGAGCTCGCCGGAGGACCTGGTCTGATGGATGCCTTCACCACTCACACCGGCATCGGCGTGCCGCTGCGACGGTCCAACGTGGACACCGACCAGATCATCCCGGCCGTGTACCTCAAGCGCGTCACGCGCACCGGCTTCGAGGACGGGCTGTTCTCGGCGTGGCGCAACGACGAGAGCTTCATCCTCAACCAGGAGCCGTTCAACCGCGGGTCCGTGCTGGTGGCCGGCTCCGACTTCGGCACCGGCTCGTCGCGCGAGCACGCCGTCTGGGCGCTGATGAACTACGGCTTCCGCGTGGTCATCTCGTCGCGCTTCGCCGACATCTTCCGCGGCAACTCGGCCAAGGCCGGGCTGGTCGCGGCCCAGGTCGCCCAGCCCGACGTCGAGCTGCTGTGGAAGCTGCTGGAGAACGAGCCGGGCACCGAGGTCACCGTCGACCTGACCGAGAAGACAGTGCAGGCAGGCGACCTCACCGTGCCGTTCGAGATCGACGAATACGCCCGCTGGCGGCTGCTCGAGGGCCTCGACGACGTCGATCTGACGCTGCGCCACGCCGGGGACATTGCCGACTTCGAGGCGTCTCGACCTGCGCGGCTGCCCACCACCACACCCGTGTGATGGTCGCCGGATCCGTTGCGGCGCAACGGATCCGGCGGCACCCGTCCGGTGGATCCGTTGTGCCACAACGGATCCACCGAGCGCGCCTAGTGGCGCGCGGCCCTGAACAGGCCCTACGGTCATGGGTATGAACAAGACACAGCTCGTGGACGCGCTTGCGGAGCGCCTCGGCGACCGGCGCACCGCGGCATCAGCGGTCGACGGGTTGCTCGAGACCATCGTCAGCACCGTGCAGGGCGGCGACTCCGTCTCCATCACCGGCTTCGGCGTGTTCGAGAGCCGCGCCCGCGCGGCCCGCGTCGCACGCAACCCGCGCACCGGTGACACCGTCGACGTCGCCGCCACCACCATCCCCGCCTTCCGCCCCGGCACCGGCTTCCGCAACGCGGTGAGCGGCGAGTCCAGCACTCCGGCGCCGCGCACCACGCCCGCACGCCGCGCCCGCGCCGCCGCGCCCGCCGCCGGGGCTGCCGACC
>NZ_JBHSIR010000038.1:0-105806 GCF_042653605.1 Pseudonocardia sp. GCM10023141
GGGAGAGTAGGTCGCCGCCGACATCAAATGTGATTAAGGGCCCCTCTGTCTTCGGACGGAGGGGCCCTTCTTGCGTTCAGGGCCCGAGTATCCCCGCCGGATCATGGCGGCGACGCAGCTGCTCGAGGTGCGCCCAGCGGGTGCCGAAATGGTCACGCCAGTCGCCGGGGGAGAACGCGACCGTCTCGATCGGATAGCGAACCCCGCCCCGCGAGCGGGCTCGTTCGAACAGCCGGCGATTGCGGCCGAGCATGTCGGCGGCGAACTGCGGGTCGGTTCCGGTGTGTGGCCCCGAGGTCATCAGCGTGAACAGGTACACCCACTCGCTGCCGTCGGGCGCCGGAAGTCGCAATGACGGTCGCGTCAGCGCGGCGCGCCGGTGGACGTAGAGCAGCACGAACCCGCCGGGTCCGACGTCTCGGGCCACCAGGCCGTCGACGACCTCACCGACGTAGCCGTCGACCTGCGAGTCCGGTAGCCAGACCGTCAGCCACGGCTTCATCCGCTCCGCCCAGCCCAGGCCGTCGCGAAGCCCGTCGACGGCGTCGTCGATGCGGGTGACGTGGTCGAGGTAGTCGTCATCGGTGACGGCGTCCGGTACGCCGCTCAGGCCGCGCAGCAGGTGTCCGTCCTCGGGAGGCGCGCTCGCGTCGTGGAAGGTGAAGGTGCTCAGGTGCGTTGTGCCGGTGGGCTCACCCGGCCGGCACCACTCGCCGTAGGCCTCGGTGATCTCGCAACGGTCGAGCAGTGTCCTGAGGTCGGCGAAGAAGGTGGCGCGGTCGGTATAGGTGCGGCTGTGGCCTCGCACCCGACCTGGTGCCGGGATGAGCGCCACCACCGCGCGCGTGATGACGCCGAGCCTGCCGAGACCGCCGAGCACCGCCTCGAACAGCGCGGGTTCCTGCGTGTCCGAGCACCGGTGCAGCTCGCCGTCTCCCGTGACGACGTCGAGCTCGAGCACATGGTCGATCTGGGCGCCGGCGCGGAATGCCGGCGGGACTCCGCCGACCGACAGCGTGCCTCCGATCGTCAGCGCCAGGTAGCCGGTGGCGGCCGGGATGGCGAGGTTGTGGGGACGGGCGGCGCGCGCCACGTCCAGCCAGGTGGCGCCGCTGCCGACGATCGCGCGGCCGGACTCGATCTCGACGGTATCGAGCGTTCGACAGTCGACCACGAGGCCGCTCGTGAGGCTCTGCCCTCCCGTGGTGTTGCCCAGCCCGCGGGCCACGACCGGGATCCTTCGCCGCCGGCAGAACCGCATCATGGCCTGCACATCAGCGACCGAGCCGGGACACAGCACGGCGGCCGGGGCCCGCACGACCACGTGTCCGGCGTCCTGGGTGTAGTCCGCGAGTGTCGCCGGGTCGCCGCGCACCGATCCGTCCAGCGGCGGGAGGTCGTCGAACGGGAACGTCGTGATCACCTCGCCACGGTAGGGCGTCAGCGCGGCGCGAGCAGGTCGAGCTGCTGCAGCACCCCGGCGACGTCCGGTGCCGCGATGCGCTGGACGACGTGCCGGGCCCCGGCCTTCGCGTAGGCGGCGAGCACCTCGGCGATGTGCTCGGCGGGTCCGGTCACGATCGTCTGCACCGTCTCCACCACCTCCAGGGGCAGCCCGTAGGACGCGCGGCAGAACGCGTCGACCTCGCGACGGCCGGCGGCGACGTCCCGGGCGACGCGCACCGTCACGAACAGCGCCGGCGTGATGGCGTCGACCGGCCGGTCGGCCGTACCGGCTGCGGCGTGCACGGTGGCGAGGCCGGCGGCGTAGTCGGCCGGGTCGGGCGGGTAGGGCAGCCACCCGTCGTAGAGCCTGCCGGCGCGGGCGAGCGCGGCGGGAGCACCGCCTGCCAGCCAGATCGGCGGCCCGCCCGGCCGGGCCGGTGGGGTGCCCAGCGGGACGTCGGCCAGCTGCAGCACGGCCCCGTCGAAGCTCACCGGCCCGTCGGCCGCCCACAGCTGTCGCCAGAGCGCGACCGTGTCGTCGAGACGGGCGAAGCGCCGCGCCCAACCCACCTCCGACGCTGCGTACTCCGGTTCGGACCGTCCCGGGAACCCGGCGCCCACGGCGAGGGTCAGCCGCCCGTCGGTGAGCTGGTCGAGGGAGGCGATGGCCTGGGCCGCGTGCACGGGCCTGCGCAGCGCGGGCAGCAAGGCGGCCGTGCCGAGCGTGACCCGCGACGTCGACGGTGCCACCGCCGCGAGCATCGTCAGCGGTTCGATCCGGGCCCCGATGAGGGTGTCGTTGGCCCACACCGAGTCGTAACCCAGCCGTTCCGCCCGCACCGCCACCTCGACGATGGCGCGGGCCGATCCGCTGTGAGCCGATCCGTTGCGAGCCGATCCGTTGCGGGACAGGGCCGTCGGCAACAGGACGCCGGTCTGCATGTCGTGATCCATGGTGGGAGAGCCTGGGCCGACACCGGTCGCGCGACAATTCCCCGGAGGGAATGGTGCACCCGCCCGCGGGCCCGTAGGAAGGTCACGTGGACTTTCCGGCAGCGCTGCGCGAACGACGTGCGCACAGCAGGATCAGCCAGCTCGATCTCGCCCTGCGCGTCGGTACGACCCAGCGCCACGTCAGCTTCATGGAGACCGGACGCTCCGCACCGGGCCGCGCCATGGTGGTGCGGCTCGCGGAGTCGCTCGGGCTGCCCCTGCGCGACCGCAACGGGCTGCTGCTGGCGGCCGGGTACGCCCCGGCCTATGCGGAGAGCGCGCTGGACGGCCCCGAGCTCGCACCGGTGCGTGACGCGCTGCGCGGCATCCTCGACGGGCACCAGCCCTACCCGGCGGTCGTCGTCGACCACCACGGTGGCGTCGTGGCCGCGAACGCCGCGTTCGGCGTGCTGACCCGGGGTGTGGCGCCCGCGCTGCTGGCGGCGCCGAACGCCTACCGGATCGCGCTGCACCCCGACGGGCTCGCGCCGCGGGTGCAGAACCTCGCACAGTGGGCGCGCCACGTCCTGGAACGGCTCGACCAGGCGCTCGCCCGGCGGCCCGACGATCGGCTCGCCGACCTGCGCGCCGAGCTGGGCTCCTTCGTCCCCGCTCCGGAGATCGGGCCCGATCACCTCGGGTTCGCGGTGCCGTTGCGGCTGGCGTCCCCGCACGGCGAGCTGCGGCTGATCACCACCGTGACGACGTTCGCGACGGCCGTGGACGTCACGCTGGCCGAGCTGAAGCTGGAGGCGTTCCTGCCCGCCGATGCGGCCACCGCCGTGGCGCTGGCCGCTGCTGCCGACAGCGCTGTCAGGTCACCAGAGCGCTGACGTCCGCGCGGAACTGCATCGACCGGTAGGGCCAGTTGGTGGCGGTGTTCCACTGGCTCACCACGAGGTTCAGCTCGGTGAGCGTGGACCCGGGCAGGATGTAGCCGCCGTAGAGCTGGGCCACCCGCCCGCGCGCGTGGTCCTCGTCGGGCCAGTTGCAGCCGTGCAGCACGGTGGCCCGCGGCGCGACGTGCAGGTCTGCGGTGGGGGAGTCCAGCGCGACGACGTCCATGCGGTAGTTGCCGTCGTCGAACGCGCAGAGCAGCAACCGGCCCTCGACGTGACGCAGCGACAGCTCCCCGAACCGACCGGGCAGCACAAGGGTGGGCGGCACGCCCCAGCTCCAGCGGCCGTCGCTCAGTCCCCAGCTCTCCCAGGCCCCGGTGTCGGTGACCTCGCCCTCCGGGACGCGGTGCAGGATCAGCCCGTGGGCGCGCTGGAAGCCCGTGGTGAACGCGTACACGTACCCGTCGCCGCCACGCTCCCAGGTGAGCATCTGGAACAGGCCGTCGTGGTGGTCACCCGGCCAGCGCGTGCCGGTGGGCTCCCACGTCACCCCGTTGTCGGTCGAGCAGTGCAGCTCCGTCCAGTGCACGGTGCCGAGCTCGCGGCACACCATGGCGTGCAGGTAGAGCGCCTCCCCGACGCGCAGGACGTCGGTGGGCAGCTTGGTGGTGACGCGCCTGCCCTCGTAGCGCAGGTTGTGCCGGTACCGGAGGAGCTGGGCCGCGTAGTCGCCTGGCCCGGCCGATCCGGTCCATTCCAGTCCGGTGTGGACGGTGTCGGGGTCGCCGAACAGCGCCACCGGGGAGCGCCAGCCGGGCCCCCCGACCGTCGGGCGGCGGAAGGTGTCGCCGAAGACGGAGACGAGCCGCCCGTCGGGCGCGGTGGTGGTGGCGCCCAGATCGGTGCCGCCGATGCCGAACCGGTCGGTGTGCCCGGGCCCGGTGAGGTCTTTGACCTTGAACCCCGGCTTCATGTGACGG
This sequence comes from Pseudonocardia sp. GCM10023141, assembly GCF_042653605.1. Classification (NCBI taxonomy): domain Bacteria; kingdom Bacillati; phylum Actinomycetota; class Actinomycetes; order Pseudonocardiales; family Pseudonocardiaceae; genus Pseudonocardia; species Pseudonocardia sp. GCM10023141. Next base: position 4,259 of record NZ_JBHSIR010000038.1, read on the forward strand.
GATCGCGCAGCACCGGGCAGCTCATGCAGCGCGGCCCGCCCCGGCCGCGGCCGAGCTCGCCGCCGGGGATGTCGAGCACCTCGATCCCGTTGCGGCGCAGGAAGGTGTTGGTGGTGACGTTGCGCTCGTAGGTCACGACGACGCCCGGCGCGACGGCGAGGGTGTTGCAGCCGTCGTCCCACTGCTCGCGCTCGGCCGCGTGGACGTCCTGCGCCGCGGTGAGCACCCGGATCGACGGCAGCCCGATCACCGCGGCGATGGCGGCGTGCATGTCGTCGGGCTCGTGGTCGGTGACGTGGAGTTCCTTGTCGTTGTCGCCGGGACGGATCGTGTACGCGGGGAGCACTCCCAGCCCGGCGTACTTCGTGAACGTCTCCGGGTCGACCATGGTCAGCACCGTGTCGAGGTGCATCAGAGCGCGGGTCTCGGGCATCCGCAGCGCGACGATCCGGTCGATGTCCGCGCCCGCGAACAGGCTGCGCGCCAACCGTTCCACGCCCGCGGCGGTGGTGCGCTCGCTGATCCCGACGAGCAGCGCGCCGCCGCCGAGCACCAGCATGTCGCCGCCCTCGGTGGTGGCCGCCCCGTTGGCGGCGCCGTCGGCCCACGTCGAGAACGCGGCGTCGGCGAACGCCGGGTGCCAGCGGTAGACGGCCTCGTAGTGCACGGTCTCGCGCATCCGCGCCTGCTTGCGCATGCTGTTGATCGTGACGCCCCGGCCGATCCAGGCCGACGTGTCGCGCGTGTAGAGGTGGTTCGGCAGCGGCTCGAGCACGAAGTCGTCGGGATCGAGCACGTGGAACGTGACCGAGCGCGGCTCGGGGATGCGGTCGAGCACCTCGCGCTTGGTGATGCCACCGATGAGGTGCTCGGTCAGCGTGGCGTCGTCCATCGCGTCGAAGCAGTTGCGCAGCGCGTCGATGGCCATCGGGCCGTACACGCGCTCGTCGAAGATGCCGTCGAGCACGTACTTCTTGGCCTCGGGAAGGCCGATCGTGGTCTGCAGCAGGTCCCCGAACAGGTGGACCCGCGCGCCGCGGGAGCGCAGCAGCGCGGCGAACGTGTCGTGCTCCTCCTGCGCGCGTTGCACCCAGAGCACGTCGTCGAAGAGCAGGCGGTCCTTGTTGCCGGGGGTGAGCCGCTTCAGCTCCAGGCCAGGGCGGTGCAGGATCACCTGGCGCAGCGGCCCGATCTCGGAATCGACGCGATACATGTGACCATCCTGCACCGGGGCAGGATGGCCGCGTGCAACTCGACCGACTCGACGGCGAACTCATCAGCCTGCTCGTCGCCGACGCCCGCCGCAGCTACGCCGATCTCGGCGGCGAGGTCGGCCTGTCGGCGTCGGCGGTGAAGCGGCGCGTCGACCGGCTGCGGGCGGGCGGCGCGATCACCGGTTTCACGGTGCGGCTCGACCCGGGCGCGCTGGGCTGGGCGGTGGAGGGCTACGTCGAGCTGTACTGCCGGATGAGCACGTCGCCTGCGACGATCCGCGCCGCCATCGAGCGCTTCCCGGAGATCGTCGACGCGAGCACCGTCTCGGGTGAGGCCGACGCGATCCTGCGCATACTGGCCGCCGACATGCACCACTTCGAGCAGGTGCTCGAGCAGATCGGGGCGCAGCCGTTCGTGGCGCGGACCAAGTCGGTGCTGGTGCTCAGCCCGTTGCTGCGACGGCCCGCCGCACCCACCCCGTAGGCGTCCGGGTGACACGCAACGATCAGCTGCCAAACCCCTGATCTGCGCAACACATCCCCGCCGGCGGGCAACAGTTGGCGATTGTCCGGCGTCGGAGCGGTTCCTACCGTTGACATCACCACGGCAACTGCGCCGCGGACATTCGCCCTGAGCTCTGGAGCGTGCCCGTGACCAGCGTTCTGTCCGACCCGAGCCCGCCCGTCGAGCGCCCCCGCCGCTCGGCCACCCGTCGCCGCTACCTCATGTGCCGGCCGGACCACTTCGCCGTCACCTATGCGATCAACCCCTGGATGGACCCCGCCGTCCCGGTCGACGTCGACCTCGCGGTGTCCCAGTGGGACGCACTGCGCCGGACCTACCTGGAGCTCGGCCACCAGGTCGACCTGCTGGAGCCGGTCGCCGGCCTGCCCGACATGGTCTATGCCGCCAACGGGGCCACGGTCGTCGGCGGCACCGTGCTCGGCGCCCGGTTCCGCCACCCCGAGCGCGCCGCGGAGGCCGCCGCCCACCTGGAGTGGTTCCGCGCCAACGACTTCTCCCGCGTGGTCGAGGCGGAGTTCGTCAACGAGGGCGAGGGTGACCTGCTCGTCGTCGGCGACCTCGTGCTGGCCGGTACCGGCTTCCGCACCGATCCCCGCGCGCACGGGGAGGCCGCCGCGGTGCTGGGACGTCCGGTGGTGCCGCTGGAGCTCGTCGACCCGCGCTACTACCACCTCGACACCGCCGTCGCGGTGCTCGACGCCACGACCATCGCCTGGCTGCCCGACGCGTTCACCCCCGCGTCGCAGCAGGCGCTGCGCGAGCGGTTCCCCGACGCGCTGGTCGCCGATCCCGTCGACGCCGCGGTGCTGGGGCTCAACGCCGTGAGCGACGGCCGCCACGTCGTCCTGCCCGCCGCGGCCACCGGGCTGGCCGCCGCGCTCACCGAGCGCGGCTTCACACCGATCCCCGTCGACCTGTCCGAGCTGCTCAAGGGCGGCGGCGGACCCAAGTGCTGCACCCTGGAGGTTCGGGCATGACGATCACCACCGCGCACGGCACGGGAACGGCGTTCCACGAGGGGCTCGTGCATGCCTACTCGGCCAACAACTACCACCCGCTACCGGTGGTCGTGGCGCGGGCCGAGGGCGCGTGGGTCACCGACGTCGAGGGGCGCCGCTTCCTCGACTGCCTCGCCGGGTACTCCGCGCTCAACTTCGGCCACGGCCACCCCGCGCTGGTGGCGGCCGCCCACGAGCAGCTCGACCGCGTGACGCTGACCAGCCGCGCGTTCGGCAACGACCAGCTCGGACCGTTCTGCGCCGAGCTGTCCGCGCTGCTCGGCACGCAGATGGTGCTGCCGATGAACACCGGTGCCGAGGCCGTCGAGTCCGGGCTGAAGGTGGCCCGCAAGTGGGGTTACGAGGTGAAGGGCGTGCCGGTCAACCGCGCCCGGATCGTCGTGGCGGGTGGTGGGTTCCACGGGCGCACCACCACGATCGTCGGCTTCTCCACCGACCCGGACGCACGCGGCGGCTTCGGCCCGTTCACACCGGGCTTCGACATCGTTGCCTACGGCGACACCGCGGCGTTGCGGGCGGCGATCACCCCCGACACCGTCGCTGTGCTGATCGAGCCCGTGCAGGGCGAGGCCGGCGTCGTCGTCCCGCCCGCGGGCTACCTGGCTGCGGTGCGCGAGATCTGCACGGCCGACCACGTGCTGTTCGTCGCCGACGAGGTGCAGTCCGGCCTCGGCCGCACCGGCCACCTGCTCGCGTCACGCGGTGCTGGCGTAGAGGCCGACGTCTACCTGCTCGGCAAGGCGCTCGGCGGCGGGATCATGCCGCTGTCGGCCGTGATCGCGAGCCGCGACGTGCTGGGCGTCCTGCAACCCGGCCAGCACGGCAGCACGTTCGGCGGCAACCCGCTCGCCTGCGCCGTCGGCCGGGCCGTGGTCCGGCTGATGTCCGACGACGGCCCCGGCGGCATGCTCGCCATGGCCCGCGCCCGCGGTGCGGTACTGGCCGAACGGCTGGGTGCGCTGGTGGGCCACGGCGTGGACGCGGTGCGTTGCGTCGGGCTCTGGGCGGGTGTCGACATCGACCCGCGGCTGGGGTCGGGCCGCGACGTCAGCGAGGCGCTGGCCGAGCGCGGGGTGCTCGTCAAGGACACCCACGGCTCGACGATCCGCTTCTCCCCGCCGCTCGTGATCACCCACGCCGAGATCGCGATGGCCGTCGACGCCCTGCGCCAGGTGCTGGCGGAGCTGCGCTGAGCCCGATGCTCATCGGTTCCGGGTGTCAGCCGAACGTCACGTCCAGGTGCGGCACCGTGGCGCTCTCGGCGGAGCCGAACCGCTTCCAGGCCAGCGTGTCGGTCTCGTCGGAGGCCCGCAGCGCGACGGTGCCGGTGGGGGCGCCGGTGTCCGACCAGCTCCGCACCAGGTCCGTGACGTCGACGGTGGTCCACCCCGCCGCGCAGGCCGGTTCGTGGCCACGGGTGTCGGTGCTGCTCGCCCACAGCTTCTGCAGCGCGGGCTGGTTGGTCCAGCGCGTCGCGGGCCCGGCCCCTGCCGCGGACCAGACCTCCCACGACCGCGCCTGGCACGACGAGGACCAGGTCTGGAACAGCGACAGCGTGGCCCGCGTGACCGGTCGCTTCGCGAGCCCGGACGCGTCGAACGTGAGGAAGCTGCGGGCGACGTCCTTGCCGTCGTAGGTGCCGACGCGCAGGTCGGGCTGGCCGGACGTGTCGCTGTACTGCACCGTCTCCTGCACGGTGGTGTCGAACGGCGCCGGTGTCGGCCCGGCGGGGGGTGCGGCGGCGACGACGTAGTCGACCGCCGACTCGCCGACGGCGGTGGGCATCCCCTCGGCGGTGGCGCCATCGACCTTCCCCCGCAGTGCCAGCGGCGGTACCGGAGCTGCCGGCGGCGCACCGGCGCGGCGCAGCGACGCCATGAACCCGGCACTCGTCGCCTCCACCACGAGGTCGTACCCGGGCGCGGCCTGCGCGTAGGTGGCGCGCGGCCCGTCGAGCGTCGGAGCGGGCAAGACGGTGGGCCAGTCCAGCGCGGTGCCCCCGCCGGTGGCGAAGCGCACCTGCGGGCCTGCGGGTGTCAGCAGCAGGTCCTGGGGCGACGCGAGCGGTCGCACCGTGCCGTCCCCGGCGGCGGTGAGGGTCAGGTTCACCGGCACCCACGCCGTGCCGCGGTGCAGCTGGACGGGGCCGGTGTAGAGGGTGAGGCCGGGCTTCCCGTCGGGAGCGACGACGGCCGTGGACGACTCGGTGAGTGGGCTTGCGGCGGAGGCTTCCGGCTGGGCTGCGTCCGCAGCAGGGGTGAGGGCGGGTGCCACGGTCAGCAGGGCTGCCGCGACCGCCGCGGCGACCATCGTTCGAGTCATGATCACTAGAGATAGAGGCAGTAGCACGCCGCTGACAAGGTCGCAGGGCGAGCCCACCACATCGGTGGCTCCCACTCACCTGATCGGGACGACCGCTGTCCGATGATCACCGCAAGTGGTCGAACGGTCACTCGTGCGTACGGGTTCACCGGGCTCCGCGGAACGGCCGCTCGCCGACATCCTCGTCCATGAGGAGCTCGGGCTTGAGTGATCCAAAAACTACGGTGAGTAACAACTCGGCTGCGGTCTCCGGAGGGTCGTCCGGGAAGTTCACGGCGCGCTGCATGAGGATGTTGACGGTCATGGCGCTGAGCTCGTCGGCGCCCGGATAGGTGCGCAGCTCCCCGGTCTGCTGGCCGCACTCGATGATCATGCGTAGCGAGTCGGGGATCGGGGCCAGCACGCGGGGGTCGATGTCGTCGTCGGGGTCGGCCGGACCGGCCACCCTGATCGTGTACTCCTGCACGGCTGCCCAGAACGCCGCCGTCAGCTTGCGGTTGCGGAAGGTGGTCCGGGACAGGGCCCTGAGCTGGTCGATCAGGGCGTCCACCATGGATCGGCCGGCGGCGATGTCGCGTTCTGCCTGCACGACGAGCGGGCGCACGAGCGGCCCGTAGACGGTGCCCAGCAGCGCGTGCTTGGTCGGGAAGTGGTTGTACGCCGTGGCGGGGCTGACCCCGGCCGTCGCGGCGATGTCCTCCATCCGCGTGCGCGCCCAGCCGCGCGACCCGAACGTCGAGTCGGCGGCGTCGAGCAGCGCCCGCCGGGTGCGGTCCCGCTTCGTCTGGGCCGCACGGGCTCGGGGATCTGCCGGTGGAGTGGCTTCGGAGGGAGACATCAAGCGCAGAGTAACCAATACAGCGCCGAACTGCTCTTGACTCCAACTTGGGTGTCACCCAAGATGACTACTTGAACGTCGAACGAGGTCCGATCACCTCAGGGCACGGGGGCGACCGGAACGCACGGCACGGCAATGCACGGAGGGGATCACCGCACGCGTCGACCTGCAGTCGGGGGACGAGCAGGTTGAACGGGTCTTGGCACTGGCGCGCGCCGTCCATCCTCTCAACACCATCGCAGTACGTACATCCCGCTCTGGCATGAATCGGGATGTGCGGTTCAGCGTGGCACCGGCGTCAGTTCGTCGGTGCAGGGGAGGGGAACCCGAGAATGTCCGTCAACGGCACCGACCGCACGGTCGCCATCAACTCCAAGCGGTTCCGATGAGCGCGCTCGCGCTCGCCGACATCCGCCCCGACGAGGTCATCACGACCGGGCTGACCGTCGAGCTGCCCGGTCCGCACGAGATCGTCACCGCTCCGGCCGCCGCGCCGGACGAGGTCGAGGACGTCACGTCCGAGGTCCTCGACGTCCCACCGGTGCTGGAGCGGCTCGTCGCCGCCGCGGTCGCCGGTGACGAACGCGCCAGGGCCGATCTGCTGGCCGAGATCCAACCGCTCGTCCTGCGCTACTGCCGCGGCCGCCTCGGCAGGCAGGAGACCGTCATCGGCTCGGCCGACGACGTCGCGCAGGAGGTCTGCCTCGCGGTCGTCAGCGCGCTGCCGAACTACACGATCAAGGGACTGTCGTTCCGCGCCTTCGTGTACGGCATCGCGGCACACAAGGTCACCGACGCGTTCCGCGCGATCGGTCGCAACAAGTGCGAGCCGATGGCCGACCTGCCCGACTCCCCGGTGCTGCACGACGGCCCCGAGGCGCGGCTGCTGGCAGGCGAGCTGCTCGAGCGCCTCGGTGGGCTCCTGCAGAACCTCACCCCGCGCCAGCGCGAGGTGCTCGTGCTGCGCATCGCGGTCGGACTCTCCGCCGAGGAGACGGCGCACGCCGTCGGTTCGACGCCGGGTGCGGTCCGCGTCACGCAGCACCGGGCGTTGAACCGGTTGCGCGGGGTGCTCGAGCCCGACGACCAGTGCGACGACGGTGTCGCCGAAACCGCCACGAACCTGGTCTAACCCGACGATCGCTCGGTACCGCCGGGGAGTAGCCTGATCGGCGATCATCTCCCGTCTGTGGCGGTACCGAGGAGGGCTTCGTGTCGGCTGGGCAGATCGCTGCGTTGATCGCGGCGGGGGCCTTCGTGGTCCTCGTGGTGCTGCTGGCCGTTCCGCTGCTGAAGCTCGGCCGCACGCTCGACGAGGCCACGATCGCCATCCGCAAGGCGCACGAGGGCAGCGCTCCGCTGCTCGACAACGCCCAGATGACGCTCACGTCGGTCAACACCCAGCTCGAGCGGGTCGACGGCATCACGTCCAACGCGCGCACGGTGAGCAGCAACGTCTCGGTGCTGACGTCGCTGTTCACCGCCACGCTGGGTGGGCCGCTGGTCCGCGCCGCCGCGTTCTCCTACGGCCTCAACAAGGCCATCAAGGCCCGCCGCGCCGGTAAGGACGCCGGGCAGCACTCCAAGCGCACCCGCAAGCAGCGCCGAGGCAAGAAGTGAAGCGCTTCTTCTGGCTCGGTGTCGGGCTCGCCGTGGGCGTCTACGCCTCGCGGCGCGCCGCCGACGCCGCCCACGCGGTCAGCCCGTCCGGGATCGGCGCCAACATCGCCGACGGCCTGCGCGAGCTCGGGGCCGGTCTGGGCGCCTTCGGGGCCGAGGTGCGCGCCGGCATGGACGCCCGCCAGCGCGAGCTCACCGATCTCGTCGAGCGCCGCACCGGCGCCGCACTGCCCAGCTTCAGCGACGCACTGGCCGAGGAGCCGGCCCCGCGTTCCGACGCGCGAGCGCGCCGGGCAGGGGCCAGGGGAGTTTCCTAGCTCTTCCCCGCTCCTGCCGTTGCCGCCTCCATCCGCACCCCGCATCGAAGGCAGTCCGCCGTGCAGACCCACGAGATCGCCCGCCGCTTCACCGACCACTTCCTCGAGGCCGGCCACACCCGCGTGCCCAGCGCCTCCCTGATACTCGACGACCCGACGTTGCTGTTCGTCAACGCGGGAATGGTGCAGTTCAAGCCGTACTTCCTGGGTGACGCCCCGCCCCCGTACCCGCGCGCCACGTCCATCCAGAAGTGCGTGCGCACCGGCGACATCGACGAGGTCGGCAAGACCACCCGCCACAACACGTTCTTCCAGATGGCCGGCAACTTCTCCTTCGGTGACTACTTCAAGGCCGGTGCCATCGAGCACGCCTGGAACCTCGTCACCGGCAGCCAGGACGCCGGCGGCTACGGGTTCGACCCCGATCGCATCTGGGTCACGGTCTACGAGACCGACGACGAGGCCATCGCGCTCTGGAAGAAGATCGCCGGGCTCCCCGAGGAGCGCATCCAGCGCCGCGACGGCCTGGATAACTACTGGGACATGGGCGTTCCCGGTCCCGGCGGCCCCTGCTCGGAGATCTACTACGACCGAGGACCCGAGCACGGCCGCGACGGCGGCCCGGTCGTCGACGAGGACCGGTACCTGGAGATCTGGAACCTGGTCTTCATGCAGGACATCCGCGGCGAGGACAGCCCCAAGTACGGGCACCTGCCGATCGGGGTGCTGCCGAACAAGAACATCGACACCGGCATGGGCATCGAGCGCGTCGCGTACCTGCTCCAGGGCGTCGACAACGTCTACGAGACCGACCTCGTCCGCCCGGTGATCGCGCGCGCCGAGGAGTTCTCCGGGCGCCGCTACGGCGCCTCGCACGAGGACGACATCCGGTTCCGGGTGATCGCCGACCACGCCCGCTCCGGCGTCATGATCATCGGTGACGGCGTGACGCCGTCCAACGAGGGTCGCGGCTACGTGCTGCGCAGGCTGCTGCGCCGCATCGTGCGCTCGTCGCGCCTGCTCGGCGTGCAGGAGCCGGTGCTCAACGCCTTCGCCGAGGTCGTGCGCGACGAGATGGCACCCACCTACCCGGAGCTGGCCAGCGACTTCGAGCGCATCTCCGCCGTGGTGGGGGCCGAGGAGGAGGCGTTCCTGCAGACGCTGACCTCCGGTTCGCGGATCTTCGATCTCGCCGCCGACTCGACGAAGCAGGCCGGTGGCACCCAGATCGGGGGCGACCAGGCGTTCCAGCTGCACGACACGTTCGGCTTCCCCATCGACCTCACCCTCGAGATGGCGGCCGAGGCCGGCCTCACCGTCGACGAGGAGCGCTTCCGCGCGCTCATGAACGAGCAGCGCACCCGGGCCAAGGCCGATGCCAAGGCGCGCAAGGTCGGCCACGGCGACGGGTCGGTCTACCGCACGGTCCTCGACAAGCACGGTTCCACCGAGTTCCTCGGCTACACCGAGCTGTCCGCCGAGGCCACGATCGTCGGGCTGCTCGTCGGCGGGCAGTCGGTGCCGGCCGCCCGCACTGGCGAGCAGGTCGAGATCGTGCTGGACCGCTCGCCCTTCTACGCCGAGGCGGGCGGCCAGCAGGCCGACACCGGGGTGCTGCGCGGCGCGTCGTTCACCGTCACGATCTCCGACGTGCAGGCGCCCGTTCCCGGGCTGCGGGTGCACCGTGGCGTCGTCAGCGACGGCGAGGTCTCCCTCGACGCCGCCGTGGTGGCCGAGGTCGACCGGAGCAGGCGCGCGGCGATCTCGCGTGCCCACACCGGCACGCACCTGGTGCATGCGGGCGTGCGGGGTGCGCTCGGTCCCGCTGCCGCCCAGGCGGGCTCGCTCAACGCGCCGGGCCGGTTGCGGTTCGACTTCACCTCCCCGACGGGGGCCGTCGGTGCCGCCTCGCTCGTCGAGATCGAGGACGAGATCAACGCGGTGCTGCAGGAGGACCGCGAGGTGCAGTCCTACGAGACGTCGATGGACGAGGCCCGCAAGCTCGGCGCGATGATGCTGTTCGGCGAGAAGTACGGCGACCGCGTCCGCGTGGTCGACATGGGTGACTACTCGCGCGAGCTGTGCGGTGGCACCCACGTCGGGCGCACCGGCGAGATCGGCATGATCAAGGTGTTGTCGGAGGGCTCCATCGGCTCCGGCGTGCGCCGGGTCGACGCGCTGGTCGGCCTCGACGCCTTCCGGTTCCTTTCCAAGGAGCACCTGCTGGTCTCCTCGCTCGCCGATCAGCTCAAGACGCCGCGCGAGGAACTGCCCGAGCGGATCAACAGCCTCGTCGAGCGGGTGCGCACGGCGGAGCGTGACCTGGAGAAGGTCCGGGCCGACGCCGTGCTCTCCTCGGCGGCCGCGCTGGCCGCCGGTGCCGAGGACGTCGACGGCGTCGCGCTCGTCGCCGTCGCCACGCCCGACGGCGTCGCGGGCAACGACCTGCGCGCGCTGGCCTCCGACGTCCGGGCCCGGCTCGGTTCGGCGGCCGGGGTCGTGGCGCTGTTCTCCGCGGACGCGGGCAAGGTCGCGTTCGTCGTGGCCACCACGTCGGCCGCGCGGGACCGCGGGCTGGCCGCCGGCAAGCTGGTGCCCTCGTTCGCTGCGGCCATCGGCGGGCGGGGCGGCGGCAAGCCGGACCTCGCCCAGGGCGGTGGCACCGACCCGGCCGGGGTCCCGGCCGCGATCACGGCGCTGCGGGCCGCGCTGCGCGCTTCGTGACCGGCGAGCCCGCACCGGTACCGACCGGGCCGGTGCGTGGCCGCCGCATCGGCGTCGACGTCGGCGCGGTGCGCGTCGGCGTCGCGCTGTCGGATCCCGACGGGCTGATCGCGACGCCGCTCGTGACGCTGGCCCGCGACGTCGCCGGCGGTGCGGACGTCCGCGCGCTCGCCGAGCTGGTGGCCGAGCACGAGGCCGTCGGGATCGTCGTCGGGCTGCCGCGCTCGCTGTCGGGGCAGGAAGGCCACGCCGCGGGGCTGGCCCGCGCCTTCGCCGACGCGCTCGGTGCCGCCGTCACGGTGCCGGTGGTGTTCTCCGACGAGCGGCTCACCACCGTGGTCGCCACCCGCCAGCTGCGGGAGAGCGGCCGCAAGGGCCGCAAGCAGCGCGCCGTGATCGACCAGGTCGCGGCCGTCGGCATCCTGCAGGGATGGCTGGACACGGCCCGTCCACGGTGAACCCAGACGATCACACAGACGATCACCTGGGTCGCCCGCTGGTGCCCGGGGCGCGACCGGTCGCGGTCTCGTCGCTACTGTGCTGGACCGTGGACGGCTCCGTGAGGCAGGCGCAGTGAGACAGGACGGGTGGGATCGCCCCCCTGCATCCGGCCCCCCTCCATCCGGCCCCCCTCCATCCGGCCCGCCAGAGCCCGGCCGCCCTGATGTCGGCCGACCAGTGTCCCCGCCTCGTCGCAGCCGGCCTTCCCACGCGAACCTGCCCGGCGCCCGCACCCCTGCCGGTGGTGACGCCGCCGCCCGCGCCCGCCGTCTGCGGCAGGCCCCGGCCGGTGCGAGCGACCCGACCGTGCGGTTGCAGGCCGTCCCGAACCGACGCGAGGCCCTCGGTGCCCGCCGGGCCGCCCAACGCAACCGCGCGCGGGCCCGGCGCCGCCGGTTCGTGGTGCTGGGCCTGACGCTGGTGGTGCTGCTGGGCGTCGTGATCGGCGGCGGGCTCTACGTCTACTCCACGGTCTTCACCAACCCCGACTTCGAGGGCACCGGCACGGGCGACGTGGTCGTTCAGGTGCATGACGGCGACTCCACCACCCAGATCGGCAATACCCTGGCCGACCGGGGCGTCGTGGCCAGCGTGGAGGCGTTCACGAAGGCCGCCTCCACCGATGAGCGGGTACGCGCCGTCCAACCCGGGTACTACCAGATGAAGGTGAAGATGTCGGCGGCGTCGGCCGTCACGCTGCTGCTGGCGCCGACCACCCGCGTCGGGCAGCTGGAGATCAAGGGCGGCGTCCAGCTCGACGACACCCGCGCCGGTGACGGCGCCGTGGTGCCCGGCGTGCTCAACCTGATCTCGCAGGCCACGTGCGCCACCATCGGCGGCGAGAAGAAGTGCGTGTCGGTGGACGAGCTGCGGGCCGCGATGGTCGGCACCGACCCGGCCGCGCTCGGCGTGCCGTCGTGGGCGCTCGAGGCCGTCGGCAAGGCCGATCCGGCGCGCCGCCTCGAGGGGTTGCTGGTGCCGGGCCGCTACGACGTCGCCCCGGGCACACCCGCCACGGAGGTGCTGCACGGACTGCTGACCACGTCCGCCGCGCGGTTGCAGGCGTCCGGGCTGGTGTCGGGGGCGCAGACCATCGGGTCCACGCCCTACCAGGTGCTCATCATCTCCTCGCTGGTGGAGAAGGAGGCGATCACGGCCGACATGCCGAAGGTCGCCCGCGTGATCTACAACCGGCTCGGCGTCGGGCAGCGCCTCGAGCTCGACTCGATGGTCAACTACCCGCTGGACCTGCAGGCGCTGCGCACCACGCCGGAGGACCGCGCGCGCCCCGGCCCGTACAACAGCTACGCCGAGGCCGGGCTGCCACCCACGCCGATCGCGGCCCCCGGCCGCGATGCGATCGCGGCGGCGATCGCGCCCGCGGAGGGGCCGTGGCTGTTCTTCGTGCGCTGCCGCACCGACGGCACGTCGTGCTTCGCCCAGACGCTGCCCGAGCACCAGGCCAATGTGGCGATGGCGGAGCAGAACGGCGCGATCTGACGCCTGCCGGGGCCGGAGCGAGTCCTCGGGTTGCAGGAAAGCCACTTTCCCGCAACGACGTTGCGGGAAAGTGGCTGTCGGGAGAATCCCCATCCGAAGGCGGCCTACCAGCGGGACCACCGGGAAACGCACCCGACACCCCCGCGCCGGCCCCGTTGCGAGAGCCCGCCGCGCCGGGCGAGTGATCAACGCCCACCGGTTCCGGTTCGATCATGAGCCAGTGCGCGCTCGACCACCGGCACGAAGATCAACGCCTACTGGGTCATGGTCAACACCGAACCAGTGGGCGTTGATCACCCCACCCGCACCGCAGCGCCCCACGCCGGGCCCTCCTGTGCGCCTCGGCGAGCATGATCCGCGCGAGCCGCACCGCAGCGTCGTCGACAGGGCCGTGGCGTGCGGCTCGCGCACCCCGGGAGGGCACGACCCCCTCGTGTTGAACTGCCGGCCCGGTGAGGGCGCCGTAGCGCGGGGCACGCCCCCCATCCGCAGCCGACGTCCCGGTTCTCGTCTTTCATGGCGGCCGCAGGCCATGACGGACTTTCCTGCAACGGCCCCGCGAAGGTGAGCCGGGCCGGCCGGCTGGGTGGAGCCGTTCAGTCCGCCGCCCGCCCGAAGAACCCCGGCGGCGGCATCGGGGAGGGGGTGGCCCCGCGATCGTGCGGTACCTGCGCCCGGCCCGCGAACTCCCGCGACTCGGCGTCGTCGAGCACCCGGGCCCGGAACGGGTCACCCGCCGCGCGGCGGGTGAGCGCGTCCACCGGCAGCTCGTCGTCCGAGGCGACGAGCACGAGGTTGCCGAAGCGGCGCCCGCCCAGCACGTCCGGCGCGGCGATCACGGCGATGTCGGCGAACGCGGCGGCGGCCGCCGCCACCTGCGTCCGGGCGAACGGCAGCACACCCCCGTCGGCGACGTTGGCGGCGTAGACACCGCCGGGGGCGAGCGCCCGGGCCGCCGTGGCGACGAACTCGGCCGTGGTCAGGTGCGCGGGCGTGCGGGCGCCGGCGAACACGTCGAGCACCAGCAGGTCGACGGCCGCGGGTGCGGCGCCGATCAGCGCCGCCCGCGCGTCCGACACGGTGACGGTGATGCCGCTGCCGTCGGCGGGCAGCCGGGATCGGACGAGGTCGGCGAGCGCGCCGTCGATCTCCACCACCCGCTGCGCCGAGCCGGGCCGTGTCGCCGCGACGTAGCGGGCCAGCGTCCAGGCACCCCCGCCGAGGTGCAGGGCGCGCAGCGGCCGCGACGGGACCCCCACGAGGTCGACGACGTGCGCGAGCCTGCGGATGTACTCGAACTCCAGGTGCAGCGGGTCGTCGAGGTCCACGTGGGACTGCGCGGTGCCGTCGATGAGCAGCGTCCAGCCGTGGGGACGGTCGGGGTCGCCGACGAGCTCGGCGTGACCGTGGTCGACCTCCGCCCGGATGACGGCGCGAGCGTCGCGGGGGGCGGGAACGTCGGGATCGGGCACAGCGTCATCCGGCACGGGGAACCATCATTCCCGGCGTAACAGCACCGTCATCGGCCGGGACTATCGTCGCGACGTCGTCGCCCGGAAGGATCTTCGATGTTGCTCTCCCCCCATGAGCAGGAGCGGTTGCTGCTGCACGTCGCGGCCGGGCTGGCGCAGCAACGCCGAGCTCGTGGCCTGCTCCTGAACTATCCCGAGGCCGTCGCCGTGATCAGTGACTGGGTGCTCGAGGGCGCCCGCGACGGCCGGACGGTCGCCGAGCTCATGACCGGCGGGCAGCAGGTGCTCACCCGCGCCGATGTGATGGAGGGCGTGCCGGAGATGGTCACGTCCGTGCAGGTCGAGGGCACGTTCCCGGACGGCACCAAGCTCGTCACCGTGCATCGGCCGATCCAGTGATCCCGGGGGAGTACGTGCTCGGGGCCGATCCGGTGGTGATCGAGCGGGAGCGCATCACGCTCGACGTCGTCAACTCGGGCGACCGACCGATCCAGGTCGGCTCGCACTACCACTTCGCACAGGCCAATCCGGCGCTGTTGTTCGACCGTGAGGTCGCCACCGGCAAGCGGCTCGCCGTCCCGGCAGGCACCGCCGTGCGGTTCGAGCCGGGTGTGGAGCGCACCGTCGAGCTCGTGGCGCTGGGCGGCACGGCCACCGTTCCGGGACTGAGGCTGCCGTGACGGGTCCGTGGATCATCGATCGGGCCCGCTACGCCGAGCTGTACGGCCCGACCACCGGCGACCGGGTGCGGCTGGCCGACACCGATCTCTGGATCGAGGTCGAGGAGGACCGCTGCCGCGGCCCGCAGGGCGGCGACGAGGTCGTCTTCGGCGGCGGCAAGGTGATTCGCGAGTCGATGGGCCAGGCGCGCACCACCCGCGCCGAGGGCGCCCCCGACCTCGTCATCACCGGCGCGCTCGTGCTCGACCACTGGGGTGTGGTCAAGGCCGACGTCGGCGTCCGGGACGGCCGGATCGTCGCGCTGGGCAAGGCAGGCAACCCCGACATCATGGACGGCGTCCACCCGGACCTGGTGATCGGTCCGTCCACCGAGATCATCGCCGGCAACGGGCTGATCATGACGGCCGGCGGCGTCGACTGCCACGTGCACCTGATCTCCCCGACGCAGATCCCCGAGGCGCTGGGGTCGGGCATCACCACGTGGATCGCGGGCGGTACCGGGCCTGCGGACGGCACGAAGGCCACCACCGTCACGCCCGGGTCCTGGTACGTGGCGCGGATGCTGGAGTCGCTCGACGAGCACCCGCTCAACATCGCGCTGCTGGGCAAGGGCAACACGGTGGGCGTCGACGCGCTGCGCGAGCAGGTCGAGGTCGGGATCTCCGGGTTCAAGCTGCACGAGGATTGGGGCTCGACGCCCGCGGCGATCGACGCGTGCCTGCGGGTGGCCGACGAGGCCGGCATCCAGGTGGCGATCCACACCGACACGCTCAACGAGGCCGGGTACGTGCAGGACACCCTCGCCGCGATCGCCGGGCGGGGTATCCACGCCTACCACACGGAAGGCGCCGGCGGCGGGCACGCGCCCGACATCATCACCGTTGCGGGGCAGCCGCACATCCTCCCGTCGTCGACGAACCCGACGCGCCCGCACACCGTCAACACCGTCGACGAGCACCTCGACATGCTGATGGTCTGCCACCACCTCAAGCCGACCGTGCCCGAGGACCTCGCCTTCGCCGAGAGCCGCATCCGGCCCTCGACGATCGCGGCCGAGGACCTGCTGCACGACCTCGGTGCGATCTCGATGATCGGGTCGGACTCGCAGGCGATGGGCCGGGTCGGCGAGGTGCCGCTGCGCACCTGGCAGACCGCGCACGTCGGCAAGAAGCGCTGGGGGTCGTTGCCCGGCGACGGTGCGGCCGACAACGTGCGCGCGAGGCGCTACGTCGCGAAGTACACGATCTGCCCGGCGATCGCCCACGGTCTCGACGGTGAGGTCGGGTCGGTCGAGCCCGGCAAGCTCGCCGACCTGGTGCTGTACGCGCCGGCGTTCTTCGGTGTCCGCCCGGCGCTGGTGATCAAGGGTGGGGTGATCGCCTACGCGGCGATGGGTGACGCCAACGCCTCGATCCCCACACCGCAGCCGGTGCTGCCGCGTCCGATGTTCGGGGCGGCTCCGGTCACCGCGGCGGCCACCTCCGTGCACTTCGTGGCACCCGCGGCGATCGAGAACGGGCTGGCGTCGCGGCTGGCGGTGCGACGCAGGCTGGTGGCCGTCCGCGACACCCGCGGGCTGACGAAGGCCGACATGCCGGGCAACGACGCGCTGCCGCGGATCGAGGTCGACCCCGACACGTTCACCGTGCGGATCGACGGTGACGTGGTCGAGCCGGCTCCGGCGGCCGTGCTGCCGATGGCGCAGCGGTACTTCCTGTTCTGATGATCTCCTCCGGACTGCTGCTGCTCGCCGACTCCCGGCTGCCCTCGGGCGGCCACGGGCACTCGGGTGGGGTGGAGGCGCTCGTCGACCGCGGGCTGCTGCGCACCGAGGCCGACCTGGCGCTGTTCCTGGACGGTCGGCTGCGCGCGGGAGCCGAGGTGCCGGCGGCGGCTGCGGCGGCCGCGTGTGCCCTCGCCGGATTGCAGGAAAGCCACTTTGCCGCAACGACGTTGCAGGAAAGTGGCTTTCCTGCAACGGGGTGCCCGGGAACGCCGTGGGCCCGCTGGGACGCCGCCCTCTCCGCCCGCATGCCGTCCGCCGCGCTGCGGGCGGCCTCCTGGGCCCAGGGTTCGGCGCTGCTGCGCACCGTCGCACTGGCGTGGCCCGGCCCGGCCGTCGACGCGCTCCGCGCCCTGCCGCACGTCCACCACCCGCTCGTGCTCGGCGTCGCCGCGGCCGGTGCGGCCGCGTCCCCGGCCGAGGCCGCCGCGCTCGCGCTGCACCACCTCGTCGGCGGCGCGTGCACGGCGGTGGTGCGGCTGCTGGGGCTCGACCCGATCGCCGTCGCCGCGGTGGCGGCCGCGGCCGGTCGCACGGCAGAACCCGTGGCGAGGCACGCCACCGCCGCGGCGCTGCTCGCCGTCACGGCCGACGACCCGGCGCTCCTGCCCACCGCGGGCAGCCCGCTCCACGACGTTCTCGCCCAACTGCACAGATCCTCGGAGGCGACTCTCTTTGCATCGTGACGACCTGATGACCGCCCACGTCCACGCACCACTCCCGGCGGGGCCGGCGGGGCCGCTCCGGATCGGCATCGGCGGGCCGGTGGGCGGCGGCAAGACCGCGCTCGTCGCGGCGCTGTGCCGCGCGCTGGCCGCCGAGATGTCGATCGTCGTGGTGACCAACGACATCTACACCACCGAGGACGCCGACTTCCTGCGCCGCCACGGCGTCCTCCCCGACGAGCGGATCCGCGCCGTGCGCACCGGCTGCTGCCCGCACACGGCCATCCGCGACGACATCACCGCCAACCTCGACGCCGTCGAGGACCTCGTCGCCCGTCACGACCCGGACCTGGTGCTCGTCGAGAGCGGCGGCGACAACCTCACCGCAACGTTCAGCTACGGCCTGATCCACGCGCAGATCTTCGTGCTCGACGTCGCGGGCGGTGACAAGGTGCCGCGCAAGGGCGGGCCCGGTGTCACCCGGTCGGACCTGCTGGTGATCAACAAGATCGACCTGGCTCCGCTCGTGGGTGCCGACCTCGACGTCATGCGCACCGACGCCGAGAAGGTGCGTGAAGGCAGGCCGACGGTCCTCGTCTCCCTGCGTGAGCAGCCCGACGCCGCGCCGATCGCGGAGTGGATCACCGGGCTGGTGCGGGCGCGCGGCCGGTGACGACCGGGGTCGCCGCAGCCGCGCAGCTGCGGGTCGACCGGGTCGACGGCAGGCAGCGGATCCGCTGGTCCCACGCGTGGCCGGTGGTGCTGCGTCCCACGGGCGAGGACCAGGTGCACCTCGTGCACGGCGCGGGCGGCCCGCTGGGCGGCGATGTGCTCGGGCTCGACGTCGAGGTGGGGGAGTGCGCGCGCCTGCGGGTCGGCAGCGCCGGTGCGACGCTCGCGCAGCCCGGGCCCGGCGCCGAGGCGGCGCGGTGGGACACGACGATCCGGCTCGCGCCGGGGGCGCGGCTCGGCTGGGCACCGGAGCCCACGATCGTCACCGACGGCGCCGCGATCGATGTGACACTGCGGCTCGACATGGCCGCCGGGGCCTCCGCAGCAGTGCGTGAGGTGGTGGTGCTCGGACGTCACGGCCACCGTGGTGGCCGCTACCACGGCTCGCTCGTCGCCACGTTCCGCGGCGAACCGCTGCTCGCTCACACCACCGTGCTCGACGGGGCCGACGCGGCACTGTCGGGCCCCGGCGGCGCCGCCGGGGCCCGCGCCGTGGGGACGTTGTTGCTGGCGGGCGATACCGCGGGCGATGCCCCGACCGATGATCGCGACACCTCCGGGGAGCGCCGCGGGGTGCGGTGGGCCTGGACCCCGCTCGCGGGCCCGGGTGCGCTGCTGCTGGCCGTGGGCGACCCCGGTCCGGTGATGGCGCTGCTCGCCGAGGCGACGAGCGCCACCTCCGGGGTCGGCCGCTCGCTCAACCCAGGTTCGCGCCGTAGATGCGGTCCAGCTTCAGGGTGAGCACGACCCGGTGATCGGCCACCATCGCGGCGCGGTACTCGTCCCAGTCGGGGTGCTCGCCCGCGATGGAGCGGTACAGCTCCACGAGCGCGTCGGCCGTCGCGTCGTCGGGGGCGGTCGCGGGCGGGGTGAGCTCGGCGAGCGCCTCGCCGACGGCGTACGTGCGCTGGTCCGTGCTGACCACGGAGTAGCTCGCACGGGGGTCACGGCGCAGGTTGCGGGTCTTCGCCCGGCCCTCGGTGATCGACACCCGCAACGTGCGGCTCGCCACGTCGAAGTGGTGGGTGACGACGGACGCCTGTGGCCGGCCATCGCGCTTGAGGGTGATCAGAGTGCCGTTGCGGCTGGCCGTGAACAGGTCCAGCAGAACGGGATCGACGTCGGACACGGGGTACTCCTCTTCGGTCGGTGGCGCTACCACAGCGCACCAACCATTCCGGGTCCACACGTCATCCCGGGCGCCGGTTGTCCCCATCGCGGCCGGCCATCCACAGATCGGGAACTCGACCCCCACGACGCCACCTCGTCGGCAAACATCGAGGAATGACGACAACGCACCCGACCACCCTCGCTCCCACCGCACTCGATGGCTGGGCGGTGGAGTTCCTCAGCTCAGGAGCCACGCGCTCGGGCCCGTGGCGGATCGCTGCGGTGTTCGACCTCCTCCGGGCGCGCCGCACCGACGGCACCCTCGCGCTACCCCCGCGGGCCGCGCATCCGGGCCATCCACCCTGCCCGCGGGCACCCGCAGCGCCGGTGCGCACTGTGCGGATCCCGGCGGAGCTCCTCTCGGCGCCCTGCTACGAGCCGGTGCTGGTTCCGGCGGCGATGATCCCGGCGGCGATGATCCCGGTGCCGACGACACCGGTTGCGATGACCCCGGCGGCCGGGCCGTGGGTGCGCGCGCCGCGTGACCCGGCCCTGGTCCCGATCGGGGTGGGAGCAGGCGATCCGACCGGCCACCGCGATGGGTGAGGTCGTTGCCGGGGCGCTGGGGGGCGCCGTGGCCGGAGCGGTTGCCGGCGCGGTGGCCCGGTTGTTGCTGGCCCGGCTGCGGCGGGGTACGCGGGTGCGGGCACCGGTCTGTGAGTGCGCGGTGGCGCTGCTCTGGGCCGCGACGGTCGGGGCGTGGGCAGGCGGCGGGCTCCCCGCGCCGTGGGTGCCGGTGCTGCTCGGCATGGCCTGGCTCGGTGTCACGGTCGCGGTGGTCGACCTGCACCACCGTCGCCTGCCCGATGCGCTGACGCTGCCGGCGTTGCCCGTGCTGCTCGTGCTGGTGGTCCCGCTCGGCTGGGCCGCCGTGGCGGGGTCGGCGATCGCCGCGGTGATCGCCACGGGGGCGCACGCCGCGGTGCACCTGGCGGCGCCGCGGGCGATGGGCGGGGGCGATGTGAAGCTGGCCGCGCCCGTCGGCGCGGTGCTGGGTGCGGCGTCGGGCGCCGCCGTGGTGCTCGGGATGGTGCTGGCGATGCTGTTCACCGCGGTGATCGCCACTCTCGCGGTCGCGTCGGGGCGGGCGGGTGTGGGTTTCGGGGTACCGCACGGGCCGTCGATGGTCGCGGCCGGATGGCTGGTCGCGGCGGGTGCGGCTGTCGCGGGAGGGGGGTGAGAGAATTGCGCTGTGCTGCGTTGGATCACCGCTGGGGAGTCCCACGGTCCCGCGCTGGTCGCTGTGCTCGAGGGCATGGTCGCCGGTGTGGAGATCACCACCAAGGAACTGGCCGCCGAGCTGGCCCGCCGGAGGCTCGGCCACGGCCGGGGCGCTCGGATGAAGTTCGAGGCCGACGAGCTGGAGGTGATCGGTGGGGTCCGCCACGGCATCACCCAGGGCGGTCCGGTGGCGGTCCGGATCGGCAACAGCGAGTGGCCCAAGTGGACCACGGTGATGGCGGCCGACCCGGTCGACGCCGAGCTCATCGCCAACCGCGCCCGCAATGCCCCGCTGACGCGCCCGCGCCCCGGCCACGCCGATCTCGCCGGCATGACGAAGTACGGGTTCGACGACGCCCGCCCGGTGCTCGAGCGCGCCAGTGCCCGCGAGACCGCGGCGCGGGTGGTGCTCGGCACCGTCGCCAGGGCGTTCCTCAAGCAGGCCTTCGACGTCGACATCGTCTCGCACGTGGTGGCACTGGGTTCGGTCGACGCCCCCGAGGACGAGCTGCCCGGCCCGCGTGACCTGGAGCGGATCGACGCCAGCCCGGTCCGGGCGTGGTCGGAGTCGGCCACCGCCGCCATGGTCGCCGAGGTCGACGCCGCCCAGCAGGACGGCGACACGCTCGGCGGTGTCGTCGAGGTCATCGCGTTCGGGCTGCCGGTGGGCCTGGGCAGCTACGTGCAGTCCGACCGCAGGCTCGACGCCCGCCTCGCGGCCGTCCTCATGGGCATCCAGGCGATGAAGGGTGTGGAGATCGGCGACGGCTTCCGCACCGCACACCGGCGGGGCAGCGAGGCCCACGACGAGATGATCCCCGGGGATCCCGTCAAGCGGCTGTCCAACCGCGCGGGCGGCATCGAGGGCGGCATGAGCAACGGTGAGCCGGTGCGGGTGCGGGCGGCGATGAAGCCGATCTCCACGGTGCCGCGGGCGCTGCAGACGGTCGACATGGCCACCGGCGAGCCGGCACAGGCCATCCACCAGCGTTCCGACGTGTGCGCGGTGCCGGCGGCAGGTGTGGTCGCCGAGGCGATGGTCGCACTCGTGCTGGCGGAGGCGGCGCTGGAGAAGTTCGGCGGCGACTCGATCGTGGAGACCCGCCGCAACTACCGGGCCTACCTGGAAGCGGTGCCGCCGCTGCCCGGCGGACCCGAGGCCTGATCGCGGCCGCAGGGGCGCCGCGGGCGGGAACCCTGCGCCGGACGGGCCGGCCGCCACGGCAGCGGTGGGGTCGCTGCGGCGTCGGCGGCGCGGCGGCTGCCCTCCACGAAGGCGGCTGCTGGGAACGCTGCTGTCGGGAACGACTCGTCATTCGGTTCGCAGCCCTCGGCCCCGCTGCTGTCGACCCCGCTGCGGCGAGCGTGACGGCCGGATGCGGTGGAGGCGTCGTCGGGTTCGCCCGCGTCACCGGTCGCGCCGGACTCCTCGGACTCGAACGCGGCGAACGGGGTGCCGTCGCCGGAGCTGTGCGGCGTGCGCAGCTGCGGTTCCAGGTGGGTGAGGCGCTCGCGCTGCGGCAACGGGAGCTGCTCTCGCCGGGGCGGTGGCGGGTCGCCGTCGACGCCCTGGAGGGGATGGGCAGGCGGATCGTTGCGGGTCACCGGCCACTCCGCGGGGCCGGCACCACGGAACCGTCGGGGGACGTCGCGTCCCGGACCGGCGCCGTCGGCGCTACGTCGACCCGGCGCAGCTGTGCCGGCACCGCAGCCACCGCTGCGGGATCCGGTGCCGCCGGATCCGGACGGGTCGAGGGCCTGGGTGCAGGAACCCGGGCAACTGCTGCGTCGTCATCCGGCCCCGGCACCGCGGTGGCACCCGCGTTGTCGTCGTTCACCCGGAACTCCCGATCGTGTGACAGAAAGCGGTGACGTCACGGTCCGATAGACATCACGTCTCGGCGACAGTAGCGGATCACTCCAACGGTCCAGTGGAGGCGAGCGCTGTACGGGGCCGTGTCAGCGACGAAGACCGTCATCGATCGGGTTCAGCGGTTCGGATCCCGCAGTCCCCGGGCGGAGGAACCGGCCGCGGGGCGGCTCACTAAGCTGCTCTCGGTGAGCGCAGACAGACGTCCCGTCCTGGTGCTGGTCGGCCCGCCCGGTGCCGGCAAGACCACGGTCGGGCGCGTGCTGGCCCGGCGGCTCGAGGTCGGTTTCACCGACGTCGACGAGCTGATCGTGGCCCGTGCCGGCAAGGCGATCGCCGACATGTTCCTCGAGGACGGCGAGGATGCCTTCCGCGCACTCGAACGCGAGGTCGTCGCCGAGGCGCTGACAACCGTCGACGGGGTGCTCGCGCTCGGTGGCGGTTCCGTGCTGGCCCCGGACACGCGGGAGCGGTTGCGCGGGCACCGCGTCGTGCACCTGTCGGTCGGGCTGGCCGACGGGATCCGCCGCACCGGGATGTCCACCGCCCGCCCGCTGCTGGCCGGGGTCAACCCCCGTGCCACGTTCAAGGCCCTGCTCGACGCGCGGGCACCGCTGTACCGGGAGGTGGCCACCGCCGAGGTCGACACGGTGCGTCGCAGCGCCAACCAGGTGGCGCGCGCGGTGCTGGTGGCGATCGGGGAGCTGCCGTCCGACACTCCGGAGGAGCCGGTCGACCCGGCCGATCCGCTCGACCGGCCCACCCCCCACGACGGCGCGCTGCTGCCCAACCCGACCGTCGCGCCGGGTGCGGGCACGAGCTGTCAGTAGGGTCTGGCCCGTGAACGAGACGGTCCGTATCGAGGTCGCCACGCAGCGGCCGTACCCGGTGCTCGTCGGACGCGGCGTGCGTGCGCAGCTCACGGAGACCATCACGGGGCTGGGTGCCGGGGCTGCGCTGATCGTGCACCAGCCCGCGCTGGCCGATGTCGCCGAACAGGTGCGCGTGGAACTCGAGTCGGCGGGTGTGGATGCCCACCGCGTCGAGGTCCCCGACGCCGAGGACGGCAAGTCGCTGGCGGTCGCGGGCTTCTGCTGGGGGATCTGCGGCCAGATCGGGCTCACCCGCAACGACGTGGTGATCTCGCTGGGCGGGGGAGCGGTCACCGACCTCGCCGGATTCGTGGCTGCCACCTGGATGCGCGGCGTGCGGGTGGTGCACGTGCCCACCACCCTGCTCGCAATGGTCGACGCCGCGGTCGGCGGCAAGACCGGCATCAACACCGAGGCCGGCAAGAACCTGGTGGGTGCGTTCCACGAGCCGTCGGCGGTGCTGGTCGACCTGGCCACGCTCGACACGCTCCCGATGGCGGAGCTCGTCGCCGGCAGCGCGGAGATCATCAAGGCCGGCTTCATCGCCGACCCGGTGATCCTCGACCTCGTCGAGGCCGGTCCCGCGGCCGCGCTCGCCCCGACCGGGACGGTGCTGCCGGAGCTGGTGCGCCGGGCCATCCAGGTCAAGGCCGACGTCGTGGCCGCCGATCTGCGCGAGTCACACCTGCGCGAGATCCTCAACTACGGTCACACGCTCGCACACGCAATCGAGCGTCGCGAGGAGTACCGCTGGCGCCACGGCTCAGCCGTCAGCGTCGGGCTGGTGTTCGCCGCGGAGCTGGCGCGCGCCGCCGGCAGGCTCGACGACGCCACGGCCGACCGGCACCGTGCCGTGCTGACGTCGGTCGGGCTCCCCGTCTCCTACGAGCCGGGCGTGCTGCCCGAGCTGACGGAGACGATGCGTGGTGACAAGAAGAGCCGCGCCGGCATGCTGCGGTTCGTCGTGCTCGACGGGCTGGCGAAGCCCGGACGGCTCGAGGGGCCGGAGCCGGAGCTGCTCGAACGGGCCTACGCGGCGGTCACGGCATGACCGGGCGGCCGGTGCTCGTCCTGAACGGGCCCAACCTCGGTCGGCTCGGCACCCGCGAGCCGTCGGTCTACGGCGCCACCACCCATGCCGACCTCGTCACGCTGTGCGAGAAGGCCGGGGCCGAATTGGGCCTGCACGTGGAGGTCCGGCAGACCGATGCCGAGTCCGAGCTGCTGGGCTGGCTGCACGGGGCAGCCGATGCCGGCACCCCGGTGGTGCTGAACGCCGCGGCCTGGACCCACACGTCGGTGGCGGTGCGCGACGCGTGCGCGCAGCTCACCGCGCCGCTGGTGGAGGTCCACATCAGCAACGTGCACAAGCGCGAGGAGTTCCGGCACCACTCCTTCATCTCGGCGGTGGCGAGCGGCGTGATCGTCGGGCTCGGCGTGGAGGGCTACGCGCTCGCGCTGCGCTGGATCGCCGGCCAGTAGCCGATCACCGGGCGCGTCGTAGGGTGGCGCCATGCCCCCCACCCCTTCCGCCACGGCGGCGCGCCGCGCCGCCCTGCGGGGCCTGCTGGCCACCGCGGAGCTCGACGCGCTGCTGGTCACCGACCTGGTCAACGTCCGCTACCTGACGGGGTTCACCGGGTCGCAGGCCGCCCTGCTGGTCCACGCGGACGGCGACGAGCGCAGCCGCTTCTCCACCGACGGGCGCTACCTCACCCAGTCGGCAGGTGAGGTTCCCGGGCTGGAGCGGGTGATCGACCGGAGCAGCGCCACCGCACTGGCCGCGCTGGCGCCCGGCGCCGGGGTGCGACGGATGGGCTTCGAGTCCGACCTCGTCAGCGTCGACGCCCACGCGGCGCTCGCCGCGGCCGCCGCGGGCGTCGCGCTGGAGCGGGCACCGGGTCTGGTGCAGCTGCTCCGGCTGGTGAAGGACGACGCCGAGGTTGCGGCGCTGCTCGCGGCGGCAGCGGCCGCCGATGCCGCGCTCGCCGAGGTCCTCGCAGAGGGTGGTCTGGTCGCCGGTCGCTCGGAGCGCGATGTGGCGCTGGACCTGGAGATCAGGATGCGTCGCCACGGTGCCGACGGCCCGTCGTTCGACACGATCGTCGCGGCCGGCGCCCACTCGGCCGTGCCGCACCACCGGCCCACCGACGCCGTGCTGCAGCGCGGGGACCTCGTCAAGGTGGACTTCGGGGCGCTCGTCGACGGCTACCACTCCGACATGACCCGCACGGTCGTGCTCGGGCGGGCCGCCGACTGGCAGCGCGAGCTCTACGACCTGGTGGCGACGTCGCAGCGGGCCGGCTGCGCCGCGCTCGCCCCCGGCACCGACGTCGCCGCCGTGGACGCGGCGGCGCGGTCGGTGATCGTCGACGCCGGCCGGGGCGATGAGTTCCTGCACGGGCTCGGCCACGGTGTCGGCCTGGAGATCCACGAGGCGCCCGCGCTGGGCAAGACCGGGGTCGGAACACTGGCCGCGGGAATGGCCGTCACCGTGGAACCCGGCGTCTACCTGGCGGGCCGCGGCGGGGTGCGGATCGAGGACACGCTGGTGGTGCGCGACGGCGATCCCGACCTCCTCACCCGCCACCCCAAAGAGCTGATCGAGGTCTGAGATGACGACACGCACCGCGGTACTCGGCGCCGGCGCGGTCGGCGGCATGCTCGGACTGATGCTCGCCGACGCCGGCCATGACGTCACCCTGCTGGCGTCCGACACCACCAGCACTGCCGTCAACACCGCCGGCCTGACGCTGCGCAGCGCGCGTTACGGCGAGCGCACCGCCCCGGTCGTGGCGCGGCCGTGGCTGGCGGCACCGGTGGACCGGCTGTTCGTGGCGGTGAAGGCGCCCGACCTGCTCGCCGCGCTCGCGCGCGTGCCCGCCGGGTTGCTGGCGGGTGCGGTCGTGGCGCCGCTGCTCAACGGGATCGACCACGTCCCGCTGCTGCGTGCGGTGTTCCCGCAGTCGCGGGTGGTGCCGATGACGGTGGCCGTGGAGGCCACCCGGGTGGCACCCGGCGTCATCGAGCACCTGTCTCCCTTCGCCGACTACGCCGTCACCACCGCCGACACCGATGTCGCCGAACTGCTGGCGGCCGCCGGCCTGGATGCCGTGGCGACCGCCCCCGACGAGAGCACGCTGCTGTGGCGCAAGCTGTCGTTCCTGGCGCCGTTCGCGCTGCTCACCACGCACGCGATGGCTCCTGCGGGCGCGGCGCGGGAGGCCCGTCCCGACCTCGTGGAGGGGCTCGTCGGCGAGGCCGTGGCGGCAGCAGCGGCCGGTGGGGCAGCGATCGTGGGTGCTGCGGTGCTCGAGCGGCTGCGTGGCCTGCCCGCGACGATGAAGTCCTCGATGCTCAAGGACGCCGAGGTCGGCGCGACGCTCGAGCTCGACGCCATCGCCGGCCCGATCCTGCGGGCGGTCGACGCGCCGGTCACCCGTGCCGTGGTCGCGGAGATCGCCGAACGACCGCGGCGCGGTGCGGCGCAGGCCAGCCGGTAGGATGGTCGGCGGACGACGGCGCCGAATCGCGGCGTCGCCTCGACGCACACCCGGCGCGTGCCGGCGGTCCCGGAGTTCTCCGGCCACCCAGCCGATCACCACGCAGCCCAGCACAGACGCAGGAGATACGCGCACGTGGCCTCCACGAACGACCTGAAGAACGGCTTGGTGCTCAACCTTGACGGCCAGCTGTGGTCGGTCACGGCGTTCCAGCACGTCAAACCCGGCAAGGGGGGCGCCTTCGTGCGCACCACCCTGAAGAACGTGATGACCGGCAAGGTCGTCGACCGGACGTTCAACGCCGGTCTGAAGGTCGAGACCGCCACCGTCGACCGCCGGGACATGACCTACCTGTACCGCGACGGCGCCGACTTCGTGTTCATGGACGGCGACACGTTCGACCAGATCCCGATCCCGGAGAACACCGTCGGGTCGGCTGCGGGCTACCTGCTCGAGAACCAGGTCGCGATGGTGGCGCTGCACGAGAACGTGCCGCTCTACATCGAGCTGCCCACGTCGGTGGAGATCGTCATCTCCCACACCGACCCGGGCCTGCAGGGCGATCGCTCCACCGGCGGCACCAAGCCGGCCACCCTGGAGACGGGCGCCGAGATCCAGGTGCCGCTGTTCGTCACCACCGGCGAGAAGGTCAAGGTGGACACCCGCGACGGGCGCTACCTCGGCCGCGTATCCAGCTGATGTTGCGCGCCCGTACGAAGGCCCGCAAGCGGGCGCTCGACATTCTCTTCGAGTCCGAGGCGCGCGGCGACGACCCGCTGGCCGTGCTCGAGCAGCGCCGCGAGACCGACGACGCCCCGCCGGTGTCGGACTACGCCGGCATGCTCGTCGAGGGCGTTGTCGCCCATCGCGAGCGCATCGACCAGCTGCTCTCGGAGCACGCCGAGGGCTGGTCGGTGGCGCGGATGCCCGCCGTCGACCGCACGCTGCTGCGGATCGGTGTCTTCGAGCTGCTGTGGGTCGACGAGATCGACGACCCGGTGGCCATCACCGAGGCCGTGGAGCTGGCGCGCACGCTGTCCACCGACGACAGCCCCCGGTTCCTCAACGGCGTGCTCGGCCGCATCGCCGACATCGCGGAGCACCTGCGCGCCTCGCGTTAGCCGGACCAGGAGCGCCAGGCCGGACGTTCGCAACGTCGGCCGGTTCCGCACCACGGCCGGACGGTTGGCCTACGTGGATGCCTACACCGAAGCGCTGAACCGCATGCCGGCACCCAGCGGCACACACGACGTCGTCACGAGCTTCGGCACGGTCCGCGCCTACGCCTGGACGCACGAGCTGCATCCTGACGCCACCCCCGTTGCGCTGCTGCCGGGGTCGATCGGCGGGCGGCCCCCATGTGGTCGAGAACCTGGCCGACATCTTCGCCAACCGCACGGTCCACGCGATGGACGCGCTCGGCGAAACCGGTCTGTCGGAGCAGACGGTGCCGATGCGTGACATGGCCGACCAGGCGATGTGGGTCGACGAGCTCTTCTGGACGGCCCATCCCTGATCGGTGTGGGGCGGCCTGTTCCGTCGAGAACGACGTTGCCATGATCGAACAGCTCTTTTGATCATGGCAACGTCGTTCTCGACGGTGAGGGCTGGGACACATCGAATCGATTCGACATCGAGGTCCTGCCGGACGTAGCGTTTCCGTGGGCCAGCGCAACGACGAGTCGGCCACCACCCGTCCGCCGTTCTGCAGGAGTACTGCCATGCCGTTCGCGATACTCGCGATGGCCTTGGGCGCCTTCGCCATCGGGCTCACCGAGTTCGCCGTGATGGGGCTGCTGCCCCAGATCGCCGGCGAGACGGCGGTGTCCATCCCCGTCGCGGGCAACCTGATCACCGCCTACGCGATCGGCGTCGTGGTCGGGGCCCCGCTGCTCACGGCCGCGGCCGTGCGGCTGTCGCGGCGGACGATGCTGGTGCTGTTCATGGCCCTGTTCGCCGCCGGGAACGCCCTCGCCGCCGTCGCACCCTCGTTCGGTGTGCTCGTGGCCGCCCGGTTCCTGTCCGGGCTCCCGCACGGGGCCTTCTTCGGCGTCGCCTCGCTCGTCGCGGCCTCGCTCGTGCCACCGCATCGCCGAGCGTCCGCCATCGCGTCGATGGTCCTCGGGCTGACGGTGGCCAACCTCGTGGGCGTGCCGGCCGCCGCGCTGCTCGGTGGGCTGGCCGGCTGGCGGCTCGCGTTCGTCGTGATCGCCGCGCTCGCGCTGCTCTGCGTCGCAGGCGTGCTCGTGTTCGTCCCGCGCGGCCGGGTGGAGGTCGCACCCGGCCTGCGCGCCGAACTGGCCGTGCTCCGCTCGCCCGCGGTGCTCCTGGTGCTGGGCGTCGTGGCGGTGGGCACCGGGGGCCTGTTCGCGTTCTACAGCTACATCGCGCCGATGATGATCGAGCTCACCGGATACGGCGCGGGGGCCATCCCGGCGCTGCTGGCGGTCTTCGGTCTCGGCATGACGGTGGGCACCGTGCTCGGTGGGCGGCTGGCCGACCGGTTCGACCACCGCAAGCTGCTGGTCGTCCTGCTGGGCGGCCAGACGGCGCTGCTGGTCGCCGCCGTGCCCGCGGTGCGGTCCCCGGTGCTCGCGCCGATCGTGATCTTCGGCGTCGGGGTGCTGGGACTGGCGCTGATCCCGGCGGTCCAGTCGGTGGTGATGGACGCTGCGAGCGCGGCGCCCGCGCTCGCCTCGGCTGCGATCCAGTCCGGGTTCAACACGGCCAACGCACTGGGTGCGGCGCTGGGCGGGATGGTGATCGCCGCCGGCTTCGGCCTGGCCGCACCCGCCGCCGTGGGCGCCGTGCTGGCCGCGCTGGGGATGGGGCTCGCGCTGCTGATGCTGCGCCACTCCCGGCGCGCCTCGGCGGCAACGCCGGCGCGACCGGAGGCGGTCACAGCAGCGGGATGATCGCCCCCACCGCGAGCCCGAGCACGAGCAGCGCCCCGGCCTGGCGCACGTGCACCCAGGCCAGCGCGGCGTACCAGAGCGGCCAGACGGGGAACCCCGGCGGCGGCTCGTCGGGCGGTGGCCTCCGGAACCGCGGCCACACCTTCAGCAGCCGGGGGATCGCCAGCACCACCACGAGCGCTGCCCACGGCATGGCGCCGAGCAGCACCGCGACGCCGACGAGCACGTAGAACGCCACCATCAGCCCCAGCGTCGTGGCCCGGGCCCGGCGCTCGCCGAGCAGCACCGGCAGCGTCCGGATCCCGAGCGGCTCGTCGAAGGGGATCTTGTCGATGTGCTTGCCCATGAGCACGGTGGTGCACAGCAGGCCGTAGGGCAGCGACGCGAGCAGGACGGCCCAGCCGATCGTGCCGGTGGCGCTGAAGTAGGTGCCGCCGACCATCAGCGGGCCCCACACGACGAGGACGTCCGGCTCGCCCAGCCCGCGCTTCTTCAGCCGCAGCGGCGGCGCGGTGTAGGCGACGCTGAGCACGAAACCGGCCACCGCGAACGCGACCACGGGCCACCCGCGGGCGATCGCCAGCACGACGAGTATCGCCAGGTCGGCCGCGTTCACCACGACGATGGCCACGAGCAGCGTCCGCTTCGTGACCAGCCCGGACAGCACCGGGTGCGGCGCGTAGAGCGCACGCGGGTACGTGGCGGTGTCGCTGCCCGACGTGGTGTCGTACAGGTCGTTCATGAGGTTGTTGGCCACGTGCGCGAGCGTGATGCCGGCGACGGCGAGCACCAGCAGCAGCAGGTCGAAGCCGGGAACGTGCACGGCCAGCAGCGCCGCGACGAGCCCGGACACGACGGTCATCGGCAGCACGGCGGCGCGGCTCACCACGATCCAGCGCGTGCCGGCGTCGACGCGGCCGGCCTCGACGGCCCCCGGTGGCGGGTTGGTGGTGCGCAGCGCGTAGGTCCAGGAGCGCAGCCGCGAGTGCGGGGTGGCCTCGGTCACATCCCGAGCGTAGGCGCGTTCGCGCGCATCGGCGCGCCACCGCGGAACGACGAACGGCGGTGGAGGGCGGTGCATCCTTCCCCAGATGCCTCGCGCGCCACCGCCGTTCGGTTCGGTTGTGCAGCTGCTACTGCGCCGGGCGTGCCTCCGGCGGCAGGACACCCCAGCTGATGAGCTGATCGGTCAGCTCGCCAGGGGTCATGTCGTAGATGATCGACAGCGACCGCAGGTCCTCGGCGCGGATGGAGAGCACCTTGCCGTTGTAGTCGCCACGCTGGCTCTGGATGGCGGCGGCGTAGCGCGCCAGCGGCCCGACCTTGTCGGCGGGAAGCTGCTGCAACCGTTCCAGGTTGATCACGATCTTCGTGGCGGGCTCGGAACCGGACGGGACCCGGCCCTCCGGGAGCAGCTCGGCCACGGGCACGCCGTAGAAATCGGCCAGCTCGGCCAGTTTCTGCACGGTGACGGCACGGTCGCCGCGCTCGTACGAGCCGACCACGACCGCCTTCCAGCGGCCGCCCGACTTCTGCTCGACCCCGTGCAGCGACAACCCCTGCTGCTGCCGGATGGCTCGGAGCTTGCCGCCGAGCGCCTTGGCGTAGTCGCCCATCGTGGCGACCTCCTCACTTGCTGGTCCGTCGGCCCCACCGCGGGGGTTGGGATACCGACCTGGTGCTGACGTGGTTGGAGCGAGCGGTGGCGCCGGTGCTCGGGAGTGCACCGGCCACTGGTTCCCGAGGCGGTGCCCCCCGCTCCCGCGGCCACCCTGAGAGCAGTGAATCAATACGGAGAGTAATCATGCGCGTGCTCGGCCGATCGGTCAAGCTGCGTTACCCCTCCTGGTGGCGTAGCGGGCCGAGATCACTCGAACGGCTGATCGACAGGGCTCGGCCAGGCGTTACGCGGAAACTCGACGTGCGTCCGTCACTCGATGATGGTGACACTGCCGTAACCGGTGGGGTACGAGTGGGTGGCCCCGGTGCATCGAGCGACCCCAACCCGGTGTGACTCTCGCGATGTGCAGCCCCGTCGAGCACGGGTTGTGGTCACCCTCGCTGGTACGGTCGAGCGGACCGGTTCACGTCCTTTAAGGCCCGTCCGGTGAGGCGGGGAAGGAGAGACTCGTGGCGGAGATCCGCCGCGGGGACCCGGCAGGAGCGAGCACTCCCGTGAGGGAGCTGCTCAGCGCCGCCGACGTCACCCGCACCATCGCGCGCATCGCGCACCAGATCATCGAGAAGACCGCGGGGAGCCTGGACGACACCGTCCTGATCGGCATCCCCACCCGCGGCGCCGTGCTCGCGAGGCGGCTCGCCGCCGCCATCGCCGAGTTCGCCGGCACCGCGCCCGCCGTGGGGATCGTGGACCCCACGCTGCACCGGGACGACCTGCGCCGCCGCCCGGCACGCGCGCTCGAGGACACCGAGATGCCCGACGGTGGTCTCGACGACCGCCTCGTCGTGCTCGTCGACGACGTCCTGATGTCGGGCCGCACGGTGCGCGCCACGCTGGACGCGCTCGCCGACCACGGACGGCCGCGTGCCGTGCAGCTCGCCGTCCTCGTCGACCGCGGCCACCGGGAGCTCCCGATCCGCGCCGACTACGTCGGCAAGAACGTGCCCACCGGCCGCGACGAGCAGATCCTCGTGCAGCTCGCCGAGATCGACGGCATCGACGCGGTGCAGCTGCGCCGCGCACCCGATGCCGCCGCCCCGGTCGAGAACGCGCCGGTCGAGGACGCCCCGGCCGGGAACGGAGACGACGCGTGAAGCACCTGCTCTCGGTCACCGATTTGGACGCCGCGGCGGCCACCGGCCTGCTCGACACGTCCGACCGCCTGAAGCAGGCGCTGCTGGGTCGCGAGGTCCGCAAGCTGCCGACGCTGCGCGGCCGCACGGTGATCACGATGTTCTACGAGAACTCCACGCGTACGCGCGTGTCGTTCGAGATCGCCGGCAAGTGGATGAGCGCCGACACCGTCAACGTGAGCGCGTCGGGTTCGTCGGTGGCGAAGGGGGAGTCGCTGCGCGACACCTCGCTGACGCTCTCGGCGATGGGCGCCGACTGCGTGATCGTCCGGCATCCGGCGTCGGGCTCCGCCCACCGGATGGCGGCGTGGTCGGACCGCGACCACGCCGCCACCGGCACGCACACCTCGATCGTCAACGCCGGCGACGGCACGCACGAGCACCCCACCCAGGCGCTGCTCGACGCGGCCACGCTGCGGGACCGGCTCGGCTCGGTCGCCGGGCGCCGGATCGCGATCGTCGGCGACGTCCTGCACAGCCGGGTCGCGCGCTCCAACGTGTTCCTGCTCGCCACGCTGGGCGCGGAGGTGGTGCTCATCGCGCCGCCGACGCTGCTGCCCGTCGGCGTCGAGCAGTGGCCGTGTCGCGTCGGGTCCGAACTGGACGCCGAGCTCCCGGCCCTGGACGCCGTGATGATGTTGCGCGTGCAGGCCGAGCGGATGCACGGCTCGTTCTTCCCCTCCTCGCGTGAGTACGCAGTCGGGTTCGGCCTGTCGGAGGCCCGCGCGGCGTTGCTGCCCGAGCATGCGGTCGTGCTGCACCCCGGCCCGATGGTGCGGGGCATGGAGATCGCGCCCAGCGTCGCCGACGCCCCCTCCTCAGCGGTGCTCGCACAGGTGCGCAACGGCGTGCACGTGCGGATGGCCGTCCTCTACCACCTGCTTGCCGGAGCTCCAGCATGAACGAACAGCGCAGCACGACCGACCTGCTGATCACCAACGTCCGGCCCTACGGGGAGGGTGAGCCCGTCGACGTCGTCGTCCGGGACGGCGTGATCACCGAGATCGGCGCCGGGCTCACCGCGCCCGAGGGTGCCGAGTCGATCGACGCCGAGGGCGCGATCCTGCTGCCCGGCTTCGTCGACCTGCACACCCACCTGCGCGAGCCCGGGGGTGAGGAGTCCGAGACCATCGAGACCGGCTCCGCCGCGGCCGCGCTCGGTGGCTTCACCGCGCTGTTCGCGATGCCCAACACCGACCCCGTCGCCGACACCGCGGTGGTCGTCGAGCACGTGCGTCGCCGCGGCGATGAGGTCGGGCTCGTCGACGTCCACCCGGTCGGCGCGGTCACCGTCGGGCTCGGGGGCACGAAGATGGCCGAGCTCGGCACCATGGCGCGCAGCCGGGCGCGCGTGCGGATGTTCAGCGACGACGGCCGCTGCGTCAACGATCCGCTGATCATGCGCCGGGCACTGGAGTACGCGTCCTCGCTCGACGCGGTGATCGCCCAGCACGCCGAGGACCACCGGCTCACCGAGGGCGCGCAGGCCCACGAGGGCGTGGTGGCCTCCCGGCTCGGGCTGGCCGGCTGGCCCGCCACCGCCGAGGAGACGATCGTGGCGCGCGACTGCGCGCTGGCCCGCGAGGCCGGCGCCGCGCTGCACATCTGTCACGTCAGCTCGGTGCACACCCTGGAGGTGATCCGTGCCGCCAAGGCGGCAGGCGTCCGGGTCACCGCCGAGGTCACCCCGCACCACCTGCTGCTCACCGATGCGGCGCTGACCAGCTACGACCCGGTGAACAAGGTCAACCCGCCGCTGCGCACCGGCGTCGACACGGCCGCGATGCGCGCCGCGCTCGCCGAGGGCGTGATCGATGTGGTCGCCACCGACCACGCCCCGCACGCCTCGCAGTACAAGGACACCGAGTGGGCTGCGGCGAAGCCGGGCATGCTCGGCCTGCAGACGGCCCTGTCGGTGCTGGTGCTGGCGTGTGTGGAGTCGGGGCAGCTCGACTGGCGCGGCGTCGCGCGCGTGCTCTCGGAGCGTCCCGCCGAGATCGGTGGGCTGCCCGATCACGGGCGACCCATCGCCGTGGGCGAACCGGCCAACCTCACGATCGTCGACCCCGAAGGGGCCTGGACGGTGCGAGGTGCCAACCTCGTGAGCAAGGCGTCCAACACGCCTTACGAGGGGATGCGGCTGCCGGCGACGGTGGTGGCGACGGTGCTGCGCGGCACGGTGACCGCGCGGGACGGAAAGGTGGCGTCATGACCGCGGTACTGGTGCTCGAGGACGGCCGGATCTTCCGCGGTACGGCCTACGGGGCCCGCGGTGCGGGTTTCGGCGAGGCCGTGTTCACCACCGGCATGACCGGCTACCAGGAGACGCTGACCGACCCGTCCTACCACCGCCAGATCGTGGTGCAGACCGCGCCGCAGATCGGCAACACCGGGTGGAACGACGAGGACGGCGAGTCCGCGCGCATCCAGGTGGCGGGGTACGTCGTGCGTGACCCGAGCCGGACGTCGTCGAACTGGCGCTCCACGCGCGAGCTCGCCGACGTGCTGACCGAACAGGGCATCGTCGGCATCGCGGGGATCGACACCCGCGCGCTGGTGCGTCACCTGCGCGAACGCGGGTCGATGCGCGCCGGGGTGTTCTCCGGTACCCGGATCGGCGCCGCCGTCGACCTCGTCAAGCAGGTGCAGGACAGCCCGCAGATGGCCGGTGCCGATCTCTACGGAGCCGTCACCACCCGTGAGCCCTACATCGTGCCCGCCACGGGCGCGAAGCGCTTCACGGTGGCCGCGCTGGACGTCGGGATCAAGGCGAACACGCCACGCATGATGGCCGCGCGGGGCATCGAGACCCACGTGCTGCCGGCCGACTCGACGATCGAGCAGGTACTGGCGCTCAACCCCGACGGGTTCTTCCTGGCCAACGGTCCCGGAGACCCGGCAACGGCCGACGGCCCGGTCGCGCTGACGCGGCAGATCCTCGAGCGACGGATCCCGCTGTTCGGCATCTGCTTCGGCAACCAGATCCTCGCCAGGGCACTCGGGCGCGGCACCTACAAGCTGCGCTACGGCCACCGCGGCATCAACATCCCCGTGATCGAGCACGCCACCGGGCGGGTCTCGATCACCTCGCAGAACCACGGGTTCGCCGTGGAGGGGGAGGCGGGGGAGCGGTTCGACACCCCGTTCGGGGCGGCCGAGATCACCCACACCTGCCCCAACGAC
Organism: Pseudonocardia sp. GCM10023141; assembly: GCF_042653605.1. Lineage (NCBI taxonomy): Bacteria > Bacillati > Actinomycetota > Actinomycetes > Pseudonocardiales > Pseudonocardiaceae > Pseudonocardia > Pseudonocardia sp. GCM10023141. The sequence goes on from NZ_JBHSIR010000038.1 coordinate 39,721, forward strand.
GGGTGCGTCGAGGGACTCGCCGCGCTCGACGTGCCGGCGTTCAGCGTGCAGTACCACCCCGAGGCCGCAGCCGGCCCGCACGACGCCGCAGACCTGTTCGACCGGTTCGTCGCGCTGATGGTGCAGGGCTCTGCCGTCGGCCTGCCGACCGCGCCCCCGACCGGTGGCCGCCACACGCTGCGCGCCGAAGAGGGTGCCGAGAGCACCGAGGAACCGGCCGCCGACCCCGCCACGTACGGAGAGGGCGCCTGATGCCCAAGCGCGAGGACATCCGCCACGTCATGGTGATCGGCTCCGGGCCGATCGTCATCGGCCAGGCGTGCGAGTTCGACTACTCCGGCACCCAGGCCTGCCGGGTGCTGCAGGAGGAGGGGATCCGCGTCTCGCTGGTCAACTCCAACCCGGCCACGATCATGACCGACCCCGAGTTCGCCGACGCCACCTACATCGAGCCGATCACGCCGGAGTTCGTGGAGCAGGTGATCGCCGCGGAACGCCCGGACGCGATCCTCGCCACCCTCGGCGGGCAGACCGCGCTCAACACGGCGGTCGCCCTGCACGAGAACGGCGTGCTCGAGCGCTACGGCATCGAGCTGATCGGCGCCGACTTCGAGTCGATCCAGCGCGGTGAGGACCGGCTCAAGTTCAAGGAGATCGTGCAGGCGGTCGGTGGCGACGTGCCGCGCAGCGCCGTCTGCCACTCCATGGACGAGGTGCGGGCCGCCGTCGCCGAGCTGGGCCTGCCGGTCGTCATCCGGCCGTCGTTCACGATGGGCGGGCTCGGCTCGGGCATGGCCCACAACGACGCCGACCTGGAGCGCCTCGCGGGCGGCGGGCTCGACGCCTCGCCCGTCACCGAGGTGCTCATCGAGGAGTCGGTGCTGGGCTGGAAGGAGTTCGAGCTCGAGCTGATGCGCGACCACGCCGACAACGTGGTGGTGATCTGCTCGATCGAGAACATCGACCCGATGGGCGTGCACACCGGCGACTCGATCACGGTGGCGCCGGTCATGACGCTCACCGACCGCGAGTACCAGCACATGCGCGACGTCGGGATCGCCGTGCTGCGAGCCGTCGGCGTCGACACCGGCGGGTGCAACATCCAGTTCGCGGTGCACCCCGACACCGGGCGCCTCGTCGTGATCGAGATGAACCCGCGCGTGTCGCGCTCGTCGGCGCTCGCGTCGAAGGCCACCGGGTTCCCGATCGCGAAGATCGCGGCGAAGCTGGCCGTGGGCTACACCCTCGACGAGATCCGCAACGACATCACCGGCGAGACGCCCGCGGCGTTCGAGCCGACGCTGGACTACGTCGTGGTGAAGATCCCGCGGTTCGCGTTCGAGAAGTTCCCCGGCGCCGACCCCGAGCTCACCACCACGATGAAGAGCGTCGGCGAGGCGATGGCGATCGGGCGCTCGTTCCCCGAGGCACTGAGCAAGGCGCTGCGGTCGATGGAGACCACCGCTGCCGGGTTCTGGACCACGCCGGACCCCGACGGGTACCCCGCGGTCGACGAGGACATCACCACACCCACCGACGGGCGCATCTACGCCATCGAGCGCGCGCTGCGCGGCGGCGCGAGCATCGCGGAGGTGGCCGCCCGCTCCGGGCTCGACCCGTGGTTCCTCGACCAGATCCTGCTGCTCGTCGAGCTGCGCCAGGAGATCCTCGACGCCGCCGTGCTCGACGCCGCGCTGCTGCGCCGCGCGAAGCGGGCCGGGATCTCCGACCGCCAGCTCGCCGCGCTGCGCCCGGAGTTCGCGGGTGAGGACGGCGTGCGGCTGCTGCGCCACCGACTGGGCGTCCGCCCGGTCTACAAGACGGTGGACACGTGCGCGGCCGAGTTCGCCGCCACCACGCCGTACCACTACAGCGCCTACGAGACCGACCCCGACGCCGAGTCGGAGGTCGCCCCGCAGACCGAGAAGCCCAAGGTGCTCATCCTGGGCTCCGGGCCCAACCGCATCGGGCAGGGCATCGAGTTCGACTACTCGTGCGTGCACGCGGTGATGGCGCTGCGCGCGGCCGGGTTCGAGACGGTGATGGTCAACTGCAACCCGGAGACCGTCTCCACCGACTACGACACGGCCGACCGGCTCTACTTCGAGCCGCTCACGTTCGAGGACGTCCTCGAGGTGGTGCACTCCGAGCAGGCCTCCGGCACGGTGGTGGGCGTCATCGTGCAGCTCGGCGGGCAGACCCCGCTCGGGCTCGCCGCCCGGCTCACGGCTGCGGGGGTGCCCGTGGTGGGCACCAGCGCGGCCGCCATCGACCTCGCCGAGGACCGCGGCGCGTTCGGTGAGGTGCTGCGCAAGGCGGGGCTGCCGGCGCCCGTGTTCGGCATGGCCACCTCCTACCCGGAGGCACAGGAGATCGCGGCCCGCATCGGCTACCCGGTGCTCGTGCGGCCCTCCTACGTGCTGGGCGGGCGCGGCATGGAGATCGTCTACGACGACGAGACGCTGCGCGGCTACATCGCGCGCGCCACCACGATCAGCGACGAGCGTCCCGTGCTGGTCGACCGGTTCCTCGACGACGCGATCGAGATCGACGTCGACGCGCTGTGCGACGGCGAGGAGGTGTTCCTCGGCGGTGTCATGGAGCACATCGAGGAGGCCGGGGTGCACTCCGGCGACTCGTCCTGCACGCTGCCGCCCATCACGCTGGGCAGCTCCGTGCTGGAGTCGGTGCGCCGTTCCACCGAGGCGATCGCGCACGGGGTGGGCGTCAAGGGCCTGCTCAACGTCCAGTACGCGCTGCACAACGACACGCTCTACGTGCTGGAGGCCAACCCGCGGGCGTCGCGCACGGTGCCGTTCGTGTCCAAGGCCACGGCGGTGCCGCTGGCCAAGGCCGCCGCCCGGATCATGCTGGGCGCCACGATCGCGGAGCTGCGCACCGAGGGGCTGCTGCCCGCCGAGGGCGACGGCGGCGAGCTGCCGCCCGACGCACCGATCGCGGTCAAGGAGGCGGTGCTGCCGTTCCACCGCTTCCGCACCCGCGAGGGCAAGGGCGTCGACCCGTTGCTGGGCCCGGAGATGAAGTCCACCGGCGAGGTCATGGGCTTCGACGCGTCGTTCGGTGCGGCGTTCGCGAAGTCGCAGGCCGGTGCGTACGGCTCGCTGCCGACCACGGGCAAGGTGTTCGTGTCGATCGCCGACCGCGACAAGCGGGCGATGGTCTTCCCGGTGCTGCGGCTCGCCGACCTCGGGTTCCAGATCCTCGCCACCGCCGGCACCGCCGACGTGCTGCGCCGCCACGGTCTCGACGTCGCGGTGGTGCGCAAGCACTACGAGGGCGGCGAGACGATCGTCGAGAGGATATTGGCCGGTGACGTCGACATGATCATCAACACCCCGTACGGCAACTCGGGCCCCCGCGTGGACGGCTACGAGATCCGCGCGGCGGCGGTCAGCCGCGGCATCCCGTGCATCACCACGATGCAGGGCGCCGCTGCGGCGGTGCAGGGGATCGAGGCGATGAAGGCGGGCAAGATCGGCGTCAGATCGCTGCAGGACGCGCACGCCGCGATCAGGAAGTCGCGGCCGTGAGCGCCCGGTCGTTCGGGCAGCGGCTCACCGCGGCCGTCGCCGCCCACGGTCGGCTCTGCGTGGGGATCGACCCCCATCCCGCGCTGCTCGCCCAGTGGGAGCTGACCGACGACGCCGATGGTCTCGAGGCCTTCGCCATGACGTGCGTGGAGGCGCTGGCCGGGCACGTGGCCGTCGTCAAGCCGCAGTCGGCGTTCTTCGAGCGGCACGGCTCGGCGGGGATCGCGGTGCTGGAGCGCGTGCTGGCGGCGTTCGACGGCGGGCCGACCGTGACGATCCTCGACGCCAAGCGCGGCGACATCGGCTCCACGATGGACGGTTACGCCGATGCGTACCTGGGCGTCAAGGCCCCGCTGGGGGCGGACGCGATCACGCTGTCGCCCTACCTCGGCTTCGGCTCGCTGCTCCCGGCGCTGGACACGGCGGCCGACGCCGGCCGCGGGGTGTTCGTGCTGGCCCGCACGTCCAATCCGGACGGTGTGGCGGTGCAGCTCGCCGAGTTCGGCGGCCGCGGCACGGCCCAGTCCATCGTGGACGACGCGGCGGCGCGCAACGCCGGGATCGAGCCCCTCGGTGACGTCGGCGTCGTCGTCGGAGCCACGCGCGACCACGGGCTGGACCTCTCGGCGCTCAACGGCCCGGTGCTCGCACCGGGACTGGGGGCGCAGGGTGCCCGACCCGCCGACGTCGCGGAGTACTTCGCGGACGTCAACGGGCTGGTGCTGCCCAGCGCCTCCCGCTCGGTGCTGAAGGCGGGCCCGGACATGGCGACGCTGCGGGCGGCCGCCGAGGCACTGCGCGACGAGCTGGTGGCGCTGGGCTGAGGCCCGGCCCCGCCCGGCCCCTGCAACCCGGAGTGGCCGCGCTGCTTCCCGTTCCGCCGCAACGATCTCGACGCTCGATCCTCCGATGTGGACGGTCCCGGCGGCGGCCAGGCGCCGGACCGTCGAGCGCGTAGTCGCGCTTGAACACCCCGGCCCGTGCCGGAAGCGTTCCAGCTGCCGGCGGTAGCCGGTTCCCGCTGATCGCCACCACCTGGGGCAGGTGAGGTCGAGCAGCGCGACCGGGGCGCGGGGCAGCTCGCTGAGATCCCGCACCCGCCACCCGGTCACGATCTCCGCACCCAGACCGCGCAACCGCGCCAGCAGGCCGTCAGCGAGCGACTGGGAGCCGCCACGGACCACCGGCCAGCCGGTGGAGTGCGCGAGCGCGGCCAGCCACCGGCCGGCGTCGGCACCGAAGCCGCCGCGGTCGCGGCGAGGTCGCGCCGCACGAGCGCCGCGGGCGCGTCGTCGAACGGATGTGCGGCTGCGGTGGGCGGCCGGTCGAACACGACGCCCTCCCGTCCGGGATCCAGCGCGCGCATCGCCGGGGACGCCGTCGCCAGCGGGACGACCGTGGCGCACAGGTCGTGGCGGAAGCCCGGCAGCGTCACCTCCTCGGTGCGCAGCCCGCCGCCGAGCGTGTCCGCGGCCTCGACGAGCAGGACCCGGCGACCGGATGTGGCGAGCCGAACGGCCCCGACGAGACCGTTGGTGCCGCATCCGACGACGACGGCATCGATGCCCTGATCGTCGGCCGATGGTGCCCGCGCTCTCCACCCCCGCGTCAGATCCCGTCCACCCCGCGTCGGGCCATGAGACACAGGATCGCCGCCCGCCCGTCATGTCACCGATCCTGGGGACGGTCATTCCAGTGCGCCCAACGGGCGCGTCGAGGCGCAGAACGATCGCCCGTCCGTGGTATCACCCTTCCGGGTGGCGCGGCAGAGAACGCACTGGTGGCACCCCCGATTACCTGTTCCGAACGGGGCCTGAGTACGTTCGATGTGACCGAGCGGGCAGTCCCGCCAGGCAGTGACGATGCACTCCGAAACCGGGGTGCATGACGAAAGACGGAGGAGACCGTGGCCCTTCCCCAGCTGACCGAGGAACAGCGTGCTGCCGCGTTGGAGAAGGCGGCAGCGGCACGCCGTGTTCGGGCCGAGCTGAAGGACCGTCTCAAGCGCGGTGGTACCACCATCGGCGAGGTCTTGAAGCAGTCCGACTCCGACGAGATCCTGGGCAAGATGAAGGTGTCGGCATTGCTCGAGGCGATGCCGGGCGTCGGCAAGGTCCGCGCGGCGCAGATCATGGAACGGCTCGAGATCGCGCCGTCCCGCCGTCTGCGTGGGCTCGGCGACCGGCAGCGGAAAGCGCTGCTGGCAGACTTCGAGGGGTGACAACCCCGCACGACGCCCGGAGGGGCCGGCTGATCGTTCTGGCCGGCCCCTCCGGCGTCGGTAAGAGCAGCGTCGTCCAGGCGCTCCGCGAGCGCCTGCCCGAGCTGTACTTCAGCGTCTCGGCCACCACCCGCGATCCGCGGCCCGGTGAGGTCGACGGCGTCCACTACCGGTTCGTGGGCCCCGACGGCTTCGACAAGCTGATCGACGGCGGCGAGCTGCTCGAGTGGGCCGAGATCCACGGCGGGCTGCAGCGTTCCGGCACCCCGCGTGAACCCGTCGTCGAGGCGCTCGACGCCGGGCGGCCGGTGCTCGTCGAGGTGGATCTGCACGGCGCGCGCTCGGTGAAGCGGACCATGCCGGAGTCGACGACGGTGTTCCTCGCGCCGCCGTCGTTCGAGGAGCTGGTGCGCCGGTTGCGCGATCGCGGCACCGAGTCGGAGGCCCAGTTCGAACGCCGGCTGGAGACGGCGCGCGAGGAGATGGCGTCCACCGGCGAGTACGACGTGGTGCTGATCAACGACGACGTGCAGGTTGTTGCGGCGCGGTTGGTAGAGTTGGCACTCGGCCGGGCTTGACCGAACGGCCGTGCATCCCCTATAGGAGTAACTGAGTGAGCATGCCGCTGACCGGCCCCGTTGCCGGCGCACTTCCCGAGGGCATCACCAACCCGCCCATCGATGACCTGCTGGCCCAGGTGAGCTCCAAGTACGCCCTGGTCATCTACGCCGCCAAGCGCGCGCGCCAGATCAACGACTACTACTCGCAGCTGGGCGAGGGCCTGCTCGAATACGTCGGCCCGCTCGTCGAGCCGGGCCCGCGCGAGAAGCCGCTGTCGATCGCGATGCGGGAGATCCAGGCCGGAATGCTGGAGCACACCGAGGGCGAGCAGTAGGGGCCTCGGCCGAGCTTGCGAGGTCGTCATCAACGCTGTTGCTCCGCCACCCCGGGTCCTGCTCGGAGTGGCGGGTGGCATCGCCGCTTACAAGAGCGCCGAGCTGCTCCGCCGGTTCACCGAGAGCGGGCACTCGGTTCGCGTGCTGCCCACCGCCGCCGCGCTGGAGTTCGTCGGCGCCGCCACGTTCGAGGCGCTGTCGGGCCAGCCGGTCCACACGGGCGTCTTCCACGACGTCCCGGCGGTGCCGCACGTCAAGCTGGGCCAGGAGGCCGACCTCGTCGTCGTCGCGCCGGCCACGGCCGACCTGCTGGCCCGCGCCGCGCAGGGCCGCGCCGACGACCTGCTGACGGCAGCGCTGCTCACCGCGCGCTGCCCGGTGCTGTTCGCGCCCGCGATGCACACCGAGATGTGGGAGCACCCCGCCACGCGCGCCAACGTGGAGCTGCTGCGCAGCCGCGGTGCCGTGGTGCTGGAGCCCGCGTCGGGCCGGCTCACCGGCAAGGACACCGGCCCCGGCAGGCTGCCCGACCCCGCGGAGATCGCCGAGCTGGCCCGGCTGCTGCTCGAACGCGCGTCCGCGCTGCCCCGTGACCTCGTCGGGCGGCGCGTCGTCGTCTCGGCGGGTGGCACGCGGGAGGCGCTCGACCCCGTCCGGTTCCTGGGCAACCGCTCCTCGGGGCGGCAGGGCTACGCGCTGGCGCGGGTCGCCGCCCAGCGGGGGGCCCACGTCACGCTCGTCGCCGGGCACACCGCCGATCTGGCGGACCCGGCCGCCGTCGACGTCGTGCACGTCGGGTCGGCACTGCAGATGCGCGAGGCGATGCATGCGGCCGTCAAGGGGGCCGACGCCGTCGTGATGGCCGCGGCCGTCGCCGACTTCCGCCCGGTGTCACTGGTCGGCCACAAGATCAAGAAGGGCGCCGGGGATCCTGCCCCGCTCGTCCTCACCCAGAACCCCGACATCCTCATCGAGCTCGTCGGGGCGCGCGAGACGGGGCAGGTCGTGGTGGGCTTCGCCGCCGAGACGGGTGACGACACCGGCGACCCGTTGCACCACGGCCGGCAGAAGCTGGCTCGCAAGGGCGTCGACCTGCTGGTCGTCAACGCGGTGGGCGATGGTTTGGCCTTCGAGGTGGCCGACAACGCGGGCTGGCTGCTCGGGGCCGACGGCTCCGAGACGGTGCTCGGCTCCGGCTCCAAGGCGCTGCTCGCGTCGCACCTGTGGGACGCGGTGGCGGCCCGCCTGTCCTGAGCTCGGTCACTCTGTCCTGAGCTCGTTCACTGCGGAAGGGTCGGCCCGCGGGGCGGGCGCAGCTGCGGGCAATGCCGGGGTGCCCGGCGCAGCACGCCCCGCGGGCTCGATCAGCGGGCTCGACCCCCGTGTGGGGGTCGAGCGACCGGCTGGATCGGGGCCACGCGTGCGGCGTCAGCCCCCGAGCAGCCCGCCCAGCGGCGACGGCGCCGCGGCCGGCTCCGGGTCCGGTGTCGGGGTCGCCGTCGGGGCCGGGGTCGAGGTCGAGCGCGGGTAGTGCTGCTGCTGCCCGGCCCGGTTGCCGTCGGCCGCGGACTGGCTGGGCACCACGCGGTCACCTGCGCTCGGGGCGGGTGGCACGGTCGGCCGGTCGGCCGGTGCGGGTGCCGGGGCGGCGCCGTTCACCGAGACGTACTCCTGGGCGGCCCAGCCGCTCAGGTCGGTGAGCTTCACGAAACCGTTGCGGGTCTCGCCGACCTTCACCTGCTTGCCGGCCTCGCAGACCGCGACGATGCGCGAGGCGATGTCGGGCTCGGAACGGACGTTGACGCTCTGCGTGCAGCGGCCGGGCTCGGCCGGTGCGGTCGGTGCGGCGGTTGCGGTGCCGGCGATCAGGGCCATCATCGTGGTGGCGCTGACGGCGACCACGGCGCCGACCACCGCTACGGCACGGCCAGGTCGGCGAATCGTCAGTCGGGTGTTCATCTCAGCGGTCCTCCGGAAGGCATCGGGTTCTCGCTGGGTCCAACGACTGTCTCCGTTACCGATTCGCTACCAGGCGTGACATCATCCGAAGGGCTGACGGATCGGCGGCGTGTCGGGCCCGCTGTCACCGTCTGTGATCGACGTGAGCTTGGCGGCACGCGATGACCGCCGGGTGGGTGTCGACTACGCTCGCTGGCTGGGATCTCTGCAGCGGACACCTTCGCCGCTGCGTTCAGTGGGCCTCTGCGTTCAATGGGTACGAGATCAGGCGATGACGGATGGAGTGCGGCGTGGCGAACGCAGGCCGGCGGTTGTTCACCAGCGAGTCGGTGACCGAAGGTCACCCGGACAAGATGTGCGATGCCATCAGCGACACGATCCTCGATGCGCTGCTGGCCGACGACCCGCGCAGCCGCGTCGCGGTCGAGACGATGGTGACCACCGGGCAGGTCCACGTCGCGGGTGAGGTCACCACCAGCACCTACGCCGACATCCCCGGCCTGGTCCGGGCCAAGATCCTCGAGATCGGCTACGACTCGTCGTCCAAGGGCTTCGACGGCGCCTCGTGCGGTGTCAACGTCGCGATCGGTGCGCAGTCGGCCGACATCGCCCAGGGTGTCGACAAGGCCTACGAGAGCCGCGTGGAGCTGTCCGAGGACGAGATCGCCGGTCAGGGCGCGGGCGATCAGGGCCTGATGTTCGGCTACGCCAACACCGACACCCCGGAGCTGCTGCCGCTGCCGATCGCGCTCGCGCACCGGCTCGCCCGCCGCCTCGCCGAGGTCCGCAAGTCGGGTGTGCTGCCCTACCTGCGTCCGGACGGCAAGACCCAGGTCACCATCGAGTACGACGGTGACAAGGCCGTGCGGCTCGACACGGTGGTGGTCTCCAGCCAGCACGCTGCCGACATCGACCTCGACGGGATGCTCGCCCCCGACGTGCTGCAGCACGTCGTCACGCCGGAGCTCCAGGGTCTCGGCATCGACGTCTCCGATGTGAAGCTGCTGGTCAACCCCACCGGCCGGTTCGTCATCGGCGGTCCGATGGGCGACGCGGGCCTCACCGGCCGCAAGATCATCGTCGACACCTACGGCGGCTTCGCCCGCCACGGTGGCGGCGCGTTCTCCGGCAAGGACCCGTCGAAGGTCGACCGCTCGGCCGCCTACGCCATGCGCTGGGTCGCGAAGAACGCCATCGCGGCGGGTCTCGCGGAGCGCATCGAGGTCCAGGTGGCCTACGCCATCGGCAAGGCGGCGCCGGTCGGTCTGTTCGTCGAGACGTTCGGCACCGAGAACGTCGACCCCGCGAAGATCCAGGCCGCCATCTCGGAGGTCTTCGACCTGCGCCCGGCCGCGATCATCCGCGACCTCGACCTGCTGCGCCCGATCTACGCGCAGACCGCCGCGTACGGCCACTTCGGCCGCACCGACGTCGAGCTGCCGTGGGAGAGCACGGACCGCGCCGACGCGCTGAAGGCCGCCGCCGGGGCCTGATCCCCGACTCCCGGTTGCAGGAAAGCCACTTTCCCGCAAGCACGTTGCAGCAAAGTGGCTTTGCTGCCATCGCTGCAATACCTCACTCACAGCATCACCGGCAGCCCCGTGCGCCCGGCGTACGGGGCTGTCGGCCGCTTCGGGCATGCTGATCACGCCGCCGCCCGGCGCGCCGCAGGACGAGGGGAGGGCCCGTGGCACCGACGCGAACGGCCCGGCCCCGCAGCGCTGCCGCCGCCCAGCGGGGGGAGTGGCAGCCGGCCACCGCGCTGCCGGTCGCGCGGGTGGCCGTCGACGTCCCGCTCGCCCACCTGGACCGGCTCTTCGACTACCGCGTGCCGAGCCGGTTCGACGCCGTGGCGGTGCCGGGCGTGCGGCTGCGGGTGCGGTTCGCCGGGCGCCTGGTCGACGGGTACCTGCTGGAGCGGGCCGCCGAGTCCGAGCACGTCGGCAAGCTGGCGTGGGTCGAGAAGGTGGTGTCGCCCGAGCCCGCGCTCACCCCCGAGGTCGCGCGGCTGTGCCGGGCCGTGGCCGATCGCTGCTCCGGCGTGCTCGCCGACGTGCTGCGCCTCGCGGTGCCGCCCCGCCACGCCAAGGTCGAGGCCGAGGCGGTGGCGCAGCTCCCGATGCCGGCCCCGGCGCCGGTGGGCCCGGGCTGGCACCGCTACGGGCGCGGGCAGGCCTTCGTCGACGCGCTGGCGGGCGGGCGCGCGGCCCACGCCGTCTGGCAGGCGCTGCCGGGGGAGGCGTGGGCGCACCGGCTCGCCGACGCCGCGGCCGCCACGGCCATCGCCGGGCGCGGGGCCCTGCTCGTGGTGCCCGACGTGCGTGACGTCACCGCGTTGCACGCCGCCTGCGTCGAACGGCTCGGCGCAGGCGCCGTGGTGGCGCTCACCGCCGACCTGGGCCCGGCCGAGCGGTACCGCCGCTGGCTCGCGGTGCGCCGCGGTCAGGTGCGGGTGGTGGTCGGCACCCGGTCGGCCGCGTTCGCGCCCGTCCACGAGCTCGGGCTGGTTGCCGTCTGGGACGACGGCGACGACCTGCACGCCGAGCCGCGCGCGCCCTATCCGCACGTCCGCGACGTGCTGGTGCTGCGCGCCCACACCGCCGGTGCAGCGCTGCTCGTCGCCGGGTTCGCGCGCACCGCAGAGGGGCAGGTGCTGGTGGAGTCGGGGTGGGCCCGGGAGATCATCGCTGACCGGGCCGTGGTGCGCGCCGCGATGCCGCGCATCGGTGCCGCCGGGGAGTCGACACACCAGCTCGTCCGCGATCCGCATGCCCAGGCCGCGCGGCTGCCGGGGGTGGCCTTCGAGGCGGCCCGTGCCGCGCTCACGGCGGGACGCCCGGTGCTGGTACAGGTGCCGCGAGCAGGCTACGTGCCGTGGCTGTCGTGCGCGCAGTGCCGGGAGACGGCCCGGTGTCGCCACTGCGCGGGGCCGCTCGGGCTGCCCGCCCGCACGGCCGGTGGCGACGGGGCCGCGGCCGCACCACCGCAGTGCCGCTGGTGCGGCCGCCCGGAGACCGCGTTCCGCTGCCCCGCCTGCGCGTCGCGACGGCTGCGGGCCGGTGTCGTCGGGTCGGGACGCACGGCCGAGGAGCTCGGCCGTGCCTTCACCGGCGTCACCGTCCGAGCGTCGGGTGGCGGCGCGCCGGTGCTCGAGTCGGTGGCGGGCCGCCCGGAGATCATCGTGTCCACACCGGGCGCCGAACCACCCGCCGCAAGCGGCTACGGCGCGGCGCTGCTCGTCGACGGCTGGGCCCTGCTCGCCCGCCCCGACCTGCGGGTGGCCGAGGAGACGCTGCGCCGCTGGATGGCCGCGGCCGCGCTCGTCGTCCCGCACACCGACGGCGGCCGGGTCGTCGTGATGGCGGAGCCGAGCCTGCCCGTCGTCCAGTCGCTGGTGCGCTGGGATCCGGCCGGTCACGCCGCCGACGAGCTGGCCGCCCGCGCCGAGGTCGGGTTCCCGCCCGCCGTGCGGATGGCGTCGGTCGAGGGCACCCCGGCCGCGCTGGAGGACGTGATCGCGCAGGTCGAGGCGCAGGCGGGCACCGGTGTCGAGGTGCTCGGTCCGGTGGAGGTCGAGCCGGTGCCGGGCGCCCCCGCCACCGCCGACGGGCCGAAGGAACGGGCGCTGCTGCGGGTCCCGCGAGCCGAAGGTCGCACGCTGGCCACGCTGCTGCACGCCGCGCAGGCCGCACGCACCGCGCGCAAGGCGGCCGACCCGGTGCGCGTGCGGATGGACCCGACCGAGATCGGCTGACCGGGCCGCGTGCCAGAATTGGGGGCCTTCCACCCGCGTACTGCCGTCAGGAGATCCGTGCCCGTCCAGCCCATCCGGCTCTTCGGCGATCCGGTGCTGCGCACACCGGCCGTCGAGGTCACCGCGTTCGACGCCGAGCTGCGCAAGCTCGTCGTCGACCTCACCGACACCATGCACGACGAGGGCGGCGCCGGCCTCGCCGCACCACAGCTCGGCGTCGGCCTGCGGGTGTTCAGCTACGACTGCGACGGCTTCGCCGGGCACCTGATCAACCCCACGTTCGACGTGGTGGGCGACGAGGAGCAGACCGGTCCGGAGGGGTGCCTGTCGATCCCGGGCCTGCGCTGGGAGTGCACGCGGCACCTGCACGTCGTCGCGCACGGGTGGGACGAGCACGGCGAACCGGTCACCGTCGAGGGCAGCGAGATGCTGGCGCGCTGCATCCAGCACGAGACCGACCACCTCGACGGCGTGCTGTTCGTCGACCGGCTCGACGCGGCCACCCGGAAGATCGCCATGGCCGAGATCCGGGGCTCGGAGTGGTTCGGCGAGCAGTTCCCTGAGGTCCGCGTGAGCCCGCACCCGCTGTTCGGGAAGGTGCGGTAGATGCGCCTCGTGTTCGCCGGCACCCCCGATCCCGCGGTGGCGTCGCTGCAGGCGCTGCTCGACGCTCCGCAGCACGATGTCGTGGCCGTCGTCACGCGCCCGGACGCACCGTCGGGGCGTGGCCGCAAGGTCTCCCGATCGCCGGTGGGTGCGCTCGCCGACGCCGCCGGCATCCCCGTGCTGACCCCGGCGCGGCCCCGCGAGCCGGAGTTCCTCGACGCGCTGCGCGAGCTCGCCCCGGACTGCTGCCCGGTGGTGGCCTACGGAGCGCTCATCCCGCGGGTTGCGCTGGACGTTCCCGCGCACGGCTGGGTCAACCTGCACTTCTCGCTGCTGCCCGCCTGGCGCGGTGCGGCGCCGGTGCAGGCCGCGCTGCGTGCGGGCGACGAGGTCACCGGCGCCACCACCTTCCAGATCGAGGAGGGGCTCGACACCGGGCCCACCTACGGCGTGGTCACCGAGGCGGTGGGTCCCGACGACACCACGGGTGCGCTGCTGGGGCGGCTCGCCGTCTCGGGCGCCGCGCTGCTGCTGGCCACCATGAACGGCATCTCCGACGGCTCGCTGCGGGCCGTGCCCCAGCCCACCGACGGGGTGTCGCAGGCACCGAAGGTGACCCCGGCCGACACGCAGGTCGACTGGTCGGCGCCCGCCGCCGCCGTCGACCGGCTGGTGCGCGCCGCCACCCCGGAACCCGGCGCGTGGACGACGTTCCGCGGGGAGCGCCTCGGCCTCGGCCCGGTCCGGCTCACCAGCGGTGACGACCTGCCGGTGCTCAAGCCGGGTGAGCTGCACGTGGAGAAGCGTCGGGTCCTCGCAGGCACGGCGACGGGGCCGGTGCAGCTCGGTGAGGTGCGGCCGGTGGGCAAGCGCGCGATGCCGGCGCCCGACTGGGCGCGCGGCGTGCGCATCGATGCAGGGGAGTTGCTCGGATGACGGCGCTGAACTCGCGGGAGCGCCGATGACGGCGCCGCGACGCGGTGGAGCTCGGCGCGACGGTGGCCGCGGCCGCCCGGCCGGGCCCCGGGGTGCCGGCCCGCCCCGTGGGCGCAGCGGCCCGCCGCGCCCACCGGAGCTCGACCCGTCCCGGCAGGCCGCGCTGGAGCTGCTCACGTCCGTGCGCGTGCGCGACGCGTACGCCAACCTGGCGCTGCCCGCGATCCTGCGCCGCTACCGGCTCCACGACCGCGACGCCGGGCTCGCCACCGAGCTGGGCTACGGCACGCTGCGCGCCAAGGGCCTGCTCGACGCCGTGATCGAGGCGTGCACCGACCGTCCGATGATCCGGGTGGAGCCCACGCTGCTCGACGCGCTGCGGCTGGGCGCCTACCAGCTGCTGCGCACCCGCATCCCGTCGCACGCCGCCGTGGACACCACCGTCGAGCTGGTGCGGGTGGAGGCCGGCAGCCGCGCGGCGGGGTTCGTCAACGCGATCCTGCGCAAGGTGGGCGCGCAGGACGAGGCCGCCTGGGTGGCGCAGCTCGCGCCGTCGCTGGAGGAGGATCCGCTCGGTCACGCCGCGTTCGCCCACGCGCACCCGCGCTGGATCGCGCAGGCCTTCTCCGACGCGCTCGGCCCCGCCGGACCCACCGAGATCGACGCGGCGCTGGCCGCCGACGACGCGCGTCCCACCGTGCACCTGCTCGCCCGGCCCGGCGAGATCACCGCGGCCGAACTGGCGCTGGTCACCGGTGGGGAGGAGGCGCCGTACTCGCCCTACGGCGTGCACCTCGAGCCGGGCAGCGGCGACATCGGCGACCTGGACGTCATCTCCGAGGGGCTCGCCGTCGTCCAGGACGAGGGCAGTCAGCTCGTGGCACTCGCGCTGGCCAAGGCGCCCCTGCTGGGCGCGGACGCGGGCCGGTGGCTCGACCTGTGCGCCGGACCGGGCGGCAAGGCCGTGTTGTTGGGCGGACTCGCGCAGCTCGACGGCGCGCACCTCGACGCCGTGGAGTCCAGCGAGCACCGGGCCGACCTGGTGCGCCGCGTCGTCGACGGGCTGCCGGTCGAGGTCCACACGGCCGACGGCCGGGAGGCCCCGCTTCCCGACGCCGCGTACGACCGCGTGCTCGTCGACGCGCCGTGCACCGGGCTCGGTGCGCTGCGCCGCCGCCCGGAGGCCCGCTGGCGTCGTCGTCCCGAGGACGTCTCGGGTCTGTCGAAGCTGCAGCGCGAGCTGCTCACCGCGGCGCTGCGCCACGTCCGGCCCGGCGGTGTGGTGGCCTACGTGACGTGCTCGCCGCACCTCGCCGAGACCCTCGGCGTGCTCACCGGCGTGGTGCGCAAGCACCCCGATGTCGAGCAGCTCGACGCCCGCGAGCTGCTGCCGGGCGTCCCCGACCTCGGCGACGGCCCCACCGTGCAGCTGTGGCCGCACCGCCACGGCACCGACGCGATGTTCCTGGGGCTGCTGCGCAAGACGGCGTGACCGCAGGCTCTGCCCGGTCAGGTGGCGCGGGTACGCCGGACCTTCGCGGCCTTGTGCGCGGCCCGGTCGATGGCCACGTCCACGGCGATGTCGAGGTAGTCCAGGACGATCTCGTCCTCGTCGGGCCCTGCGTCCACCTCGATCCGCACGTCGCGGGTGCGGCCGCGGCCGGTGAGCCGCCCGTGCGGATCGTGCAGCACGCCGCCCTGCTCGAACCCGACGTTGACGCCGCCCCGGCGCGGGAACAGCGCGCAGATGTAGCCGGCGCGGGGGTGGTGGAAGGCGAGGCCGTACCAGCTCGTGTTGACCCGTTCCTGCAGGTCGGGATGGGCCTCGGTCACCGCCCGGCGCAGCCGCTGCACCAGCGCCACCACCGCGGGTGGTTCGCCGCGCAACATCCCGTCGAGCGCGGCGTCGGTCGAGCTCGGGTCGGCGGGAGCGGAATCACCGGAAGGCACGCGAGGAGTGAACCTCACCCGGCGAATACCGACGATGGGGGACCGGTCGACCGGGTCCCGCGGAGTAATCTGCCCAGGTGCAACCCATGATCGCTCCCAGCATCCTGTCGGCCGATTTCGCCCGTCTCGCCGACGAGGCGGCGGCGGTGTCGGGGGAGGAGGGTGCCGACTGGCTGCACGTCGACGTCATGGACGCGCACTTCGTGCCGAATCTGACGCTGGGCCTGCCGGTCGTCGAGTCGCTGCTCAAGGCCACCTCCATCCCGATCGACTGCCACCTCATGATCGACGACCCGGATCGGTGGGCCATCGGCTACGCCGAGGCGGGCGCCCACAACGTCACGGTGCACGTCGAGGCCGCCCGCGACCCGGTGGCGCTGGCCGCGAACCTGCACGCGGCAGGCGCGAGGGCCGGGCTGTCGATCAAGCCGGGCACGCCCCTCGAGCCCCACCTCGAGACGCTGCGCCACTACGACACGCTGCTGGTGATGAGCGTGGAGCCCGGGTTCGGCGGCCAGAGCTTCATCGCCGACGTGCTCGACAAGGTCCGCACCGCCCGCCGCCTCGTCGACACCGGGCACCTGACGCTGCTCGTGGAGATCGACGGCGGCATCAACGCCGCCACCATTGAACAGGCGGCAGAGGCGGGCGTCGACTGCTTCGTCGCCGGCTCCGCGGTCTACGGTGCGGCTGACCCCGGACGCGCCGTGCGCGCGCTGCGTGAGCAGGTGCTCGCGCGGACCGCGCACCGCAGCTGGGGCGGCTGAGGCCCGGGAACACCCGGGACCCGGCGCGTGGTTGCACATGAATACCGGTGTCGGGCCGGGTGGTCGGAAGGGGAACGCGGAGATGTTCACGGGAATCGTCGAGGAGATCGGCGAGGTCCTCGCGGTGCGGGAGAGCGCGGAGGTGGTGGTGCTCACCGTGCGCGGCCGGCTCGTCACCTCGGATGCCGCGCACGGCGACTCGATCGCGGTCAACGGTGTCTGCCTCACCGTGATCAACCCGGACGGCAGCGACGACGGCACGTTCACCGTGGAGCTCGTGCCCGAGACGCTCAAGCGCTCGAGCCTGTCGGCCACCACCACCGGCGCCAAGGTCAACCTCGAGCGGGCGATGCCCGTGAACGGGCGGCTCGGCGGCCACATCGTGCAGGGCCATGTCGACGGTGTCGCGGTGCTGATGTCGCGCTCGCCCGCCGACCGCAGCGACGAGCTCGTGTTCAGCCTCGCCCCGGATCTCGCCCGCTACGTGGTGGAGAAGGGCTCCATCACCGTGGACGGCGTGTCGCTGACGGTGGCGGGAGTGACGAGCGACACGTTCACTGTGGCGCTCATCCCAACGACGCTCGCTCATACGACGCTCGGAATCCGGCAGCCGGGAGATACCGTCAACCTGGAGGTCGATGTCGTCGCGAAGTACGTCGAGCGGCTGACCTCCGGGTACCTGCAGCGCACCGTGCGGGCTGCAGAGGCCGACGAGGAGGCCCCAGTCAAGTGAATGCACCCGTGGACAGCCGGTTCGGTGACTTCGTGTCCATCGAACGAGCGCTCGAGGACCTGCGCGCCGGCAAGCCGGTGGTCGTCGTCGACGACGAGGACCGCGAGAACGAGGGCGACCTGATCTTCGCTGCCGAGAAGGCAACGCCGGAGCTGGTGTCGTTCGTCGTGCGCTACACCTCGGGCTACGTGTGCGTGGCGCTCACCGAGAGCGAGTGCGACCGCCTCGACCTGCCGCCGATGCACCACACCAACTCCGACTCGTTCCGCACGGCCTTCACCGTGACGGTGGACGCGAAGGCCGGCATCAGCACGGGCATCTCGGCGGCCGACCGGGCCCACACCATCCGGCTGCTGGCCGATCCCGCCGCTGGGCCCGGCGACCTCGTGCGCCCCGGCCACGTGTTGCCGCTGCGCGCCCGCGAGGGCGGGGTGCTGCGCCGGCCCGGCCACACCGAGGCCGCCGTGGACCTCGCGCGGCTGGCCGGGCTCTCCCCGGCGGGCGCGCTCTGCGAGATCGTCTCGCAGAAGAACGAGGGCGACATGGCCCGCGCCGACGAGCTCGGCGTGTTCGCGGCCGACCACGACCTCGCGCTCATCACCATCGCCGACCTGATCGCCTACCGCCGCCGCATCGAGAAGCACGTGGTGCGCGTGGCCCAGGCCCGCATCCCCACCGCGCACGGCGAGTTCATCGCCTACGGCTACGACTCGCTGCTCGACGGCATCGAGCACATCGCGATGGTGCGTGGCGACGTCGCCACCCCGGAGAGCACCGGCGAGGACGTGCTGGTGCGCGTGCACTCCGAGTGCCTCACCGGTGACGTGCTCGGCTCGCTGCGCTGCGACTGCGGCCCGCAGCTCGACGCCGCGCTGGCCAAGGTGGCCGAGGAGGGTCGCGGCATCGTGCTCTACATGCGCGGCCACGAGGGCCGGGGGATCGGCCTGCTGCACAAGCTGCAGGCCTACCAGCTGCAGGAGGCAGGCGCCGACACCGTCGACGCGAACCTGGCACTGGGCCTGCCCGCCGATGCCCGCGACTACGGCATCGGCGCGCAGATCCTCGTGGACCTCGGTGTGAAGTCGATGCGGCTGCTCACCAACAACCCCGACAAGCGTGCCGGGCTGGAGGGCTACGGTCTCACCATCACCGGACGGGTGCCGCTGCCGGTGCGGGCGAGCCAGGAGAACCTGCGCTACCTCCGCACCAAGCGCGACCGGATGGGCCACGACCTGCCCGACCTGGGCGACGGCGCGGCCACCGACGCGGGCACCCCGGTGGCGGACGGTACCGGTACGTGACGCTGGAGGACGACATGAACGGGCGTGCAGGGTGAGCGGGGAAGGTCGCCCGGACGTCGCGGAGGCTCCTGATGCCTCCGGGCTGACGCTGGGGATCGCGGCGGCCACGTGGCACGCCGACATCGTGGACGCGCTGCTGGAGCGGGCCGTGGCCACCGCAGGCGAGGCCGGGCTGGCTGAACCGACCGTGGTGCGCGTGCCCGGCACGGTGGAGCTGCCGGTGATCTGCCAGGAGCTCGCCCGCACCCACGACGCCGTGGTGGCGCTGGGCGTGGTCATCCGCGGTGGCACCCCGCACTTCGAGTACGTGTGCGACGCCGTCACGGCGGGGCTGACGCGCGTCTCGCTCGACGAGCGCACCCCGGTCGGCAACGGCGTGCTCACCTGCGACACCCACGAGCAGGCCGTGGCGCGGTCGGGTGTGCCCGGCTCGTCGGAGGACAAGGGTGCCGAGGCGTGCCTCGCCGCGCTGCAGACGGCACTGGCCCTGCGGGTGCTGCGGGTGCAGCTGTGACCAGCCCTGAGTCGACCAACCCCGCGGCGCCGGTGGTGGTGCGCCCGTTCAAGGTCATGATCCTGGCGTGGGCAGGCGCGGTGATCACCGTGGCGCTGTTCACCGTGATCGCGGTGCTGCTGCGCAACAGCGACACGGGTGTGTACTTCCGGTTCGCCGACCAGGTGTCGCTGGTGGTGATGGGCCTGCTGATCGCAGGCGGGCTGCTGCTCATGGCCCGCCCGCGGGTGCGCGCCGACGCCACCGGCATCGAGGTGCGCAACGTGCTGAGCAGCCGCCGCATCGAGTGGGTGGACGTGCGGCGCATCGCGTTCCCCGACGGCGCCCCGTGGGCCCGGCTGGACCTGCCCGACGACGAGTACCTGCCCGTGCTCGCCATCCAGGCCGTGGACGGCACCCGGGCCGTGGAGGGCATCCGCAAGGTCCGGGCGCTGCACGCCGCGGCTCGCGCCGAGCACTGAAGCGAAATCCCGAGCACCGATACCTCGAGCACCGATACCTCGAGCACCGGAACCCCGAGCCGAACGGACGAGCATGGCCGACGCCGCACCCGCACAGGTCACCACCGAGCTGACCGACCGGGTACTGACGATCACGCTGAACCGCCCCGATCGGCTCAACGCCTTCACCGCGCAGATGGCGGTGGAGCTGATCGCCGCGTTCGACCGCGCCGACGCCGACGACGAGGTGCGCGCGGTGGTGGTCACGGGCGCCGGGCGCGGCTTCTGCGCGGGGGCCGACCTGGCCGGCGGCGGCGCCACGTTCGACTACGAGCGCCGCGACCCGGAGCGGGCCGGTTACGAGACCCTCGACCCGGAGCGTGACGGCGGCGGACAGGTCTCGCTGCGGATCTTCGAGAGCACGAAGCCCGTGATCGGCGCGATCAACGGCGCGGCCGTGGGCGTGGGCGCCACCATGACGTTGCCGATGGACGTGCGGCTCGCGTCGAGCGCGGCGCGGATCGGGTTCGTGTTCGCCCGCCGCGGGATCGTGCCGGAGGCGGCGTCGAGCTGGTTCCTGCCGCGGCTGGTGGGCATCAGCCGGGCCGTGGAGTGGGCGATGACCGGGCGGGTCTTCGACGCCGCCGAGGCGCTGGCCGGTGGGCTGGTGCGCTCGGTGCACGAGCCCGACGACCTGCTGCCCGCCGCGTACGCGTTGGCCGCGGAGATCGTGGAGAACACCGCGCCGGTGTCGGTGGCGCTGGCCCGCCAGCAGATGTGGCGGATGCTCGGCGCCGACCACCCGATGGAGGCCCACCGGGTGGACTCCCGGCTGATGATCGAGCGTGGCCGCGGTGCCGACGCCGCGGAGGGGGTGAGCGCGTTCCTCGAGAAGCGCGCCGCGCAGTTCCCCGACCGGGTGTCCTCGGACATGCCCACGGCCTACCCGTGGTGGGCCGAGCGCAAGTTCACACCCCTTCCCGACGGGCGCAGCGGCTGAGCGGGCCGCGGCGCACGTAGCATCGTGGTCGTGCTGCGAGCCCGTGAACAGGCCCATCGGAACGGCGAGAGCGTGCGGCTCGGTGACATCGTGCTGCGCAACCGGCTCGTCACCTCGTCGAGCCTGCTCGGCTACGGGGTGTCGAGCTCCAACTTCTACGGCATGAGCCCGATCGCGAAGTTCGTGTCGCTCGCCGAGTTCGGCGCCGTGACCACCCGCACGCTGACGGTGGAGCCGCGCGAGGGCCACTTCACCACGCGGGAGGACTGGGCCCCCCACGAGCTGCCCGGCCTGCTCAAGCGCTACGGCACCGTGCTGCGGGGCACCGACGGCGGTTGGATCAACGCCTTCGGCTGGTGCAACGTGGGGATCGAGGCGTACCTGCGCGACTACTACCCGCGCACCCGCGACCAGCGCGTGATCATCTCGCTCGGCGGGTTCTCCGCCGAGGAGTTCGTGACGCTCGTGGATCGGGTCAACGAGGTGGTGCCGGCGGGTGACATCGCCGCCGTCGAGTTCAACGTCTCGTGCCACAACGTGAACTTCGACTTCACCACGATCCTGCAGGACGTGCTCGACGAGGCTGTGCCGCGCAGCAACCACCCGGTGATCCTCAAGCTCTCGCCCGACTACGACTACCTGCGCAACGCCCAGCAGGCGGCCGCCGCAGGTGTCTCGGCACTCACGGCGATCAACACGGTGAAGGCGCTGCGGCTCGACCCCCGCACCGGCAAGCCGCTGCTGTCGAACCGTTACGGAGGGCTCTCGGGGCGCGCGATCAAGCCGATCGGGCTGCGGGTGGTGTCGGAGCTGCGCGAATCCGGCGTGACGTTGCCGATCATCGCGACGGGCGGCATCCGCAGCGTGGACGACTGCCGCGAGTACTTCTGGGCCGGCGCCGACGCGGTGAGCCTCGGCAGCGCCACCTGGCTGGCGAGCTACCCCGGGTACGCCCTCGCGCCGCTGCGCGGGCTGCACGTTCGGCGCGTGCTGAACGCCGTTCGGCGCTACGGTGTGCAGGCGTCTCACTCCGTAGCGTTGCGCTGAGGAACGATCTTCACCCGTACGTTGGCGCCGGCCTCCCGGTCGGCCCACAACAGGTGAGGGGGGTGGCGGGTGCACCCGGACGTCCGACCCGATCCGACGCGGGCTCCCGGCCGCCGTCCGCGCGTGGTGCTGTTCGACGTGTTCGAGACGATGTTGCAGGTGGACGCGCTGGCGAGCCGGTTCGTGGATGTGGGACGACCGGCGCACGAGTGGGAGCTGTTCTTCACCCGCACGCTGCGTGACGGCATGGCGCTGACGCTCACCGGCGCCGCCCCACCGTTTGCCGAGGTGGCGCGGGCGGCCCTGCGCACGACGGTGGACCACACGCTGTCCGACGCCGCACTCGACCACGTGCTCGACGGCTTCCAGCACCTGCCGCCGCACCCCGACGTGGAGCCGGCGCTGGTGGCGCTCGCGCGCGCCCGGATCCCGGCCCACGCCTTCACCCACGGCACGGCGGCCACGGCCTGCGCCGCCCTGGACAGCGCTGGCCTGCGCACCTACCTGCGGGGCGTGTTCTCCGCCGAGGAGATCCGCTCGTTCAAGCCGCCCGCCAAGGTCTACCACTGGGCCTGCCGCCAGGTGGAGATGCCGGCCGAGCGCGTGGCACTGGTGGCCGCGCACTCGTGGGACGTGCACGGCGCGATGCACGCCGGGCTGATCGGCGGGCTCGCCACCCGGCTGGAGGGTGCGGTGCCGGCGGTGGTGGCCACCCCGCACGTGTCGGCGCACCGCCTCGACGATGTGGTGGCGCAGCTGCTCGCCCTCCCCGTGTAGCGCTGTGTCCCCGTGGGCGGGGTGGGGCCTGGTCACGCTCCCACCGCCCGCAGCCGCCGCGGGGGCACGCGCTCCTGCCCGATGTCGGCCTGGCGCCCCGCCGCCGTGCCCGCGGGGAAGCCGGAGCCCGTGAGCGACTGGCGGCGCGCGGCCCCCAGCGAGGGGAACGCCTCGGTGAAGGCCTGCTCCACCCGGGTGGACCGATCGGCGAGCACCAGAGCCACGGAGCGTCCGCCCGCGGGCGAGCTGGGGTGCGCCCGGCGCGACTCGGCCTCCGCGCGCGCGAGCGACTCCGCGGCATCGAGGCGCCGGTGCACCTCGACGGCGAACCCGTGCAGCCACGAGCGCCGGTAGGCGGCCACCGACTCGCCTGCCCGGTGTGGGCGCTGGCGCGCGAGCTGGGACCCGGCCTGCAGGAGCAGCGACGTGTAGAGCAGCTCCACCCGCTCGCGGTCGCTGGCGAACCCGATGACCGTGACGGCCTCCACCCGCCCGCCCCATGCCGCGTGCATCACCGACCGGCAGCGCAGCGCCGCGGCGATCCAGGCCAGCAGGCGGGCCTTGCCGCCGCTGTAGGGATCCTCCATCGCGATCCGCAGCGCGCCGACCTCGTCCTGCTCCGGCCGGGCGTCGGCCAGCAGTGCGGCGTCGATGCCGTGGCGCGCCATCAGCTCGACGGCCTTGTCGGTGTAGGTGGCGGCCTCCTCGGCCGTGGCGGCCCGATCGGCCTTCGCGAGCAGCTTGCGGACCGTGTCGAGCTTGTCGGCTCCCATCGGTGACCTCCCGGGTCGAGCGGCGTGCGGAACCTTGAATCGAACGTGTGTTCGTACGGGGGATTCCTATCATCGGGCTCCGACAGGACGCGGGAGAACGCTCCCGGCGCGCCGGGACCGTTCCGGGTGAAACGGGAGCCACCCGGTGACACCGGCACGTGTCACGCGCCACTACACCAGCGTGACGGCGCGCCGTCTGCCTGGGTCCCCGGCTCGGCGTGTCGGGGGTGCGTCCTACCCTGAAGGGGCCATGCCGGATCCCTCCACTTATCGCCCAGCGCCCGGGTCGATTCCCGAGGCGCCAGGCGTCTATCGCTTCTCCGATCAGCACGGTCGGGTCATCTACGTCGGCAAGGCCAAGAGCCTGCGACAACGGCTCAACTCCTACTTCGCCGACCTGTCCGGGCTGCACCCGCGCACGCGCCAGATGGTCACCACCGCGTCGCACGTCCAGTGGACCGTGGTGGGCACCGAGGTCGAGGCGCTGCAGCTCGAATACAACTGGATCAAGGAGTTCGACCCGCGGTTCAACGTCCGCTACCGCGACGACAAGACCTATCCCGTCCTGGCCGTCACGATGCACGAGGACTACCCGCGGCTGCACGTCTACCGTGGCCCCCGCAAGAAGGGCGTGCGCTACTTCGGGCCCTACGCCCACGCGTGGGCCATCCGCGAGACGCTCGACATGCTGCTGCGCGTCTTCCCGGCCCGCACCTGCAGCTCCGGGGTGTTCCGCCGCCACGGCCAGATGGGCCGCCCGTGCCTGCTCGGCTACATCGACAAGTGCTCGGCGCCCTGCGTCGGGCGGGTCGATGCGGAGGAGCACCGCGACATCGTCGAGGACTTCTGCGACTTCCTCGCCGGCCGCACCGACCACCTGGTGCGCCAGCTCGAGCGCAAGATGACCACGGCGGCCGAGGGGCTGGAGTTCGAGCGGGCCGCGCGGCTGCGCGACGATATCGGGGCGCTCAAGCGCGCCATGGAGAAGCAGGCCGTGGTGCTGGGCGACGGCACCGACGCCGATGTCGTCGCGTTCGCCGAGGACGAGCTGGAGGCCGCCGTGCAGGTCTTCCACGTCCGCGGCGGGCGCGTCCGTGGCCAGCGCGGCTGGGTGGTCGACAAGGTCGAGCCCACCGACACCGCGCAGCTGGTGGAGCGCTTCCTCACCCAGTTCTACGGCGAGCAGGCTGGGCTCGCCGGCTCGGCCGACGACGCCAACCAGCCGGTTCCCCGGGAGATACTCGTGCCCGAGCTGCCTGCGGAGCTCGCTGCGCTCACCGAGTGGCTCGAGACCCTGCGGGGCTCGAAGGTCCAGATCCGGGTGCCGCAGCGCGGCGACAAGCGGGCGCTCGCCGAGACGGTGGCGCGCAACGCCGCCGAGGCGTTCACCCAGCACAAGCTGCGCCGGGCCGGGGATCTCACCGCCCGGTCGGCGGCGCTGCAGGAGATCCAGGACGCGCTCGGGCTCGACTCGGCGCCGCTGCGCATCGAGTGCGTCGACGTCTCCCACGTCCAGGGCACCAACGTCGTCGCGTCGCTGGTGGTGTTCGAGGACGGGCTGGCCCGCAAGTCCGACTACCGCCGCTTCGAGATCCGCGACGGTGCGGCGGGCGGCGACGTCGCGTCCATCGCCGAGGTGGTGCGCCGCCGGTTCCGCCGGTACCTCAGCGAGACCGCTGATGACCCCGCGCCCGACTCCGGGTCCGATTCCGAACACGAGGTCGACGCCGTCCCGCAGCACCGCCCCGGCATCGATCCCGACACCGGACGCCCCCGGCGCTTCGCCTACCCGCCCAACCTCCTCGTCGTCGACGGCGGGCAGCCCCAGGTGGAGGCGGCCGCCGACGTGCTGGCCGAGCTGGGCATCACCGACGTCGCGATCTGCGGGCTGGCCAAGCGCCTGGAAGAGGTCTGGTTGCCTGCCGAACCCGACCCCGTCATCCTCTCGCGCACCAGCGAGGGGCTGTACCTGTTGCAGCGGATCCGGGATGAAGCGCACCGCTTCGCCATCACCTACCACCGCCAGCGTCGTTCGAAGGGCATGACCAGCTCCGCGCTCGACGCCGTTCCGGGGCTAGGTCCGGCGCGCAGCGCGGCGCTGCTGCGCCACTTCGGATCGGTGCGCAAGCTGCGCGCCGCGAGCGCCGACGAGATCGCCGCACTCCCCGGTTTCGGGCAGCGCACCGCCGCCGCCGTGCTGAGCGCGCTCGGCGGTCCCGACGCCGGCGGCCCCGACCATGGCGCTGGAGATCCCGCCACTCCAGAGCCTGCACCCGACGGGAGCGTCCAGTGACCGAAGACGATCGCACGGGCATCGAGGTGGCACTGGTCAGCGGCCTGTCCGGCGCCGGGCGCAGCACCGCAGCGAAGGTGCTGGAGGACCTCGGCTGGTTCGTGGTCGACAACCTCCCGCCCGAGCTGATCGCCACGATGGTCGACCTCGGCGCCCGCGCGCGTGGCGAGATCACGCGCATCGCGGTGGTCATGGACGTGCGCAGCCGGGCGTTCTCGGCCGACCTCGGCGCCGTCATCAAGGACCTCGACGCGCGCGGTTACAAGCCGCGCCTGCTGTTCCTCGAAGCCACCGACGCCGTGCTGGTGCGCCGCTTCGAGCAGGTGCGGCGCAGCCACCCCCTGCAGGGCGACGGCCGCCTCGTCGACGGCATCAACGCCGAGCGCGAGCTGCTGCGACCGCTGCGCGAGTCGGCCGACCTCGTCGTCGACACCTCCGCCGTGGCCGTCCCGCAGCTGCGCGCCACCCTGGAACGCACCTTCGGGGGCGAGTACCAGCAGGTCACCCGCATCACCGTGCTGTCGTTCGGCTACAAGTACGGCCTGCCGATGGACTCCGACCTCGTCGTCGACGTCCGGTTCCTGCCCAACCCGTTCTGGATCCCGGAGCTGCGCGAGCTCACCGGCCGCGACGAACCGGTGCGCGACTACGTCCTGAGCCAGGACGGCGCAGGCGAGTTCATCGACCGCTACCTGGAGCTGCTCTCACTCGTCGGCGCCGGCTACCGCCGCGAGGGCAAGCGCTACCTCACCGTCTCGGTCGGCTGCACCGGTGGCAAGCACCGCAGCGTCGCCATCAGCGAGGAGATCGCCCGACGCCTCGCCGACGCCGACGGCGTCACGGTCAGCGTCGCCCACCGCGACCTGGGGCGCGAATGACGGCGCCGCGACCTGGGGCGCGAATGACGGCGCCGCGACCTGGGGCGCGAATGACGGGCCCGCGCGCGGTCGCGCTCGGCGGCGGCCACGGCCTGCACAGCACCCTGTCGGCGCTGCGTCTGATCACCGACCGGCTCACGGCCGTGGTCACCGTAGCCGACGACGGCGGCTCGTCGGGCAGGCTGCGTCGTGAGCTGGGCCTGCTGCCCCCCGGCGACCTGCGGATGGCGCTCGCCGCGCTCGCGGCCGACGACGCCTCCGGTGCCTTGTGGGGCACGCTCGTGCAGCACCGGTTCGGCGGCACCGGGGCACTGGCCGGGCACGCCGTGGGCAACCTGCTGCTCGCCGGGCTGATGGACACCCTCGGCGACCCGGTCGCGGCGCTCGACGAGGTGGGCGCGCTGCTCGGGGCCCGCGGGCGGGTGCTGCCGATGAGCTGCGCCCCGCTCGACATCGAGGCCGAGGTCATCGGGCTGGGCGTGGATCCGCTGGAGCGCCACCGGATCCGCGGGCAGGTCGCCGTGGCCTCCACGCCGGGCCGCGTCCAGCAGGTGTGGCTGCGCCCGGACGAGCCGGTGGCGTGCCCGGAGGCCGTGCAGGCCGTGCTGGACGCCGACGTGCTGCTGCTGGGTCCGGGGTCCTGGTTCACCAGCGTGCTGCCCCACCTGCTCGTTCCCGACCTGCGCGACGCGATCCTGGCCAGCCCGGCCCGGCGCGTCGTGGTGCTGAACCTCGCCCCCGAACCGGGGGAGACCGCCGGGTTCTCACCCGAGCAGCACCTGGCCGTACTCTCGCAACACGCGCCGGCCCTGCGGGTCGACGCCGTCCTCGCGGACGTCGCCGCTGTGCCGGTACCCGACCGGCTCCAGCGAGCGGCCGCAGCGATGCTCTCCCCGGGCGGGCGGGTCCACCTGGCCCCGGTCGCCGTCGCAGATCCGGCGGTGCCGCGCCACGACCCGGCGGCACTGGCCGCAGCACTCGTTGCGGCGCTCTCCGAGCTCGGTCCGGCGCCCGTCGTCGGCCCGTCCGGTGGGGCGAAGGCCGCCGCCGAGAGGAGGACGTGAACCATGGCTCCCACTCCCGTGTCCCACTCCCGGAGGTCGATCCGATGGCGATGACAGCTGCGGTCAAGGACGAGCTGTCACGGCTGGTCATCACGAAGCCGTGCTGCCGGCGAGCGGAGGTCGCGGCGCTGCTGCGGTTCGCCGGCGGGCTGCACATCGTCGGTGGCCGCGTCGTGATCGAGGCCGAGGTCGACACCGGCTCGGTGGCGCGTCGCCTGCGCCGCGACATCCACGAGCTCTACGGCCACACCTGCGAGGCACACGTCATCACCGCGGGCGGGCTGCGCCGCAGCGCCCGCTACGTGATGCGCGTCGTGCGCGACGGTGAGGGCCTGGCCCGCCAGACCGGGCTGCTCGACGCCCGCGGCCGGCCGGTCCGGGGCCTCCCGCCGCCCGTCGTGTCCGGTGGCGTCTGCGACGCCGAGGCGGCCTGGCGGGGCGCGTTCCTGGCCCACGGCTCGCTCACCGAACCCGGCCGCAGCTCCGCGCTGGAGGTCACCTGCCCCGGCCCGGAGGCCGCGCTGGCACTGGTCGGCGCCGCGCGCAGGCTCGGCGTCACGGCGAAGGCGCGCGAGGTCCGTGGTGCCGACCGCGTGGTCGTGCGCGACGGCGACGCCATCAGCGCGCTGCTCACCCGCATGGGCGCCCACGAGAGCGTCATGGCGTGGGAGGAGCGGCGGATGCGGCGCGAGGTGCGCGCCACCGCCAACCGGCTCGCCAACTTCGACGACGCCAACCTGCGCCGCTCGGCCCGCGCGGCCGTGGCCGCGGCGGCCCGGGTCGCCCGCGCGCTGGAGATCCTCGGCGACGACGTCCCGCAGCACCTGCTCGCCGCCGGTCGGCTGCGCGCCGAGCACACGCAGGCATCGCTGGAGGAGCTCGGCCAGCTCGCCGAGCCGCCCATGACGAAGGACGCCGTGGCCGGGCGGATCCGGCGCCTGCTGCACATGGCCGACAAGCGCGCCGCGGATCTCGGCATCCCCGACACCGAGTCGGCCGTCACCGCGGAGATGCTCGAGGAGGGCTGATCCGGGGCGCCCCCGGTACGGGCCGCGCCCCCCGCCGGGGTGGTTCCGGTGAGGGAAATCATCGAGGTGTATCGATTCCGAAGCCAGGTCGATTCGAAGCGGATTCGGACGCTAGGGTTGTGCCCAAGGCCCCGTCGACGATGACCGGTCGTGAACCGACCTTGGGGCATTCCGTGGTGACACCATCGAGGAGGCACGAGCGTGACTGTGCGCGTGGGCGTGAACGGTTTCGGACGGATCGGGCGCAACTTCTGGCGGGCGGTGGACGCGCAGCGCGTCGCCGGTACCAGTGACATCGAGATCGTGGCGGTGAACGACATCACCGACAACGCGACGCTCGCGCACCTGCTCAAGTACGACTCGATCCTGGGCCGGCTGCCCTACACCGTGTCCTCGACCGAGGACGAGATCATCGTCGACGGCAAGGGTTTCAAGGGTCTCGCCGTGCGCGACCCCGCCGAGCTGCCGTGGAAGGACCTCGGCGTCGACGTCGTGGTGGAGTCCACCGGCATCTTCACCAAGCGGGAGGCGGCGGCCAAGCACCTGGAGGCCGGTGCGAAGAAGGTGGTGATCTCCGCGCCCGCCACCGGTGAGGACCTCACGGTCGTCAAGGGTGTCAACGATGGTGACTACGACGGGTCGCAGGACATCGTGTCCAACGCCTCGTGCACGACGAACTGCCTGGCGCCGATGGCGAAGGTCCTCGATGACCTGGTGGGGATCCAGACGGGTCTGATGACCACGATCCATGCCTACACCCAGGATCAGAACCTGCAGGACGGCCCGCACAAGGACCTGCGGCGGGCGCGGGCGGCGGCGATCAACATCGTGCCGACCTCGACGGGTGCGGCGAAGGCGATCTCGCTGGTGCTGCCGCACCTGAAGGGCAAGCTCGACGGGTTCGCGTTGCGGGTGCCGATCCCCACGGGCTCGGCCACCGACCTGACGGCGATCGTGGGTCGGGAGACCACCGCCGAGGAGGTGAACGCGGCGATGAAGGCGGCCGCGGAGGGCCCGCTGAAGGGGATCCTGCTCTACACCGAGGACCCGATCGTGTCGTCGGACATCGTGACCGATCCGCACTCCTGCATCTTCGACGCCGGGTTGACCAAGGTGATCGGCAACCAGGTCAAGATCGTGGGTTGGTACGACAACGAGTGGGGTTACTCCAACCGGCTCGTGGACATCACGGCGCTGGTGGCATCGAAGCTGTGAAGACCGTCGACGACCTGATCAACGAGGGCGTCGAGGGGCGCACGGTGCTGGTCCGCTCGGATCTCAACGTGCCACTCGACGGGGATCGCATCACCGACGACGGCCGCATCCGGGCGTCGTTGCCCACCATCCAGGAGCTCTCCGGCGCGGGCGCGCAGGTGATCATCGTCGCGCACCTGGGCCGGCCCAAGGGCGGGCCGCAGCCGGAGTTCTCGCTCGCCCCGGTCGCGGCGCGCCTCGGCGAGCTGCTCGGGGCTCCCGTGCGGATCATCGAGCTCGCCAAGGGCACCCCGGATCTGGCGGCCGGCGACGTCGTCCTGCTGGAGAACATCCGGTTCGACCCGCGCGAGACCAGCAAGAACGACGACGAGCGGGCGGAGCTGGCCCACGAGCTGGCCGAGCTCACCGGCGACGACGGCGCGTTCGTCTCGGACGGGTTCGGGGTCGTGCACCGCAAGCAGGCATCGGTCTACGACGTGGCGCAGGAGCTGCCCGCCTACGCGGGCGGGCTGGTGCTCGCCGAGGTCGAGGTGGCCCAGCGGCTGACGAGCGAGCCGCAGCGGCCCTACGCCGTGGTGCTCGGCGGCTCCAAGGTCTCGGACAAGCTCGCGGTGATCGAGGCGCTCCTGCCGAAGGTCGACGCGCTGCTGGTCGGCGGCGGGATGTGCTTCACGTTCCTCGCCGCCCAGGGTTACGGCGTCGGCTCGTCGCTGCTGGAGCGCGACCAGATCGGCACCTGCCGGGCGCTGCTGGAGTCGGGCAAGATCGTGCTGCCCAGCGACGTGGTGGTGGCCGACGCGTTCGCCGCCGACGCCAAGACCGACACGGTGGCGATCGACGCGATCCCCGACGGCTGGATGGGCCTCGACATCGGCCCGGCGTCGGTGGCCGAGTTCGCCGAGGTGCTCGGGCGCGCGAAGACGGTGTTCTGGAACGGCCCGATGGGCGTGTTCGAGCTGGCTCCGTTCGCCGAGGGCACCCGCGGCGTGGCGCAGGCGATCGTCGACGGGGACGCGTTCAGCGTCGTCGGTGGCGGCGACTCGGCCGCGGCCGTGCGCGCGCTGGGCCTGCCGGAGGACGGCTTCTCGCACATCTCGACCGGCGGCGGCGCGTCGCTGGAGTACCTGGAGGGCAAGTCCCTCCCCGGCCTGGTCGTCCTGGAGCAGTAGAAATGGCAGCACAAGTGGCGAAGAAGCCACTCATCGCCGGCAACTGGAAGATGAACCTCACGCACCTCGAGGCCATCGCCCTGATGCAGAAGTACGCCTTTGCGTTGCCGGAGAAGTACTACAAGAAGGTCGACGTCGCGGTCCTGCCGCCGTTCACCCACATCCGCAGCATCCAGACCATGATCGACGGTGACGGGCTGCTGATGGTGCACGGCGCGCAGGACATCTCGCCGTTCGACTCCGGTGCCTACACCGGTGACGTCTCCGGCGTGATGCTCGCGAAGCTGGGCTGCAAGTACGTCGTCGTCGGGCACTCGGAGCGCCGGGAGATCCACGGCGAGACCGACGCGCTGGTCGGCAAGAAGGTCCAGGCGGCCATCCGCAACGGCATCGCTCCGATCCTGTGCGTCGGTGAGGGCCTCGACGTGCGGGAGTCCGGCGAGCACGTCGCGCACTGCACGGCGCAGCTCGCGGCCGCTCTCAAGGGCATCACGGCGGAGCAGGCGAAGGACCTCGTCGTCGCCTACGAGCCGGTCTGGGCCATCGGCACCGGCCGCGTGGCGAGTGCGGCCGACGCGCAGGAGGTCTGCGCGGCATTGCGCCAGACGCTGGCCGCGCTCTACGACGAGTCGTTCGCCGCGGGTGTGCGCGTGCTCTACGGCGGCTCGGTCAAGGCCAAGAACGTGGGCGAGATCGTGGCCGAGAAGGACGTCGACGGTGCCCTCGTCGGGGGCGCGAGCATCGACGTCGAGGAGTTCCCGCAGCTGTGCGCCATCGCGGCGGGCGGGCCCCTGCCGTAACGCGCCACCCCCTTCCGTCGAGAACGTGGTTGCCGTGATCATCAGGCCCTGTTGATCACCGTAGGTGCGTTCTCGACGGGACGGCTGGTGTGACCCCGGTCAACGTTGCGGCCCGGCACGGGTATCGTGGGTTCTCCCGAGCGGCGCTTCGGCCCGCTCCGCATGTGTGACGACGAATGAGGATGGGATGCAACTCGCCCTGCAGATCGTACTGATCGTTTCCAGCGTTCTGCTGGTGCTGCTGATCCTGCTGCACCGAGGTCGCGGCGGCGGTCTGTCCACCCTCTTCGGCGGCGGCGTGCAGTCCAGCCTGTCGGGCTCCAGCGTGGTCGAGAAGAACCTCGACCGCTTCACGCTGTTCGTGGGCGCGATCTGGATCATCGCTATTGTCGGCACCGGTCTGCTCGTCAAGGTAGGGGTGTAAGAGATGGCCATGTCTGGCGGCAACGCTATTCGCGGCACCCGAGTCGGTGCCGGCCCCATGGGGGAGTCCGAGCGCGGCGAGACCGCTGCGCGCGAACGCATCTCCTACTTCTGCGCGAGCGGGCACGTCACCACGCCCTCGTTCGCCGCAGAGGCCGACATCCCCGATTCCTGGGACTGCCCGCGCTGCGGTCTCCCGGCCGGTCGCGACGGTCAGAACCCGCCGGCCGCGCCGCGCACGGAGCCGTACAAGACGCACCTCGCCTACGTGAAGGAGCGCCGCAGCGACGCCGACGGCGCGGCCATCCTCGAAGAGGCGCTGGGCAGGCTGCGGGCCTCCCGCGAGCTGTAGCTCCACCCGCTCCACGCGAGCCCCGGCCGATCCGATCGGTCGGGGCTCGCGTGCGTCCGGGCCACCGTCCGGGCCACTGGGACTACTTGAGGATGCCGAGCTGCTGGCCGATCCCCACCACGAGCCGGGCGGCCGTGGTGCCCGCCGGCACGGCCGACGCCGACACCGTGACGGCGCGGTTGTCGCGCACCACCCCCGCGTAGACGCTGCCGCCGGCGAGCCGGCACACGAAACCGTCGTTGCCGGGGCCGGGCGCGCGGGAGCCGGTTTCGCAGACCTCGGCGATCGTGTCGAGCTCGGCGGCCGGGTCACCGGTGAAGCGGGTGACGTCGACGGCGACGAAGTCGGGCCCCGGCAGCACGCCCGAGCCGCCCGCCGGCGAGGCAGCGACGGTGGGGGCGGGCGCCGCAGCGGGGTCGTAGACGCAGCGGGTGTCGCTCGCGGTGGAGGGGTCGGCGGTCCAGGCCACCCCGGTGGTGACGGCCAGCGCGGCGGTGTCGAGCATGCACGCGGCCGGGGGAGCGGGCGTCGCCGCGGCCTTCGGCGCCGCGCCGTTGCCGTCGACGCCTGCGGTACAGCCCGCGATCACGGTCGCGCCCGCGATCAGGGCTGTGATCAGGGCCGGCACCCGGGCCGTGCCGCGGGCTGGCGCCCGGGCTGGGCCCCGGCGGCTCCGTTCGTCCTCCACGGGATCACCATGCCACGATCGGGTCCCGAACGTGGATGTGGATCACAGCTCCAGCGGTGGGAAGGCGACGGGGCGCAGCTCCTGCCAGGCGCCGCCGGGCCACGGCCGCCCCGATCCCGCTCGCACCGCCGGTGACGAGCACCACCCGCGGATCAGACATCGGCGGTCCGCGGCGACGTCAGCCCGATCCGCCGCCCGTAGGCCTTGCCGAGGACCTTGGCCAGCGCCGGCGTGACGACGATGAGCACGACGCTCAGCACGGGCACCAGGTCGACGGGCAACGTGAACGCCATGACCACCCGCAGCGCCGAGTCGAGCAGCAAGCCCGCACCCCACAGGCCGGTCACCACGCGGATGCCGTGGCGGAACCGCGGATCGGCCACCCAGCGGTGGTCCCAGTCGGAGACGGGTCCCGAGCTGCTGGCCGCGCTGCTGGAGCACCGGCCCGACGTCGCGGTGGTCGACGTGCGGCTGCCACCGACCCACACCGACGAGGGCCTGCGCGCCGCGCTCGCCGCCCGCCGCGAGCTGCCCGGGCTGCCGGTGCTCGTGCTGTCGCAGTCCGACGACGACAACCGCCGCGTGCTGGCGGTGCTGGCCTACCTGCAGCGGGAGACCTGAGCCCCCGGCCTCACCTCGGGAGGGCGGCCTCGATGCCCTGCACGACCTCGTCGGAGGTGGGCTCGGTGCGCGGGCGGAACCGGTGCACCACCGTGCCGTCGGTGCCGATGAGGAACTTCTCGAAGTTCCACTGCACGTCACCCGCGGTGCCCTCGGCGTCGGCGGTGGCGGTGAGCTCCTCGTAGAGCGGGTGCCGGTCGGGGCCGTTGACGTCGACCTTCTCGGTCATCGGGAACGTCACACCGTAGGTGGTGGAACAGAAGCTCTGGATCTCCTCCGCGGTGCCCGGCTCCTGGCCCCGGAACTGGTTGCACGGCACGCCGAGCACGGTGAGGCCCCGGTCGCCGTAGCGCTGCTGCAGCTCCTCCAGCCCGGTGTACTGGGGCGTCAGCCCGCACTTCGAGGCGACGTTCACCACGAGCACCGCGCGACCGCGCAGCGCCTCCAGATCGAGCGGGGAGCCGTCGAGTGCGGCGATCTTCGCGTCCTGCAGCGTCATGGTTGCAGCGTAGGCTCCGCGGCGATCGGCGGACCGGGCGTCGCTGCGTCGTCGGTCACGTCCGGTCGGCAGCGGGGCGGGTTCTGGCGGCGGGTTCACCCGGATAGGGTCGGGTCGACGAGCAGCAGTATCGAGGAGGACGCGTTGACCGACGAGCAGATCCCCGACATCCGGTCCGATGTGCCACACGGCGCCCGGATCTGGAACTACTGGCTCGGCGGCAAGGACAACTACGCGGCCGACCGCGCGGTGGGTGACGCCGTGCTGGCGGCCTTCCCGCAGACCAAGGCCTACGCGGTGGAGTCGCGCCGGTTCCTGGTGCGGGCGGTGCGCCACCTCGCGGGCGAGGCCGGCATCCGGCAGTTCCTCGACATCGGCACCGGCCTGCCGACGATGCAGAACACCCACGAGGTGGCCCAGGGCATCGCGCCGGAGTCGCGCATCGTCTACGTCGACAACGACCCGCTGGTGCTGGCACATGCCCGCGCGCTGCTCGTCAACACCACGCCGGAGGGCGTCACCACCTACATCGACGCCGACTACCGCGACCCCGCGAAGATCATCGCAGGCGCCCGCGACGTCCTGGACTTCACGCAGCCGATCGCGGTGCTGTTCATGGGGGTCTTCGGTTACCTCAAGGAGGCCGCCGATGCCCGCGCGGTGATCGCCGGCATCATGGACGTGGTCCCCTCCGGCAGCTACATGGTGCTGTGGGACGGCACCGACACGAGCGAGGCCGTCATCGCCGCGAGCAAGGCGCAGGCGGAGATGGGCTCGCCCTACGAGCTGCGCACCGTCGCGGAGATCGAGGGCTGGTTCGCCGGCTTCGAGCCGGTCGAGCCGGGCATCGTCACCGTCACGCGCTGGCGCCCCTCCCTTGCCCCCGTCGGCGGCGAGGTGGTCCCGATCGACGCGTACGGCGGCGTGGCCCGCAAGCCGTAGCGGTGTGCCTGCAGACCGACGTCGCATGCCGTCGCCGGTCCTCGCACACGCTCCACACCCTGCGAGGACGGGTCGCGGTGTGCGAGGTGGGGGCGGGGCTACCGCGCCGTGACGGGGGCCACTAACGTGCCGCGAATGACGCGTTGGACGATGGCGCCCGACAAGATCCCCACCTCCTGGTTCAACGTGGTGCCCCACCTCGCGAACCCGCCGCAGCCGCCGCTGCACCCGGGCACGCGCGAGCCGGTCGGCCCTGACGACCTGGCGCCGCTGTTCCCGATGGCGTTGATCGGGCAGGAGGTCAGCGCCGAGCCCTGGATCGACGTCCCCGGCGAGGTGCTCGACATCCTGCGGCTGTGGCGTCCGACGCCGCTGGTGCGGGCCGTCCGGCTGGAGAAGGCGCTCGGCACGCCGGCGCGCATCTACTTCAAGGACGAGTCGGTGTCGCCCTCGGGCAGCCACAAGACCAACACGGCCGTGCCGCAGGCGTTCTACAACAAGCAGGAGGGCATCACCCGCATCTCCACCGAGACGGGCGCGGGGCAGTGGGGCACGGCGATGGCGTTCGCGTGCGCCCAGTTCGACCTCGAACTCAAGGTCTACATGGTGCGGGCCTCCTACGACCAGAAGCCCTACCGGCGCATCGCCATCGAGACGTGGGGTGGCTCGGTCGTCCCATCGCCGGTGGACGAGCCGGATCACCCCGGCTCGCTGGGGTCTGCGATCTCCGATGCCGTGCGTGACTGCGGGGGCCGCGCCGACACCCACTACGCGCTGGGTTCGGTGCTCAACCACGTGCTGCTGCACCAGACGGTGATCGGTATCGAGGCCAAGGAGCAGCTGGAGCTCGCGGGGGAGCGGCTGCCCGACGTCGTGATCGCGCCGTGCGGCGGCGGGTCGAACCTCGGTGGGATCGCCTTCCCGTTCGTCCCCGACACCGGCGTGCGGCTGCTGGCCGTGGAGCCGCTGTCGTGCCCGACGCTGACGCAGGGCCGGTTCGAGTACGACTTCGGCGACACGGCGGGCCTCACGCCGCTGATGGCCATGTACACGCTCGGCCACGACTTCGTGCCGCCGTCCATCCACGCGGGCGGGCTGCGCTACCACGGTGACTCGCCGCTGATCTCCCAGCTCGTGCGCGACGGCCGGATGGAGGCCGTCGCCTACCCGCAGGGCAAGGTCTTCGAGGCCGCGGTGCAGTTCGCCCGCACGGAGGGCAAGATCCCGGCTCCCGAGTGCGCCCACGCCGTGCGGGCCGCGATCGACGAGGCGCTGGCCGCGAAGGAGACCGGCGAGGAGAAGGTGATCCTCTTCAACTACAGCGGCCACGGCTTCCTCGACCTGTCGGCCTACGACGACTACAACAACGGACGCCTGCCCGACGAGCAGGGCTGACGCTCCGGGGGATCACTCGAGCCGGTCGTGGCCGCGGTCGGCGCTCGTCGCCGCGGCCATCTTCCGCTTGAGCGGGGGCAGGTGGTTCACCAGCCGCATGCCCGTGCGCATCCCCGCCAGCGCGAGCCGGCCGCCGATGCCGGACCGGTAGATCGCCGCGTCGGCGTCGAAGCGCTCGAGGGACTTCGCGACGAGGTCCCAGGCATAGCCGTGCATCTGCTGCTCGTAGGCGCCGACGGCGTCGAGCACGGTGCGCTCCCCGCGCTCGGCCGCGATGAGCCCCTCGGCGAGGATCCGGGCGTCGCGCAGCGCCGTGTTGGCGCCGACACCCAGCCCGGGGGTCATCGTGTGGATGGCGTCGCCGATGAGCGTGACGGTGCTGCTCGCCCACGGCGGCACCCGGTCGGTGGTGCGGATGTTGAGCGGGAAGCAGGTGCTCGGATCCGACCCCGCGACGAGCGCGCGCAGGTCCGGGTGCCAGCGCTGCGTGCGGTCGAGCATGATCGCGTGCAGTGCGGGCCCGTCGAGGCTCATGAAGTCGGCGGGCAGCCTGCGGCGGTGGGAGGAGAAGCCGAGCATGATGTAGTCGCGCGTGTTGTCGAAGTTCAGCCCGGGCCAGGCGCGCAGGAGGTCGGCGTCGTTGCCGCCGATGCCCTGCTTGACGCCGTCGGCGTCCCACGGGAACTCCATGACATGGATGATCATGCCGTCGCCGCCGGGCGCGGTGACCATCGAGACGCCGCGCAGCACCTTCGGCGGCAGCAGCGCGCGGGTCTGCTCGGTGAGCGGCAGCTTGGCGGTGATGCCGAAGAGATCCGTCTCCTGCAACGTGGCGTGCGGCAGGTACTGCCGGCGCACCGGTGAGCCCGTGCCGTCGGCACCGACCAGCACGTCGCCGGTGGCGGACGTGCCGTCGGCGAAGTGAGCGGTGACCGTGCCGTCGGCGTGCTGCTCGTAGCGGGTGAACTTCTTGTCGAAGGAGACGATGTCCTCGATGCCGGTGAGCAGCACCTGGCGCAGCGTCATGCGGCTCACCGAGCGCTCGGCGCCGGGGTCGTCGGCTGCGGCGGTGTCGAAGCCGCCGAGGCTGAGCAGCTCGCCGTACTGCTCGGTGTACATCGAGAACCAGTTCGGGGTGATGGCGGTGGTCGCGACGAAGGTGTCGAACAGCCGCTCGGGCAGGCAGGCGTGCAGCGCCCGCGAGCCGTCGGGCGAGATGCCGACGCGGTAGCCGAACAGGCCGTCGTTGCGGGTGCGGTCGCGCTCGTACACGGCGACGCTCACCCCGGCGGTGCGCAGTGCCTGCGCGAGGCAGAGGCCGCCGGTGCCGGCGCCGATGATCAGGACATGCATGGCGGTGCTCCTCAGATCGCGGTGCGGGTGGGGTCGTCGACGGTGGGCATGACGCCCTCGCGGTGGGCGCGGCGCACGTCCTCGACGTAGGCGCGGGAGAACAGCGCCGACAGGATCGCGATGCCGCCGCGGTGGATGCGGATCTCGCCGCTGGCGACCGAGCCGGTGAGCCGGATCTGGCGGGCGCCCTTTCCGGCCGGCCGCTCCCCGTCCTTGACGCGGCCGCGGCCGGTCCAGGTCAGGTCCCAGGTCTCGACGGTGGCATCGCTCGGCACGAGCAGCTTGACCATGGCGTGGTCGACGTCGAGGTGGATCTCGATGGGGTCGGCGGGCTCGCCGATCTGCGGGGAGCGCAGGTCGAGCACGACGGCGCCGCGCCGGGCGCGAACGTCGAATCGGCTCGCGGTGGTCCAGTGGCCCAGGTGCTTGGCGACGCTGTGGTCGGCGTGGATGCGGACGGTCTCGGTGTTTGCCATGGGCGAATAGTGGCATAGAAACTAGTCGTCATGCAACTAGTGTAGGTTCAGGTGGTGTCGACGACGTTCCGACGATCTCCCCTCGCCCTCACGATCCTGGGCGTGCTCGAGACCGGCCCGCTGCACCCGTACGGCATCCAGCAGCTGATCAAGCAGTGGGGCAAGGACCAGGTCGTCAACGTCGGGCAGCGCGCCACGCTCTACAAGATGATCACCAGGCTCGTCGAGGCCGGGCTCATCGCCGTGCAGGGCACGGGCCGCGACCAGCTCTACCCGGAGCGCACCACCTACGAGATCACCGACTCCGGGCGCGCGGCATCGCGGCAGTGGCTCGACGAGATCCTCTCGACGCCGCGCAACGAGTACCCCGAGTTCCCGGCGGCGCTGTCGTTCCTCGCGCTGGTGACACCGCAGACCACGCGCACGCTGTTGCAGGCGCGGCGGGAACGGCTCGCCCAGCGGGTGGCGGAGCTCGACGCGGCGATCGTCACCGAGACCGAGGCGTACGGCCTGCCGCGGGTGACGATGCTCGAGTCGGAGTACGTCCGTGCCGTCACCGATGCGGAGCTGCGCTGGGTGGACGCGATCGTCGAGGGCCTCGGCGACGGAACGCTGGCCTGGAGCGACGCCACCTTCGAGGCGATCCCGCGGCTGCCCTCCTGACCCCGCCGTCCGGGGTCGCCGCTGCCCCCGTACGGCGCCGGGGAAGTACTACGAGTGCAGCAGCCCCAGCAGCGTGCCCGGTCCCACGGTGGTGGCTCCGCAGGCCTGCACCCGCTCCCGCAGCCCACGATCCGCGGTCACCACCGTGACGGGACCGGTCAGCTCAGCCGCCAGCGCCGCGATCGCGCTGTCGCCGTCGTGCTCGGCGCGATGCACCCGCAGCCGCGGGTGCTCGGGGATCGCGGCGGTCCGGGCCGCACCTTCGAGAACGAGGTGCACCACGCCGTCCGGGCTCACCAGCGTCGCGAGCCCGCCACCGTCCAGGGCAGCGACGAGCCGCGCGGCCAGCCGGGTGGCGGCCCCGGCCCGGTCGCGCCACCAGCCGTCCGGGCGGGAGCCGACGACGTTGGCGGCGTCGGCCACGAGATGCCCGGCGACGAGCTGCACTCCTCGTAGCCGGGTCAGGCCCGGTGCCCCGGAAGCTCGCTCGCTGCCGCCCGGTCGATCAGCCACAGCGTCCGCTCCGCGCCGACCGCGCCTGCGACCGGGACGTCCACCTCGGCGGCACCGCCCAGCGCCGCTGCCACGGCCGGAGCCTTGCCCGCGCCCGCCGTGACCAGCCACACCTCGGCGGAGCGGCGGATGGTGGCCAGTGTCAGCGACACCCGGGTGGGCGGTGGCTTCGGGCAGTCGTGCACGTCGACGACGGTGCGGGTGGTCTCGTGCACGGCGGGGGAGTCGGGGAACACCGACGCGGTGTGGCCCTCCTCGCCCATCCCGAGCAGCACGACGTCGAACAGCGGATCGCGCGGGGAGCCGGCGAGCAGTGCTGCGTAGTCGGCGGCCGCGGCCTCGGCGCCGTCCGGGCCGGTGCCGGTGTCGGCGCCCATCGGGAACACCTTCGCCGGGTCGACGGGCACATGGTCGAGCAGCGCGGCCCTGGCCTGGGTCTCGTTGCGCTCCGGGTCGCCCGGCGGCAGGAACCGCTCGTCGCCCCAGAAGAACTCCACCCGAGCCCAGTCGACGGCGTCGCGGGCCGGCGCGGCGCGGATCTGCTCCAGCATGCCGATGCCCACGCCGCCGCCGGTCAGCGCGATCCGTGGCGTGCCGCCCGCGGCCTGCAGGTCGGTGAGCCGCGTGATGAGCCGCGCCGCCGCGGCCGCCGCGAGCACGTCGGCGCCGGAATGGATCACGACCCTGGCCCCGTTCACGGCCCCGCTCATGATGAGGTCACGTTCAGCGCCGGCACCTTGATGGGGGTGCGGCCCCGTCCGATGGAGCTGACACCGCCGAGCGCTTCCCCGTAGATCTCGTCGGGGTCGAGCCTGCGCAGCTCCTCGGCGAGGCAGTCACGCACCTCACGACGGGCCAGCGCGACGAGCCGGTCGGGCTGGCCCGGCTGGCGCAGTGCCCCCGTCTTGCCGTCGGGACGGACGAGCTCCACCGGGCCGGACGCGCGCTCCAACCGCACCGACACCAGGCCCGGCCCGCTCTGCGCAGGCGACCGCTTGACCTTCGTGCCCAGCCGCACCTGCAGCCAGCCCGCCATCAGGTCGGTGGACGGCGAGACCGCCTCGCCCGCCACCACGGCGCCCGTGACGGGCTCGTGCGGCGGGTGGTCCAGCGCCGTGGCGAGCAGGGCGCGCCACGGCGTGAGCCGCGTCCACGTCAGGTCGGTGTCGCCCTCGACGTGGTGGGCGCGGCGCTGCTCGAACGCCTTGAGCGGGTTCTTCGACGCCAGCGCGTCGGTGATGCGACGCTGGGCGAGGCGGCCCACGGCGTCCTGCGACGGGTTGGCAGGCGCCTCACCGGGCCACCAGGCCACCACCGGGGCGTCGGGCAGCAGCAGCGGCATGACCATGCCGGCACCGGCGTCATCGGCGGCGAGCGCGCCGTAGCCGCGCAGCACCACCACCTCGCTGGCGCCGGCGTCGCCGCCGACACGGATCTGCGCGTCGAGCCGCGCCGCGGCCTTGCGCTGCCCGCGCGCCAACACGATCACGCGGCAGGGGTGCTCGCGGCTGGCCGCGTTGGCCGCGGCGATGGCGTCCTCGATGGCGGCACCGTCATCGGTGATCATCACGAGCGTCAGCACGCGGCCCAGCGCGAGCACGCCACCGTGCTCGCGCAGCTCGACGATCTTCTTGTTGACCGCCGAGGTGGTGCTCGACGGGAGGTCGACGATCATGTCCAGCTCCTGGTGTCGTTACTGGTCACGGCCGGCGCCACGTGCGACCGGTGCGGGCGAGCATCGCGTTGGCCGACTCCGGGCCCCATGACCCCGCGGGGTAGGGATCCGGACCGTCCTTCTGTGCCGCCCAGTGCTCGATGACCGGGTCGAGGATCTCCCAGGACCGCTCCACCTCGTCGTTGACGGGGAACAGGCTCGGCTCGCCCAGCAGCACGTCGAGGATCAGCCGCTCGTAGGCCTCGGGGGAGGCCTCGGTGAACGCGGTGCCGTACCCGAAGTCCATCGTGACGTCGCGCACCTCCATGGTGCTGCCCGGCACCTTGGACCCGAACCGCATGGTGACGCCCTCGTCGGGCTGCACCCGCACCACGAACGCGTTCTGGCCGAGCTCCTCGGTCATCGTCGCGTCGAAGGGCAGGTGCGGGGCCCGCTTGAAGATCACCGCGATCTCGGTGACGCGGCGGCCCAGCCGCTTGCCCGTGCGCAGGTAGAACGGCACGCCCGCCCAGCGGCGGGTGTCGATCTCGCAGGTGATCGCGGCGTAGGTCTCGGTGCCGGACTCGGGGTTGAACCCCTCCTCCTCCTTCAGCCCCGGCACGAGCTCGCCGCCCTGCCAGCCGCCGTCGTACTGGCCGCGGGCAGTGGTCTCGTCCAGCGGCCCGATGAGCTTGGTGGCGTTGAGGACCTTGATCTTCTCCGCGCGCAGCTCGTTGGAGGAGAAGGACGTGGGCTCCTCCATCGCGATGAACGCGAGCAGCTGCAGCAGGTGGTTCTGGATGACGTCGCGGGCGGCGCCGATGCCGTCGTAGTACCCGGCGCGCCCGCCCAGCCCGATGTCCTCGGCCATCGTGATCTGCACGTGGTCGACGTAGTGGGAGTTCCAGATCGGCTCGAACAGCTGGTTGGCGAAGCGCAGTGCCAGGATGTTCTGCACCGTCTCCTTGCCGAGGTAGTGGTCGATGCGGAACACCGAGTCCTCGGGGAACACGTCGTTGACGATCGCGTTGAGCTCGATCGCGCTCTTGAGGTCGTGCCCGAACGGCTTCTCGATGACGACGCGGCGCCACTGGTCACCCGGCTGCGCCGACAGTCCGGAGCGCGCGAGCTGCTTGCACACCACCGGGAACGCGCCGGGCGGGATCGACAGGTAGAACGCGTGGTTGCCGTTGGTGCCGCGGATCCGGTCGAGCTCCTCGACGGTCTGTTCGAGCCGGTCGAACGCGTCGTCGTCGTCGAAGCTGCCCTGCACGAAGCGGAAGCCCTCGGCGAGGCGATCCCACACCGACTGGTTGAACGGCGTGCGCGCGTGCGCCTTCACGGCCTCGTAGACGACCTGGCCGAAGTCCTGGGTCTCCCAGTCGCGGCGCGCGAACCCGGTGAGCGCGAAGCCCGGCGGCAGCAGTCCGCGGTTGGCGAGGTCGTAGATGGCGGGCATCAGCTTCTTGCGTGAGAGGTCACCGGTCACACCGAAGATCACCAGGCCACACGGGCCCGCGATCCGCGGCAGCCGCTTGTCGCGCGCGTCGCGCAGCGGGTTGCTCCACGCCTGCGCGCCGGTCGTGTCGGCACTCATCGCTCTCCCTGGTCGTGCATGTCTGGTGGCGGTTCGGTGGTGGCGGTGCTCGGGGTTCCGGCGGCGATCATTGCAGCCGGGTCACAGCTCCTGCACGGCACGCACCAGCGTGACGAGCCCGACCACCCGGTCGGT
Source organism: Pseudonocardia sp. GCM10023141 (assembly GCF_042653605.1). Lineage (NCBI taxonomy): Bacteria > Bacillati > Actinomycetota > Actinomycetes > Pseudonocardiales > Pseudonocardiaceae > Pseudonocardia > Pseudonocardia sp. GCM10023141. The sequence continues at coordinate 82,704 of NZ_JBHSIR010000038.1, forward strand.
GAGGTGCAACCGCAGCACGGTGGCGCCGTCGCGGGTCAGTGCGGCGGCGTCGGCACGCGCGCTGGCCTGCTGGAACGCACTGAAGGGGTCGCCACCGGGATCGTCGCTGCCATCACCGTCACCGTCCGATCCGGTGACCTGGCAGACGGCCGTGGCCGTGGCCAGCGCCCGCTCGGCCCACCCGAACGCGGTGATCCGCCCGGTGCGCCGCGTCAGCTCGGGGCGCAGCAGCGCGGCCGAGGCGTCGTCGTGGCGGTCGAGGTAGGCGTGCACGGCCACGCCGGGATGCGCCTCGCCCGCTGCGAGCAGGGCTCTCAGCGCGTCGGCGACGGTGGCCGTGCCCGGGGGCAGCCAGTCGCCGAACACCTCGACCATGCCGTCGGTGAAGGTGGGCCGGTCGGCGGTGGCGGTGGGTGACCCGGACTCGGGCGGGGCCGGGGTGTCGCCGGTCAGGTGCGCCGCGGCCGCCACGGCGTGCTGCCAGAGCAGCATCTGCGCGGCGGGGGAGCCCGCGGTGACGATGTCGGCGCCGCTGTCGTCGCCGCCACCGTCGTCGAAGGCGATGGTGCGCTCGGCCCACCCGGGTGCGCCTGGCGACTCGACGACCACGGGCAGCAGCGCCCGGCCGAGTCCGGCGGCCAGCAGCCCGGCCACCCACTCGGCCAGCGGCTCCCGGCCGTCCAGTGCGACGACCGGGGTGTCGGCCAGCAGGGCACCGAGCGTGACGGCCGGGTCGGACGCCTCGTCGGTGCCGAGCAGCGCGCGCGTGTCGGCGGCGTCGGCGAGCACCGCCTCGACGTCGGCACCCGCCAGCCCGGCCGGCACCAGCGCGAACGCGGTGAGCGCCGTCCAGGGACCGGTGACCCGGGCGGGGCCCAGCACCACGACCGCGCCGTCGGCGCGGGCGATCAGCGGGCTGTCGGGGGTGGCCACCAGCACGGTCTGGTCGGCGGGGTCGAGGCCGTCGGCCCGCATCGCACCCGCGACGGTGTCCCAGACCAGCTCCAGTCCCGCTGTCGGCGCGCCGTCGGGCGCGCTCACCACGAGGACCGTGGATTCCAGGTCACCCGCGAGCGCCTCGGCGACCTGCACCGGGTCGGTGCCGTCGAGCACGGTCAGGCGCGCGCCGGGCCCGGCCAGCACCTCGGCCGCGACCCCGGTGCCGCCGGTGCCGGCGAGGACGACCCGGCCGAGGCCGGCCACCCGCAGCCGTTCCCGCAGCGCACTGATCTCACCGACCAGCGGCCGCGCGCCCCGGGCGGCGTCGACCCAGCCGGGGTCGACGCCGCCGGGCCGGCGCTCACCCGCGGCGGTGCGGGACGCGACGGCGTCGGCCACCAGCCGGGCCACCGCGTCCGCGGACGGGATGACGGTGGTGGAAACGCCTGTCATCGTGCTCCTGTCCCTGATCTCCTACTTGGCGGCGTCGAGCTGGCCCTTCACGGAGTCCAGCAGCTCCGCCCAGGACTTCTCGAACTTGTCGACGCCCTCGTCCTCGAGCACGAGGAACACGTCGGTGAGGTCGACACCCGCCGCCGCAACGGCGTCGAAGACCTCCCGGGCCGCCGGGCCGGTACCGGTGACGGCGTCGCCACCCGCGACCAGCTCGCCGTGGTCGGCGAACGCCAGCATCGTCTTCTCCGGCATCGTGTTGACGGTGTCGGCGACGACGAGCTCGGTGACGTAGAGCGTGTCGGAGTAGTCGGGGTTCTTCACCCCGGTCGAGGCCCACAACGGCCGCTGGACCTTGGCACCCTTGGCCGCCAGCGCCGCCCAGCGCTCGCCGGCGAACACCTCCTGGTAGGCGGCGTAGGCCAGCCGGGAGTTCGCGACACCCGCCTTTCCACGCAGCGCCAGCGCCTCCTCGGTGCCGATCTTCTCGAGGCGCTTGTCGATCTCGGTGTCGACGCGGGAGACGAAGAAGCTCGCCACCGACGTGATGCCGGCCAGGTTGTGCCCGTTGGCCGCGGCCTGCTCGAGACCGTCGAGGTAGGCGTCCATCACGGCGCGGTAGCGCTCGACGGAGAAGATCAGCGTGACGTTGACGCTCACGCCCTCGGCCAGCGTGCGGGCGATCGCCGGCAGGCCGGCCTCGGTGGCCGGGATCTTGACGTACAGGTTGGGCCGGTCCACGGCCTTCCACAGGTCCAGCGCCTCGGCGACGGTCGCGTCGGTGTCGCGCGCCAGCAGCGGGCTGACCTCGAGCGAGACCCGCCCGTCGACCCCGCCGGTGGCCTCCCACGTGCTGCGGAAGACATCGCAGCCCTGCTGGACGTCGGACACCGTGATCTCGCGGACGGCGTCCTCGAGCGCCGCGCCGCGGGCGGCGAGCTCGCGCACCTGCTCGTCGTAGGCCTCGCCGTGCGACAGCGCACCGGCGAAGATCGTGGGGTTGGTGGTGACACCGACGACGTGCTTGTCGGTGATCAGCGACTGCAGGTTGCCGCTGCGCAGGCGCTCGCGCGACAGGTCGTCGAGCCAGATGGAGACGCCTGCTCCGGCGAGGTCGCCGAGTCGGTCGGTGCTCATGAGTTCCTCCTAGGAGACGGTGGCCAGGCTGCGCCGGGCGGCGGCGACGACGTTCTCGGTGGTGAAGCCGAACTCGCGGAACAGCGTTGCGGCGTCGGCGCTGGCCCCGAAGTGCTCGATCGAGACGTTCTCGCCCGCGTCACCGGTGAACCGGTGCCACGGCATCGCGATTCCCGCCTCGACGCTGACCCGCGCCTTGACCGCCGCCGGCAGCACCGACTCGCGGTAGGCGGCGTCCTGCTCGTCGAACCACTCGATGCACGGCATGGAGACGACCCGCGTGGGCACACCGTCGGCCTCCAGCGCCTCGCGCGCCGACACGGCCAGCTGCAGCTCGGAGCCGGTGGCGATGAGGATCACCTGCGGGGTGCCGGAACTCGCGTCCGCGAGCACGTAACCGCCCTTCGCGACGCCCTCGGCGGACGTGCCCGCGAGCACCGGCAGGTTCTGCCGCGACAGCGCGAGGCCCTTGGGGCCCTCCGGGCGCTCCAGGGTGGCGCGCCAGGCGTAGGCGGTCTCGTTGGCGTCACCGGGGCGCAGCATCGCGAGCCCCGGGATGGCGCGCAGCGCCGCCATGTGCTCGATCGGCTGGTGGGTGGGGCCGTCCTCACCCAGGCCGATCGAGTCGTGCGTCCAGACGTAGATGACGCTGGACTTCATCAGCGAGGCCAGCCGGACCGCGCCGCGCATGTAGTCGCTGAACACGAGGAACGTGCCGCCGTAGGGCCGGGTGGGCCCGTGCAGCGCGATGCCGTTGAGGATCGAGCCCATCGCGTGCTCGCGGATGCCGAAATGCAGCGTGCGGCCGTAGGGCTGCGCCTTCCACGACTTCGTCGCGATCGAGGTGGGCCCGAACGAGTCGGCGCCCTCCATCGTGGTGTTGTTGCTCTCGGCGAGGTCGGCCGAGCCGCCCCACAGCTCCGGGAGCACATCGGCGAGCGCGCCGAGCACCTCACCGGAGGCCTTCCGGGTGGCGAGACCCTTGGGGTCGACGTCCCAGGTGGGGAGAGCCTTGTCCCAGCCGTCGGGCAGCGTGCGGCCGATCATCCGGTCCAGCAGTGCCTTGCGCTCGGGCTCGCGCTCGGCCCAGGCGTCGAACGTGACGCTCCACTCCTTGCGCAGCGCGGCACCGCGGGCGCCGACCTCGCGGGCGTGGGCGAGCACGTCGTCGTCGACCTGGAAGGTCTGCTCCGGGTCGAAGCCCAGCGCCTTCTTGACCCCGGCGACCTCGTCGGGGCCCAGCGCCGAGCCGTGCGCCTTGCCGGTGTTCATCTTCGTGGGCGCGGGGTAGCCGATGATCGTGCGCAGCAGGATGAACGACGGGCGCGCCGTCTCGGCCTTGGCGGCGGCCAGCGCCTCGAGGATGCCGCTGACGTTCTCGCCGCCCTCCACCACCTGCACGTGCCAGCCGTAGGCCGCGTAGCGCGCCGCGGTGTCCTCCGACAGCGCGATGGTGGTGTCGTCCTCGATGGAGATCTTGTTGTCGTCGTAGACGAGCGTGAGGTTGCCCAGCTGCTGGGTGCCCGCGATCGACGACGCCTCGGAGGTGACGCCCTCCTCGATGTCACCGTCGGAGGCGATCACGTAGATCTGGTGGTCGAACGGGCTCGCGCCGGGTGCGGCGTCGGGGTCGAACAGCCCGCGCTCGCGGCGCGCGGCCATCGCCATGCCCACGGCGGAGGCGAGGCCCTGCCCCAGCGGCCCGGTGGTGATCTCGATGCCCGGGGTGTGGCGGTGCTCGGGGTGGCCCGGGGTCTTGGAGCCCCAGGTACGCAGCGCCTTGAGGTCGTCGAGCTCCAGGCCGTAGCCGGAGAGGAAGAGCTGGATGTAGAGCGTGAGGCTGGAGTGCCCGCAGGACAGGACGAACCGGTCGCGGCCGATCCAGTCCTCGTCGCTCGGGTCGTGGCGCAACACGCGCTGGAACAGCGTGTACGCCAGCGGCGCGAGGCTCATCGCGGTACCGGGGTGGCCGTTGCCGACCTTCTGGACGGCGTCGGCGGCGAGCACCCGTACGGTGTCGACGGCGCGCTTGTCCAGATCGGTCCAGTCGGCGGGCACGATGGCTCGGGTCAGGGTCTCGATGTCGGTCTCGGCCACAACACTTCCCTTGGCTCTCGGGTGGGGGCCCTGCTCTGCTGGGTGTTCCAGGCGGCCACATTCGGTGCTTGCTGATCGTGCTCGCTACAGCGGTCCGGCTCTCCGGCCAGCCTAGTCACCGTCTGCTCTGGACGTGCGAGCGACGGCCGGATGATCACCGGTCGGGAGTACCGGGCCCGGCCGCCACCGTGCCCGCTCCCCGGATCCACCCCCGAGGTCGCCCCACGAACCCCCCGGCTATCATCGACGCGTTGTAGAACTGACGTCGTCCGACGCCCACCACATGCGGATGCGAGGTTGCCGGTGACCGTGCCCGTGTCCCACAAGGGACCCACGCAGGAGCCGCACGTCCCGGGTCACCGGGGTGCCCTGCAGCGGGTGCGTGCCACCGTCGGGGCCTATCTCGGCCTCACGAAGACCCGCATCATCGAGCAGTTGCTCGTCGTCACGGTGCCGGCCATGTTCCTGGCCCAGCGCGGCAGGGTGGGCGGGGGAATGCCGGACGTGTGGCTGATCCTCGCCACGCTCGTCGGCGGCGCGCTCGCCGCGGCCAGCGCCCACGCGCTCAACTGCGTGGTCGACGCCGACATCGACGCGGTGATGAAGCGCACGTCGCGCCGCCCGCTGGCGAAGGGGCAGGTGCCCCCGCGCAACGCGCTGATCTTCGGGCTTGCGCTCGGGGTCATCAGCTCGGTGTGGCTCGGGCTCACCACCAACTGGCTCGCGGCGGCGCTGTCGGTCGCGGCCATCGCGTTCTACGTGCTGGTCTACACGATGCTGCTCAAGCGGCGGACGTCGCAGAACATCGTGTGGGGCGGCGCGGCGGGGTGCATGCCGGTGGTCATCGGCTGGGCCGCGGTCACCGGCGACGTCGGCTGGCCGGCGTGGGTGATGTTCGGCATCATCTTCTTCTGGACGCCGCCGCACTTCTGGGCGCTCGCCATGCGCTATCGCGAGGACTACGCGTCGGCGGGGGTGCCGATGCTGCCCGTCGTCGCCACGGCGGCGCAGGTGTCGTTCCGGATCGTCGTCTACTCGTGGGTGATGGTGGCCGCCACGCTGGCGCTGCTGCCGGTCACGTCGTGGATCTACGCCGCCATCGCGGTGCTGGGCGGCGCGTGGTTCCTGTACTCGGCCCACCGGCTGCACGCGGGCGTCGCCCGGGGTGTCGAGCCGCAGCCGATGAAGCTGTTCCACCTGTCGAACATGTACCTGTGCGGCCTGTTCGCCGCGATCGCGGTCGACGCGGCCATCGGCCTGCCGGTTCTGTTCCACTGAGGCCCTGCGGCCGGCGCCATCCCGTCGAGAACGACGTTGCCATGATCAAAAGGGCTTTCTGATCATGGCAACGTCGTTCTCGACGGTCAGCTGTAGTGGGCGGCGTGCTCGACCCGCAGCTTGTACTTGAGCACCTTGCCGCCGACGGTCTCGGGGAGGCTCGCGGCGAACACGATCGCCTTGGGCCGCTCGAAGCCGCCGAGCCTGTCGCGGCAGAAGTCCAGCAGCGCGGCCTCGGTCGGGGTGGCTCCCTCGCGCGGCACCACCACCGCGGTGACGGCCTCGCCCCAGCGCTCGTGGGGCAGCCCGATGACCGCGGCGCGCAGCACGTCGGGGTGCGACAGCAGGACCGCCTCGACCCGCATGCTGGAGACGTTCTCGCCGCCGGTCTTCACGATGTCCTTGTAGCGGTCGACCATGATCCGGAGCCCGTCGTCGTCCGGGGTGGCCCCGCTCTCCTTGACAACGCTGTCGCCGGAGTGGAACCAGCCGCCGCGGAACGCCTCGGCCGTCGCCTCGGGGTTGCGGTAGTAGCCGGCCGTGACGACGGGTGAGCGGTAGACGGCCTCGCCGGGCTCGCCGCGCACGGGCGTCCCGTTCTCGTCGACGACGTCGGAGGCCAGCAGCGGGCTCGGCACCCCCACGTAGTTGACGGCGGGCGCGGTGCGCTGGTGCACCTCCGGCCACTTCGACGGCCAGAAGCGGTGGCACGCGATGGCCTCGGTCTGCCCGAAGATCCCCAACGTGACCAGCTCGCCGCCGCAGCGCTTCTCCAGCCCCGCCACCAGCGCGGGGGCGAGCGCGCCCCACCCGTAGACGAGCACCTGCAGGGCGTCCACGTCGAGCTCGGGGCGCGCGTCCAGCTCGGCGGCCAGCGCGGCCACGAACTGCGGTGATCCCGCCCAGAGCGCCGTGCTGTGCTCGGCGGCGAGCGCGTCGGCGACCGGACCGGGTACCGGGCGCCGCCCGATGAGCACCGAGCCGCCGGACAGGAACGCGGAGAACGTGAAGATCTGGTCGCCGATGTGGTAGATGATCGGCAGGAAGACCGCCAGCTTCAGATCGCTCTCGTGGCGCAGCCCGCGGGTGAGCGACAGCGCGAAGTTGAGCGCCGCCAGGTGCGTCATGGAGTGCGAGAGCATCGCGCCCTTGGGTAGGGCGGTGGTGCCCGAGGTGAACAGCAGCTGCCAGATGTCGTCGCCGTGGATCTCCACCTCCGGCTCGGTGGCCGGGTGCCCGGCCAGTAGCTCGGAGAACGACATGCTGCCCGCGATCGGGCCGCCACCGATCGTGATGGTGGCGCCCACGCGCAGGCCCGTCGCGTCGAAGGCCGCCTGCGCCTGGGGCCACAGCTCGGCGTCGACGATCGCGAAGCCGGGCTCGGTGAGCTCGATCAGGTGGGAGACGACGTCGGGGGCGAGGTTCGGGTTGAGCGGGACGGCCACCATCCCGGCCTTGGCGATACCGACCTTGGACAGGTAGGCCTCCACCGAGTTCTCGCAGAACAGCAGCACCCGGGCACCGGGTTGGAGGCCGGCCGCGGCCAGCGCGTGGGCCAGCCGGTTGGCGGCCTCGTCGGCCTCCCGGTAGGTGACGCGCGCGAAGGCCTCGTCACCGTAGGCGCCTGCCCAGCCGGCCACCGCGACCTTGTCGGGATAGCTCCAGGTCAGCCGCTCGAACACGTCGCCGACGGACGTGCGCTCGAAGCGATGCACCGCGCGCCGGCCGCGCAGGGTGGTGACGTCGATGTCCATGCGTGCCAGCATTCGTGACGGCAGTCACGGAATCAAGCCTTAGTCACCAGCAATTCACTCGGAGCGGCCGTGACGCCGAGGCAGGCATGGGCCATCGTGTCGAGCAGTTCGGTGAGCCGGTCGGTGGCGAGCCCGCTGCGGAAGAACAGCGTGGACTGCACCGCGCCGATGGCGGCGTGCACCGCGAGGCGCAGCTCGCCGTCGGCGAGGTCGCGGCGCAGCGGGGCCAGCACGTGCACCCAGTCCTCGAGGTAGTGCCGCTGCAGCCGCCGCAGCCTGCGCCGCTCGTCGTCGGGCAGGTTGTGGATCTCCCGGTGGTAGACCGCGAGCACGTCCCGATCCTGGATCGCGACGCGAATATGGTCTCTGATCAGCGCGGACAGTGACGCTCGCTCGTCGGCCCCCGTGGCGAGGACGGCCTCGGCGCCTGCCTGCAGGCGAGCCATGATCTGATCGAGCAGCGCGATGAGGATGGCTTCCTTGCTGTCGAAGTGGCGGTAGATCCCCGACCCGACGATGCCGGCCTCGGCGCCGATGTCGGCCATCCCGACCGTGTGGAAGCCGCGCCGCGCGGCCAGCTCGGCTGCCGCCGTGAGGATGCGCTCCCTGCGGTCGGGGTCGCGCTGGCGCCGCGGCTTCGTGCTCTCCATCTGGTCAGCATGGCATCTCGGCAGTAGGGTCGTCACCAGTGAACGGCGAATCACTTTGGAGCCAGTGTGGACTTCCTCGACAGTGACGAGCATCGCGACCTGCGGTCCGCGGTGGGCTCGATCGCGGCGGGCTTCGGCGGTGAGTACTACGCGGAGCACGCCCGAGCGGGCGAGCCCTGCCACGAGCTGTGGACCGCGCTGGGCGATGCCGGGTTCATCGGCGTCAACATCCCCGAGGAGTACGGCGGCGGCGGTGGTGGCCTCGCCGATCTGACGATCGTGTGCGAGGAGATCGCGGCCCAGGGCACGCCGATCCTGCTGCTGCTCGTGTCGGCGGCCATCTCGGCGGAGGTCATCGCCGAGTTCGGCTCCGAGGAGCAGCGCAAGGAGTGGCTGCCGGGCCTCGCGAGCGGGCGCACCCGGGTGGTCTTCGCGATCACCGAGCCGAACGCGGGTTCCAACACCCACCAGCTCGCCACCACGGCCGTCCGATCCGGCGACGAGTGGGTGATCAGCGGCGAGAAGTACTACATCTCCGGCGTCGACGAGGCCGAGGCGCTGCTGCTGGTGGCACGGACGGGCCGCGGCGAGCAGGGGGCCGCGAAGCTGTCGCTGTTCCTGGTGCCCACCGACGCACCGGGGATGCAGAAGATCCCGTTGCCCGTCGACGTGATGCTGCCGGAGAAGCAGCACACGCTGCGCTTCGACGAGGTGCGCGTGCCCGCGTCGGCGCTGGTCGGCGAGGAGGGCGCCGGGTTCCGGCAGGTCTTCCACGGCCTCAACCCGGAGCGGATCACCGGCGCGGCACTGTGTGTGGGCATCGCCCGCTACGCGCTGGACCGGGCGTCGCGCTACGCGAAGGACCGGCAGGTCTGGAGCGCTCCGATCGGCGCGCACCAGGGCGTGTCGCACCCGTTGGCGAAGGCCAAGATCGAAACCGAGCTGGCTGCGCTCATGACGCACAAGGCCGCCTGGCTGCACGACCGCGGCCTGCCGGCGGGCGAGGCGTCCAACATGGCGAAGTACGCGGCAGCCGAGGCGGCGCTCGCCGCGATCGACGCCGCCATCCAGACCCACGGCGGCAACGGCGTCGCCAGCGAGTTCGGGCTGCTGCCGTACTGGGGACTGGCGCGGCTGCTGCGCATCGCGCCGGTGAACCGCGAGATGATCCTCAACTTCGTCGCCCAGCACAGCCTGGGCCTGCCCCGGTCCTACTAGGAGCCCCGATGGACCTCACCGAGAACCTGATCCAGCGGATCAACGTCGGCGACATGCTGACGCGCACGGCCGCGCTGCGTCCCATCCGGCTCGCGGTCGTCGACGGCGACCGCCGGTGGACCTACGCGGAGTTCAACGCGTGGGTCAACCGGCTCGCGCACGGCCTCACCGGTCGCGGCTACGTCCGGGGCGACGCGCTGGGCCTCGCGTCGGCCAACAGCGCCGAGTTCCTGGCCGTCTACTTCGCGTGCGCCAAGCTCGGCGTCGTCTGCGTGCCGATGAACCTCGGCTGGCGCCCCGACGAGGTGGCCTACGTGCTGGGCCACTCGCAGGCGCGCGGGATCGTGGTGGAGAGCCAGCTCGTCGACGCGATGCGCGAGGGCATCGCGAAGGTCTCCGACGTGGCCGACGTGATCGTCGCGCCTGGCACCGGGGCGGCCTACACCGTCGAGCCCGCCGACCGGCACTGGTCGACGCTCGACGCGCTGCTCGCCGACGACGCGTCCGAGCCGCAGGTGGTGGTCGAGGACGCCGACGGGCTGAGCTACCTCTACACCTCGGGCACCACGTCGTTCCCCAAGGGCGTGGTCGGCAGCCACAAGGCCATCTACATGGGATCGATGTCGGGTGCGCTGGAGTCGGGCTGGAACGCCGAGGACCGCTTCATCGCGATGATGCCGATGTTCCACACCGCCCAGCTCAACGCGTTCTGCACCCCGGCGGTGCTGGTCGGTGCCACCCTGCACGTCTCCCGCGGCTTCGACCCGGCCGCATTCCTCGACACGATCGAACGCGAGCGGATCACGCAGGTGTTCGGGCTCCCGATGATGTTCCGGGCCGCGCTGGAGCACCCGTCGTTCGCCGGCCGCGACCTGTCGTCGTTGAAGCGGGCCGTCTACGCGATGGCCCCGATGCCCGACGCGCTGATCCGCGCCTGCCTCGACGGGTTCGGCTGCGACTTCGCGCTGCTGTTCGGTCAGACCGAGATGAGCCCCGTCACCACGCTGTTCCGGCCCGAGCACCAGCTCACCCACATCGGCGCGGTGGGCACCCCGATCACCGGCGTCCAGGTCGCGATCATGGACGCCGACGGCGCGCTGCTGCCCGCGGGCGAGCAGGGCGAGATCGTCTACCGTGGCCCGTCGACGATGAACGGGTACCTGCGCAACCCCGAGGCCACCGCAGCCGCGTTCGCGCACGGCTGGTTCCACTCCGGCGACGTCGGGCGCTTCGACGACGACGGCGTGCTGTGGTTCGCCGACCGCTACAAGGACGTGATCAAGACCGGCGGCGAGAACGTGGCGTCGATCGAGGTCGAGAAGGCCGTCTACGCGGCCGACGCTCGCGTCGCCGAGGTCGTGGTGGTGGGACTGCCGCACGAGCGCTGGAGCGAGGCGATCACAGCCGTGGTCGTGCCGAAGGCGGGGGAGCGGATCGACGAGGTGGAGCTGCTCGCCGCGGTGAAGCAGCGGCTCGATGGCTACAAGGTGCCGAAGGCGGTGATCGTGGTCGACGAGCTGCCCAGGACGTCCACCGGCAAGATCCAGAAGAACGTGGTCAGGGATGCCCACGCGACGCACTACGGGAGTTCGTGAATGCCGGTACTGAGATCAGCGATCGACACCTCCGCAGCGGAGTTCGTCGCCAACCGCACGGCCCAGCTCGCGGTGCTCGACCAGCTCGACGAGCAGCTGCGCCTCGCGATCGACGGCGGCGGCCCGCGCTACCAGCAGCGCCACCGCGACCGCGGCAAGCTGCCCGCCCGCGAACGCATCGAGCTGCTGCTCGATCCGGATGCACCGTTCCTGGAGCTCTCGGCGCTCGCGGCGTGGGGCACGGAGTTCACGGTGGGCGCCAGCGAGATCACCGGCATCGGGGTGGTCTCCGGCGTCGAGTGCGTGATCATCGCGCACGACCCGACCGTGCGCGGCGGCGCGATGAACCCGTTCTCGCTGAAGAAGACGTTGCGAGCGCTGGAGATCGCCCGGCTCAACCGGCTGCCCGTGATCAACCTCGTGGAGTCCGGCGGCGCCGACCTGCCCACCCAGGCCGACCTGTTCGTGCCGGCCGGGCGGATCTTCCACGAGCTCACCGAGCTGTCGTCGATGGCCATCCCGACCGTCGCGCTGGTGTTCGGCAACTCCACCGCGGGCGGGGCCTACGTGCCCGGGATGTGCGACTACTCGGTGCTCGTCGACCGGCAGGCCAAGGTCTTCCTCGGCGGCCCGCCGCTGGTGAAGATGGCCACCGGCGAGGACGCCGACGACGAGTCGCTCGGTGGCGCCGAGATGCACAGCAGGGTCTCGGGTCTGTCGGACTACTTCGCCGTCGACGAGCACGACGCCATCCGGCTGGGTCGCGAGATCATGTCGCGGATCAACTGGCGCAAGCTCGGGCCCGCGCCCGCGCTGAACCCGGCGCCGCCGCGGTACGACCCAGACGAGATCCTCGGCATCGTCTCCAGCGACATCAAGGTGCCCTTCGACCCGCGCGAGATCCTCGCGCGCACCGTCGACGACTCGGACTTCGACGAGTACAAGCCGCTCTACGGCACCTCGCTGGTCACGGGCTGGGCCTCGATCCACGGCTATCCGGTGGGGGTGCTCGCCAACCATCGCGGCGTCCTGTTCAGCGAGGAGGCGAAGAAGGCCTCGGAGTTCATCCTGCTGGCCAACCAGACCGACACCCCGCTGGTCTTCCTGCAGAACACCACCGGCTACATGGTCGGCACCGACTACGAGCAGGGCGGCATCATCAAGGACGGTGCCAAGATGATCAACTCGGTCACCAACAGCGCCGTGCCGCACCTGACGATCAACATGGCCAGCTCGTTCGGTGCCGGCAACTACGGGATGTCGGGGCGGGCCTACGATCCGCGGCTGATGTTCGCCTGGCCGGGAGCGAAGCTGGCGGTGATGGGCGCCGCCCAGCTCGCCGGCGTGATGTCGATCGTCGGGCGGGCCTCGGCGTCCTCGCAGGGCAAGCCGTTCGACGAGGCCGCCGACGCGCAGCGCACCGCCACCATCGAGGCCCAGATCGAGGCGGAGTCGCACGCGTTCTTCGTCACCGCCCGGCTCTACGACGACGGGCTCATCGACCCCCGCGACACCCGCAGCGTGCTGGGGATGTCGCTCTCGGCCGTCCACTCGACCACCGTCGCCGGCCGTCGCGGCTTCGGCGTCTTCCGGATGTGAGCCGCATGCCTCTCCAGAAACTCCTCATCGCCAACCGCGGCGAGATCGCGCTGCGGGTCATGCGCACAGCGCACGCGCTCGGCATCGCGACCGTGGCCGTGTTCTCCGACCCCGATGCCGACGCGCCGTTCGTCGCGTTCGCCGACGAGGCCGTGCGGCTGCCGGGATCGGCGCCGTCGGACACCTACCTGCGGGGCGACCTCGTCATCGCCGCCGCGCAGGCCACCGGTGCGGACGCGGTGCACCCGGGCTACGGGTTCCTGTCGGAGAACGCCGGGTTCGCGCGCGACTGCGCCACGGCCGGGCTGACGTTCGTCGGACCCTCACCCGAGGCCATCGCCTCGATGGGCTCGAAGCTGGAGGCCAAGGCGCTCATGGAGGCCGCCGGGGTGCCGGTGCTGCCCGGCGCCACGGTCACGCCCGACACCGACCTCGCCGCCGTGGCCGCCGACATCGGGTTCCCGGTGCTGGTCAAGGCCGCGTTCGGCGGCGGCGGTCGCGGCATGCGTGTGGTCCACGCCCCCGGCGAGCTCGCCGACGCCGTCGACGGGGCGCGCCGCGAGGCCGCGTCCGCGTTCGGCGACGGCACGGTGTTCCTGGAGCGGTTCGTGGTCGACCCGCGCCACGTCGAGGTGCAGATACTGGGCGACAACCACGGCACCGTGGTGCACCTGTTCGAGCGGGAGTGCTCGATCCAGCGGCGCTACCAGAAGATCGTGGAGGAGGCCCCGTCCCCGGCGGTCGACGAGGCGCTGCGGGCGGAGCTGGGGGCGGCGGCCGTCGCGGCGGGCAAGGCGATCGGCTACGCCGGTGCGGGCACCGTGGAGTTCGTGATGGATGCCAAGGGCGCCTTCCACTTCCTGGAGGTCAACACGCGCCTGCAGGTGGAGCACCCCGTCACCGAGCTGATCACCGGGCTGGACCTGGTGGAGCTGCAGTTGCGGGTGGCCGAGGGCGAACCGCTTCCGGCGTCGGTCACCGGCGCCCGCATCACCGGCCACGCCATCGAGGTGCGCCTCTACGCCGAGGACGTGGCGGCCGGGTTCCTGCCGGCCACCGGCACGCTGCACCGCTTCCGCGTGCCCGACGGGGTGCGCGTCGACTCCGGGGTCGTCGACGGTTCGGTGGTCGGCACGCACTACGACCCGATGCTCGCCAAGGTCATCGCCCACGGTGCCACGCGCGCCGACGCGGCCCGCGCGCTGGCGCGGGCGCTGCAGCGGGCGCAGCTGCACGGCGTCACCACCAACCGTGATCTGCTGGTCGGGATCCTGCGCGAGCCGGAGTTCCTCGCGGGCGGCACCGACACCGGCTACCTGACCAGGCACGATCCGGCGCAGCTCGGGGCCGGGGTCGATGCCGCACCGCACGCGCTGGCCGCGGCGCTGGCGCGGCAGAGCGTGCACCGCAGCGGTGCGCGGGTGCTCCCGGAGATGCCGTCGGGGTGGCGCAACGTCCGTTCTGCACCGCAACGGGTCAGCTACCTGGTGGGCGAGCAGCAGATCGACGTCGGCTACCGGATCGGACGCTCCGGTATCGAGGCCACCGTGGACGGCGAGCCGCTCGGCGCCACCGTCACGCTGGTGTCGGCGGCCGCCGACTCCGTGGTGCTGGAGATCGACGGGGTCCGGCGCCGCTACGGCGTGCACACCGTCGACGGGGTCGCCTACGTGGACGGGCCCGAGGGCAGCGTGGCGCTGGCCGAGGTGCCGCGCTTCGCCGACCCCAACGCCACCGCGCACGCCGGCTCGCTGCTCGCGCCGATGCCCGGTGGGGTGGTGCGGGTGCTGGCCGAGGCGGGTGCCACCGTCACGGCCGGGCAGCCGCTGGTGGTTCTCGAAGCGATGAAGATGGAACACACTGTCGCGGCACCGGTGGCCGGGCAGGTGGTCGAGGTGCACGTCCGTCCCGGGGACCAGGTGGTCACCGGTCAGGTGCTCGCGGTCGTAGCCGACCCGGAGGAGACGTCATGAACATCGCGACGCTGTTGCGGCGCTCCGCCGCCGATCACGCCGGCCAGGTGGCGCTGCGCCTGGACGACACCGAGATCGGCTACGCGCACTTCGCCGACAAGGCGGCCCGCTTCGCCGGCTACCTGCTCGCCGAGGGGCTGGCGCCGGGTGACCGCGTCGGCTTCTTCCTGCCCAACACGCTCGAGTACCTCATCGGGATGTTCGGCACCTGGCAGGCAGGCGGCGTCGGGGTGCCGCTGAACTACATGTTCCCCGAGGCCGCGCTCGCCCACGCGATCACCGACTCCGGCGCCACCCACCTGGTGGTGCTGCCCGGCGACGTCGACCGGCTCAAGGCCCTGCTGGGCGATCGCGCTCCGGTGCTGCTCACCACCGGCGACGGCGGCGGGTTCGCGGCGGCCGTCGCCGAGCACGCGCCGGTGCACCACGTCGTCCCCCGCCGCGACGGTGACGATGCGCTGATCATGTACACGTCGGGTTCGACCGGCGTGCCCAAGGGCGTGCGCCAGACCCACCGCAACACCGTCGCGCACTGCGACGCCGCGATCGACCTCTACGAGCTCACCGGCGACGACCACGTGCTCAACTGCATGCCGCTGTTCCACGTCGGCGGCCTGCAGCTGGCGAGCCTGACGATGCTGCTGCGCGGCGGGCAGATCACGTTCATGGCCAAGTGGGACCCGCTCGTGTGGCTCGACCTCGTGCAGCGGCTGCGGCCCACCTACGGCGGCCTGATCTCCACGATGATGATCGACGTCGGGAACCGCACCGTCGGCTCGCCGGTGGTGCTCGACTCGTTCCGCGTCTGCATGTTCGGCGGCTCCCGCACGCCCACGGCGTCGATCCAGCGGCTGGCGGCCGGCACCGGCATCCAGGGCATCGAGATCTACGGGCAGACCGAGCAGAGCGGGCTGGTCGTGTCCTACGCACCCGACGACACGCGCCGTCCCGACTCGATGGGCAAGCCGCTCGAGCAGGTCGTGCAGACCCGGCTGGTGCCGCCCACCGGCGGTGCCGACCTCGAGCCGGGCTCCGACGACGTCGGCGAGCTGTGGGTGCGCGGCGACGCGGTGAGCCCGGGGTACTGGAACCTGGATCTGGCCGAGAAGCGCGTGGACGGCTGGTTCCGCACCGGCGACCTGATGTCGCGCGACGCCGACGGCTACCTCTACTACGTCGACCGGATCGACGACATGATCGTCTCCGGTGGGGAGAACATCTTCCCGCAGATGGTGGAGGAGCACCTCGCCAACTGTCCCGACCTCGCCGAGGTGGCCGTGATCGGCACGGCGCACGAGCGCTGGGTGGAGCAGGTCACGGCGGTGGTCGTGCCCAACCGCGCGGGTGTCACCGTCGAGGACATCGCCGCCTACTGCGCGGGCGACCCGAACCTGCGGGGCATGCACCGGCCGCGGCGCATCGAGATCGTCGACGCGCTGCCGCGCACGGGCAGCGGCAAGCTCAACCGGCCCGAGCTGCGGAAGCAGTTCCCATGAGCGTGGTGTACAAGGTCGACAACGGGGTGGCCTGGCTGACCATCGACCGGCCCGAGGCGCGCAACGCGCTGAGCAAGGCCGTGCGCGACGGGCTCTGGGACGGCATCCGGACGTTCAACGCCGACGACTCCGCCGCCGTGCTGGTGCTGACCGGCACGGGGGAGAAGGCGTTCTGCGCGGGCGGGGACCTCAAGGAGATGGCGGCGTCGGCGCTGCAGGTGCCGCCGCCGGACTTCCTGCCCCAGTTCGGCCGCAACGTCGACGTGCCCAAGCCGACGATCGCTGCGGTCAACGGGGTGGCGTTCGCGGGCGGTTTCCTGCTGGCGCAGCAGTGCGACCTCGTGGTCGCCGCCGATCACGCGACGTTCGCCGTGTCCGAGGTGAAGGTGGGTCGCGGCTCGCCGTGGGCGGCGCCGTTGTCGTGGCTGGTGCCGCCGCGTGTCGCCATGGAGATCCTGCTGACCGGCGACCCGCTCACCGCCGAACGCGCGCTCGCGCACGGCCTGGTCAACCACGTCGTGCACCTGGCCGACCTGCATGACCACACGCAGGCACTCGCCGAGCGGATCGCGGCCAACGCGCCGCTGTCGGTGCGGGCGGCGAAGCGCACCGCCTACCTCTCGGCCCCCGTGGTGTGGGACCGGGCCGAGGAGATCTGGGAACCGGTGTACCTGTCGGCCGATGCGCAGGAGGGCCCGACGGCGTTCCGGGAGAAGCGGCGCCCGGTCTGGCAGGGCCGGTAGCGCGGGGGAGAGCGGGTCGGGCGTTGCGCTAGCATTTGGCCGGGCCGTTACTGGCGTGCAAGAGATGGATCACCATCGGGGACCGGCCCGGTCACCACGACCCGTTGCCGTGCGCCTGGGCCTTCCCTGAGTTCGAGGAGGCCACAGCCATGTCCGCACCTTCCGCATCGGCGGCGTTCAACGCCAGCCTGGACGTCGTGCGCGCCGTCGAGCCGCGCATCGCGCAGGCCATCGCCGACGAGCTGAGCGCGCAGCGCGAGTCGCTCAAGCTGATCGCGAGCGAGAACTACGCCTCGCCCGCCACGCTGCTGGCGATGGGCAACTGGCTGTCGGACAAGTACGCCGAGGGCACCGTCGGTCGCCGCTTCTACGCCGGCTGCCAGCAGGTGGACACGGTCGAGGCCATCGCGGCCGAGCACGCCCGCGAGCTCTTCGGCGCCGACCACGCCTACGTCCAGCCGCACTCGGGCATCGACGCCAACCTCGTCGCGTTCTGGGCGATCCTCGCCCAGCGGGTGGAGGCCCCGGCGCTGGCGGCCGCCCAGGCCCGCCACGTCAACGACCTCACCGAGCAGGACTGGGAGACGCTGCGCCGCGAGCTGGGCAACCAGCGGATGCTCGGCATGTCACTGGACGCGGGCGGGCACCTCACCCACGGCTTCCGCCCCAACATCTCCGGCAAGATGTTCCACCAGCGCAGCTACGGCACCGACCCGGCCACCGGCCTGCTCGACTACGACGCGCTGCGCGAGACCGCCCGCGAGTTCCGGCCGCTGATCCTCGTCGGCGGCTACTCGGCCTACCCGCGGCGGGTCAACTTCGCGCTCATGCGCGAGATCGCCGACGAGGTCGGCGCCACGCTGATGGTGGACATGGCCCACTTCGCGGGGCTCGTGGCGGGCAAGGTGCTCACCGGTGACTTCGACCCGGTCGCCCACGCCCACGTCGTCACCACCACCACGCACAAGACGCTGCGCGGCCCCCGCGGCGGCATGGTGCTGTGCACCGACGAGCTCGCCGAGCACGTCGACCGCGGCTGCCCGATGGTGCTCGGCGGCCCGCTGCCGCACGTGATGGCCGCCAAGGCCGTTGCGCTCGCCGAGGCGCGCACCGCCGAGTTCCAGGACTACGCCCAGCGCGTCGTCGACAACGCCGTCGCGCTGGCCGAGGGCCTCCTGCGCCGCGGCGCCCGGCTCGTCACCGGCGGCACCGACAACCACCTCGTCCTCATCGACGTCTCTGCGCACGGTCTCACCGGCCGCCAGGCCGAGTCGGCGCTGCTGGACTCCGGGATCGTCACCAACCGCAACTCGGTGCCGCAGGACCCCAACGGCGCCTGGTACACCTCCGGCGTGCGCATCGGCACCCCGGCACTCACCACCCGCGGGCTGGGGGTGTCCGAGATGGACGAGATCGCCGAGCTCATCACCACGGTGTTCACCCACACCACCCCGCGCAGCGACGCGGCGGGCAAGGCGTCCAAGGCCACCTACGAGCTCGACGCGTCGGTGGCGGCGAAGGTCGCCGAGCAGGCGACCGGCCTGCTGGCGGGCTTCCCGCTCTACCCCGAGGTCACGCTCGGGGGCTGACCGCCCACGGGTGTCAGGGCCGGCAGCAGCAGCTCGGCCAGGAACTCCGCGACATCGCCCGGCGGGTCGGTGAGCACCAGTGACAGCGTGATCCGCACGAGCCACTGGGTGAGGATCACCGGGTCCCGCCGGGCGATGTTGCCGGCGCTCATCGCCAGCGCGACGAGCGGCACGATGGCCGTGGTGGCCTGCTCGGTGAACCGCAGGCTGTCGCTGGCGAAGAACGCGCCGATGACGTCGCGCTCGTCGGCGAGGATCTTCGCCAGCACCGGGTGCGCCCTGGCCTCCGCCACCACCGCGGCGATCAGCTCGATCACCGACCGCGGCCCGATCGGCCAGCTGATCCGCTCGGGGAGCGAGTTGATCACCCGGCTGCCGTCGCGCACCGTCAGCAGCATCGAGAGCTGCTCGATGGTGCCGACCTGCCGGTAGACGGTGGTGCGGTTGACGCCCAGCTCCTGCGCCACATCCTGCACCGACGTGCGGCGGATGCCGTAGCGGGCGAAGCAGCGCGACGCCGCGTCGAGGTAGGGGTCCAGCGCCGGCGGCGGCACCGGGGGCAGGCCCTGGATCGTGAAGACCGGTGATTCCACGGGTTCCCCTTCGGCCGGCACTTGCCATCCGATGCAACAATAGAGCAAAGTTGTTGCATCGTAGCTACTCCGGTCGGTCGAAGGGGAGGGCCCATGACGACGACGTCGGCTCGCGACAGGACAGCAGCCAGGCTCCTGAAGTCCTCCGCCGCCCGCTCCTACGACCCCGACGTCGACATCGACTGGTCGGAACCGGCGTTGCCCGACAAGTACTTCCTGCCCGAGCACCGCGTCTCGCTCTACGGCACGCCGCTGTGGGAGCGGCTCTCGCCCGAGCAGCGCCGCGAGCTGGGTAAGCAGGAGATCCTCTCGATCACCAGCTTCGGCATCTACGCCGAGGTCGCGCTGATGCACCTGCTGCTCAAGGTCGCCACGCTGCGCGACCCGACGAGCAGCCACGCGCAGTACGCGCTCACCGAGGTGGCCGACGAGTGTCGCCACTCCACGATGTTCGGCATGGCGATCAGGCACTCCGGCGTCGAGGCGTTCCGGGTGCCGCGGTGGTTGCGCAGGCTCACCGACCTCGCCGCGATCCTGCCCATCGGCCCGGCCACCTACGGCGGCACGCTGCTGGTGGAGGAGCTGCTGGACCGGTTGCAGCGCGAGAGCCTCGCCGACGAGAGCGTGCAGCCGATGATCCGGATGGTGAACCGGATCCACGTGCTCGAGGAAGCGCGCCACATCTCCTTCGCCCGCGCCGAGGTGCTGCGGATGGTGCCGCGACTGGGCGCCGTCGCGCTGGCCGTCAACCGGGTGGCGCTGGGGGCCGCCGCACCCGCGCTCGTCGGGATCCTCATCAACCCGAGGGCCTACGCGGCCGTCGGGCTCGACCCGAAGGCCGCCCGCGCCGCGGCCCGGGCCAACCCGCACCACCAGGAGACCCTGCACTGGATGGGTGAACGGATCGTCGAGTTCCTCCGCGACTCCGGGATGATCCACGGCAGGCTCACCACAGCGCTCTGGCGACGTTCACACCTCCTCGGATCGGCGGCCTGACCTCCATGAAGGACTTCTCCGACAGGGTTGTCGTGATCACCGGCGCCGGCTCGGGCATCGGCCGGGCGCTGGCGATCGAGCTGGCCGGGCGCGGTGCCCGGCTGGCACTCTCCGACGTCGACGCGGTCGGCGTGGGCGACACCGTCGCGCGCTGCGAGAAGCTCGGCGCCACGGCCCGCGACTACCACCTCGACGTGTCCGACCGCGCCGCGATGCTGGCCCACGCCGACGAGGTGGTCAGCGACTTCGGCCGCGTCAACCTCGTGGTCAACAACGCCGGTGTGGCCGTGATGGCCAGCGTCGCCGACACCACCTGGGACGACCTGGACTGGATCGTCGGCATCAACTTCTGGGGCGTCGTGCACGGCACGAAGGCGTTCCTGCCGCACCTCATCGCGTCCGGTGACGGGCACCTGGTCAACATCTCCAGCGTCTTCGGCCTGATCGGCGTGCCGACGCAGAGCGCCTACAACGCCACGAAGTTCGCCGT
Source organism: Pseudonocardia sp. GCM10023141 (assembly GCF_042653605.1). Lineage (NCBI taxonomy): Bacteria > Bacillati > Actinomycetota > Actinomycetes > Pseudonocardiales > Pseudonocardiaceae > Pseudonocardia > Pseudonocardia sp. GCM10023141. The sequence goes on from NZ_JBHSIR010000038.1 coordinate 103,304, forward strand.
GCGCGGCTTCACCGAGGCGCTGCGGCAGGAGATGCTGATCGAGAAGCGCCGCGTCGGCGTCAGCTGCGTGCACCCGGGCGGTATCCGCACCAACATCGCCCGCGACGCCCGTGCCCAGCACATGAACGCGGCCGAGCGCGACTCGGAGTTCCTGAAGATCGCCCGCACCACCCCGCCGGAGGCGGCCCGCACGATCATCCGCGGCGTCGAGCGCAACCGGCCCCGCATCCTCATCGGCGCCGACGCCCACGTCATCGACGCGCTGCCGCGCATCCTCGGGCCCGGCTACCAGCGGATCCTGACCAGCGGCGCAGGTATCGCGAAGCGGTTCGGCATCGACCTCGGGCTGTAGCGGTGGAGCCGGGGTACAGCGGTCCCGCCACCGTGCTCATCGCCGAGCGCGAGGTGGCCGTGGCGGTCGTGCTCCGCGGCCACTTCGAGCCGATCGATGGGTTCTACCACTGGTACGGCCGGGTCGCGACGAACGCGGAGCTGGCCGGGCTCGTCACCGGCAACCGGGCGAGCGTGGTGCTGCGCACGCCGGAGGGGGAGCAGCCCGCGGAGCTCACGGACCCCGACCTCTGGCAGCGGTTCCGCATCGGCGGGCTGAGCACACCGCCGTTCACGGAACGCTGACGGCGGTGCCGGGTCGCCGGTCCCCGTTGCAGGAAAGCCACTTTCCCGCAACGACGTTGCGGCAAAGTGGCTTTCCTGCCATCGCCCGCCGCTCGCTGCACCCCGACCAACCCGCCGCGTGGCGGGGGCGAGCGGTGCCCCCCGCAGGTGACGGCGCCAACGGTTTGGCCTCGGCGCCGATGTTGGGACGTTGGCGCGGTGGCCGATGGGTTGGCGCGGTGGGCCTTCCCGCAACGCGCGCCCTACGCCCGGGCCTGTGCCTCCACCGCCGCGGTCATGGTGTCGATCAGCTCGTCGCCGAGCCGGTCGAACTCCTTCTTCATGAACGGGTCGACGAGCCGGGCGAGGCCGTGGAAGACGACGTGGGCGTGGTAGGTGATCGTGGTGCCGCCCTCGACCGGGACGAACGAGATCGTGTCGGTGGAGGTGGCCGTCTTGTTGTTGCCGACGAAGACCAGCTGCTGGGGTTCGGCCTTCTCCAGGCGGTAGACCAGCGTCGTCTCCTTGCCGCGGAACACCGAGACGTTGCGCCACTCGCTGCCGATGTCGATCGGGCCGGCGGCGACCGGCACGCACGTGACCGTGCCGGGATCCCACGACTCGGCGTGGGCGAAGTCCTTGAGGTAGTCGACGACGGCGGGTAGCGGTGCGCGGACGGTGAGGGTGCGGGAGACGTCGACCATGGACACAGTCTGAGGCCATCGGGCGTCGCCCGCGACTCGAGCGCCGGATGACGGACGGACCGCTGATCACTCGTCCGAGCACAACTGTCCGGGATACCGGACGCAGATGGGCGCGCCGGGATGGTGCCGACAGCGGTCCGGGGTGTTCTGTGTCGGTGTGCCCACAACCACCGTCGCCACCACCGTCACGGTCGGAACCGGACCGCTGTGCCGCGCCGACGTCGTCGCTGTCGCACGTGGCGGCGCGGCGCCGGTGCTGGCGCCGGAATCGCAGCGGGAGATCAGCCGCTCGCGCGCGGTGATCGAGGCGCTGGCCGACGACGTGGTGCCCCACTACGGCGTCTCGACCGGGTTCGGGGCACTGGCCACCCGCCACATCCCGGTCGAGCGCCGCGCCGACCTGCAGCGCAGCCTCGTCCGCTCCCACGCAGCCTGCTCCGGGCCGGAGGTGGAGCGCGAGGTCGTGCGCGCCCTGATGCTGCTGCGCCTCTCGACCCTGGCGACGGGCCGCACCGGCGTCCGGCTGGAGACGGCGAGCACCTACGCCGCGCTCGTCGCCGCCGGGATCACGCCGGTGGTGCGCGAGTACGGCTCGCTGGGCTGCTCGGGCGACCTCGCACCGCTCGCGCACTGCGCGCTCGCGCTGATGGGGGAGGGTGAGGTCCGCGACGCCGACGGCGTGCTGCTCCCCGCCGCCGCCGCGCTGGCCGCCGCCCGCATCGCGCCGGTGTCGCTGCGCGAGAAGGAGGGCCTCGCGCTGATCAACGGCACCGACGGCATGCTCGGCATGCTCGTGCTCGCCTGCCACGACCTGCGCCGCCTGCTGGTCACCGCCGACCTGACCGCCGCCATGAGCGTCGAGGCGCTGCTGGGCACCGATGCGCCGTTCGCCGCCGATCTCGCCGCGCTGCGCCCGCACCCGGGGCAGGCCGACAGCGCCGCCAACCTGCGCGCGCTGCTCACCGGCTCCGCGATCATGGCCAGCCACCGCACCCCCGACTGCACCCGCGTGCAGGACGCCTACTCGCTGCGCTGCGCGCCGCAGGTGCACGGCGCCGCCCGCGACACGCTCGGGTACGCCGAGACCGTCGCCGACCGGGAGTTGGCCGCGGCGATCGACAACCCGGTGGTCACGCTCGACGGGCGGGTGGAGAGCAACGGCAACTTCCACGGTGCCCCGGTCG